>JACQZL010000108.1:7630-33321 GCA_016213865.1 Candidatus Rifleibacteriota bacterium
TAACCAGTGGCCATCCGAGCGTCTTTCAGTGCCAAGGAACTCCGCGCACATCTGTGCCTGGCGGCGGCTGGCGTTCAGCCGCAGATCCAGGGTCTGCGCCAAGGCGATCAGAGCCAGGTATCTGGTGACTGCCAAACCCGCCTCCAAGGCGAGCTGCAGCACCAGACCGACACTCGTGATCACGTGCCCTCCGTCTGGCCCCTCGTCCGGACCGGTGGCATCAAGCCCCCGCGATAGCCACCACAGCTCGCGATCGAGGCGCCAGAACGCAAGCGCAATGGCTCGAGGCATCTGCTCCAGTTCGACGGCCTGCGGAGGTCCGCCGTCCCGGGGGTTACGTTCCGAACCGGGTCCTGGCACGCCGGTCGAACGCCTCGAGGCAAGCGGTTCCATCGGCGTCACCGCTATCCCAACCGGACGAACTGCTGGATGCGCGAGGAAATCCGGTCCAACACGAAGATGCCGCCATCGGACGCGACCACGAGATCGCCGTATTCGACGGCGCCCGTGGCACAGTCCACCAGCGTCGCTCCGAGGCCCCCGTGGGAATCGAAGATCCTGATTCGCTGCCCGTCACGGTCGATCACCAGGCTGCGGCCGTCGGGTGTGACGGCAAGGCAACTGGGACTGTCCAGGACGACCCCCGCGGTATCGCCCGGGCCGCCAATCTGAAAGGCGAAGTCACCTTGCGGCCCGAAGCACTGCACCCGGTGGTTGTTGGCGTCGAGGACGAAGAGGCGGCCCGACGCATCCAGCGCGACCTGGCTCGGGAGGTCGAATTCCCCCGGGCCGTCGCCGGCGTCCGGGATCCCATCCCCGTTGTCGTCGCGGTCGAGCCCGAAAACGCGTTCTGTCCGGCCATCGGGCGTCAGCTTCTGGACGCGGTTGTTGAAACTGTCTGCCACGTAGACGGAGCCCGACGAGTCGACCGCGACATCCATGGGAAACACGAATTGGACAGGCCCACTCCCTTCCTGTCCGAAGGAGGCGCAGACCTGACCGGCGGGGTCGAGCTTCACCACCCGGTTGTTTCCCGAATCGGCCACGTAGACGTTTCCGGCCGCGTCCGAGACGAAGCCGGCCGGTCCCTGGAACTCGCCGGACCTGGCCCCGTCCGGGAAGCGGCCCATCGCACGCTGGAAGGCGCCCTCGGGAGAAAACACCTGGAGTCGCGTCTCGCCGGGTGAGGCGAAGTCGAAGACCAGAATCGCCCCGGTGGCGCAGCAGGCGAGGCCGAAGGGGCTGCAGAGACGGCCATCCTCGGTGCCCGGTTCACCGAACTCGCCTGTCCCGACAAAGTCGCTGCCGCTGGGCTCCGCCGTACCGATCAGGTTGGTGCCGGGATCCAGGAGACCGACCTTGATGACGCCGCCCAAACCCACGGCCATGTAAACGAAGCCGGCATCGTCAATCTCGATGTCTCCGGATTCCATTCGCGTCTCGTCGTTCAACGGTCGCGCGAAATGCCGCAACAATCGACCCTCGGGAGTGAAAGTCTGGACGCGGGTCAGCGAGCGGTCTGCAACGAAGAGAGTCCCATCGTGCAAGATGCGGAGATCGCAGGGTCCCTGGAAGCAGCCGGGGGCGGGGCCGCGCACTCCGAAGACCGATACGAAGCGTCCTCCCGCGTCGAACTTCTGGACGCGGTCGTTGCCGCGGTCTGCTACCAGGATGTTCCCGTCCCGATCGACGGCCACGCCGGCCGGTTCGAGGAACTCGCCATTGCCCGAGCCCGCGTCGAGCCGGCCGTCGCCGTCTCGGTCTGCATCCAGCCCGAGCGTGAAGAGATGCTTCTCCTGCGCGTCGAGCACCACGACTCGGTGGTTTCCGGTGTCCGAAATCAGCAATCGCCCCGAGGCGTCCGAGAACGCGTCCTCGGGCGCCCGAAGCCGACCGACCCCCGCATCCGTACCGTCGATTGCCCGGACGGGCTTTCCGTCCGGGGAAACGACGAGCACGAAGTCCTTGCCGGAATCGCAGATGTAGAGTTCGCCCTTCTGGCCGGTCGCCAGCCCGCACGGATGTTGCAGCTCCAGCGGTCCCGGGCCCTCGGCCAGGTTGGCGACGGTAGCCAGAAAACGCCCATCAGGAGCAAAACGCTGAATTCGATAGGGAGACGGATGGTCCAGCACCAGGAGGTCTCCCGCCTCGACCATGGTGACGGCCGACGCGCGGACGAGGACCGGTCGCTCCAGCCCGGACGCGCCCAGGATGAGCTCCAGACGGTAGTCCCGGCCAAGAGCCGACACTGGACAGTCGTCCGGCTGGGTCGGAGGGATGGCCGCGTGAGACCCCGAGACCCCCAGAGCCACGGCCAGCTCGGGCGACGCGCCACCCATGGCCAGCAAGCTGGCGACCTCGGGAGTGGGCCCCTGGTGCTCGCGTTCTTTCTGCGTCGCCCCACCACGGAACGTGGCCAAGGCGTCCCCGGAGGGTAGGGCGAGGCCGGGAGAGCAGACAGGACAAACGGCCGCCAGGTCGGCCAGGACACCGCCACAACTCGGGCAGCGAGTCACGGTTTCTGACCTCCGTCGGACGAGACCGTTGCGCCCAGCTCCGGGAACTCGGCCAGGAGGGCCTGGCATCGCTCGGTCAGTCCCAGTCGTTGCGCCAGCTCGAGGAACAGGAGCCGAACCTCGCGCTGGCAGCTCGGAGCCTGGATGCGTGTCTCGAGGAACTGCAAGGCCTGCTCGGTCAGCCCGGCGTCGAAGTACGACGTGGCCAAACGGCACGTGAGTGGGACAGACTGGCGGTCTTGCTCCCAGAGCACCTCCAGCAACTGGTGGGCCTGTGGCTGCCCGCCTAGGGCGCTCCACCGGGCGACCAGGATCTGCAGCGCCTCGTCGAACGCCAGGTCGGTCGGCGGGAGCCAGGCCTCGAGGTCGGCCTTGGACACGACGCTTCCCTGAGTCGACAGCAGAATTCCGGCCAGGTAGACCGCCGACTGCCGGGCCAGGGCCGCCTCGGTCAGCAGGCTCGCAAAGAGGGTCCTGGCATGACAGAGGTCCTGTCGCTGCACGGCCTGCAGCGCGAGGAAGTAGCGGGCCCATGGCGGTGCTGCCGGAAGGGAACCCAGCCAGCCGACGAAATCGGCGGCGACTCCGGGACCATCCCCGGCACGTGCCTCCAGAGTGAACACGGACTCGAGCATCGGATCGGTCCCGGGCTCGTCCCGGAACGGGGCGAGCGGATCCAGGGGAGGAGCCCCTGGGTTCAACAAAGGCTCGCCCGGGTTCGCAAGGGAAGGCCCCCGACTCGACTCCGACTCTCGCGGAGGAGCGGGAGAGCCGTCCGCCTGCCGGCCTTCCCCGGTGGGACCGGGCCTGGGCGGGAGGCAGCCGTCGAGGGACCCGAGACGAAGCAAGGGAAGCTGGTACCGCGGCTGGGCTTCCGGGCTCTGGGGAGCGCAGCGCTGGGTGCCTTCGGTGGCCTCCCGGCAGTCCGGGTCCGCCCTCATGGCCTGCAGGAAGAGCCCGTGGGCCTCGTTGCGGTCTCCGCGTCGCTCGTGAAGCGAGGCAAGGTGGAGCAGTGCGGGGACGTGGTCCGGGGCGAGGGCGAGGGTCATTCCCCAGTACCGTGCGGCTTTCAGCTCGTCGTCGGGCCGGCAGTCGGCCGCCAGCCGGCAATACAAGGCCGTTAACCGAGTCAAGGTAGCTAGCGGCTCCAGATCCGACTTGCAGGACGGGCACACGTTGCGCGCCAGCAGATCGACGGAGGCGTCGCAGCACGGACAGGGCGTGGAAGGGCTGGCGGCGTTCACGGCGTTCATGATGCGCTGGCGCGTGCCAGGAGCTGTCCGCGCAGATCGTTCAATCGGGTCAAGAGCTCGGCGAGCGCCTGTTGAGTGGCCGGTTCCATGGGGCCTTGCAGCATCGACTTCACTTGGAGGACGAGCTGCCGGATCTGAGCCTGCTCCTCGCCCCGGACGAGATCGGGGTTGGTGTCGGCCAGCCTGCGGAGCTCTTCGAGTTCGCCCTCGACCATGAGGCGGAGCCGTTCGGACTCCTGTCCTTGCTGAGCCCGGTCGTGGCTCTCGTGCTCCCGGCGCAGACGGTCCAGTTCTTCCTGCGACATGCGAGCGCTGTCTGGCGTCCCCTCGATCTTGACGTAGCAGCACAGGTCCGGACGTTCCTGCATGACCACCGTGACTTCCAGGATCCGGTCGCTGTTGATCTTGAAGGTCACGTCGAGCGGCGCCTCGGCCGGGAAGATCGGCGGAAGCTGCATGTTGACTTCGCCCAGCTTTCGGTTTCGATCGGCCAGCGGGTTCTCGCCTTCCAGGACCATGGTCATCAGGTTGGTCTGATGCTCGGAGACCGTGTAGTAGGTCTTGGTGAGCTCTTGCGGATAGAACGAGTTGGCCGGGATCAGGATGTCGTATCGATTGTCCTTCAGCGAGAGGCCCACGCTGTGGGCTGTCACCTGGACATCTGCCGCCACATTGTCGGGCCGGTCCGCCTCGGAGACGTTTTCGAGATCGGGCTTCTCCTCGAGGAGGGCCGTCTTGACGGCTGCCCCCATGGCGACCGCCAGATCCGGGCTGATGTCCTTGCAAATGGGCACCCGACCGCCGAAGTGGCGCTCCAGGGTGTTGAGCACCAGGGGGATCTTCGTCGAACCCCCGACCAGCAAGATCTTCGTGATATCCGAGACCGAGAGGGACGCCCGCTGCAGGGCTTCGTCCACCCACTTGAGGCTGCCTTGCACGAGGGGACGGATCAGCTCCTCAAAGGTGCTCCGAGAGACGCTGGCTTCCAGATCGACGGGATCGCCGGACGCATCCATCACGATGCCGGGGAGCTCGACTTCCGCGTTGAGGACCGTCGACAAGGCGATCTTGGCCTCCTCGGCGGCCGCCGTGAGACGGCCCATGGCCTGGCTGTTGGCCCGGAGGTCGACCCCGGTCTTCTTGCGGAAGTCCTCGGCCAGGTTCTGCGCAAGCCGCAGATCCAAGTCGTCGCCGCCCAGTCGCATGTCCCCGCTGATACCGCGGACCTCGTAGACCCCGCTGTCGATCGTGATGACCGAGACATCGAAGGTCCCCCCGCCCAGATCGTAGACGAGCAGGGTCTGGTGCTCGTGAAGGTCCTGCTCGACCCCATAGGCCATGGCCGCCGCCGTCGGCTCGTTCATTAGAGTCACGTCGTCAAAGCCCGCGATCATCGCCGCATCACGCGTGGCCTTGATCTCGGGTTCGTTGAAGTAGGCGGGGTGCGTGATCACGGCGCGCCGGACCTTCTCGCGCAGGAACCCCTCGGCGGTCTGCTTCAAGTGCGCCAGGATGTAGGAGGAGACCTCCTGCGGAGTGCGGTCCTTGCCATTGAACATGTGGAGCTTGTTCGTGCCCATGTGCCGCTTGATCGAGCGGATGGTGTTCTTGGGGTCCTGGTACAACCGACGCTTCGCCTTCTCGCCGACGAGGATCTCTCCCTTGCGAGTCAGTCCGACGACCGACGGCGTGGTCGTGCTCCCGTCGATGTTGGGGATGACCTTGATCGCCTTGCCCTTCAAGTATGCGACAGCCGAATTGGTCGTCCCGAGATCGATTCCGATGATTGCCATCTTGCCTCCTCAACAGTCCGAATCAGCAATGAAACAGAGTCCGGGAAGTGTCAGGACCCCTTGACGCCCGGGCGCGCCGGGCACTCTGCTCTCTCCAGCGTGAAGTGACCCGCGACCAGGATCGCCGGTCCCTTTCGATAGCAGTGCATGCTCACGACCGTCGTCAGTTCCTCCCCCTCCTCGAGCTCCGGCGTGGGGTTGTCCTGCTCGTAGAGACCGTCGTCCACCGCGTCCTCGGAGAACGGCACGAGCTCCACTCCCTGCTGGAGGAGCAGCGCGCGGAACTGGGCGAGCACGGTCGCCACCTCCTTGGCCCACTCGGCCATGAGCGGGTCTGCGGCGCCGTGTTTCTCGAGGAACGGCAGGAACCGGCCGAGCGTCTCCATGCTCTCGATCGTCCTTCGCAGATAGCCGCGAAACCGCTTGTCGAGCTCGGAGAGACGCTGCTCCAATACCGCGACCCGACCGGCCTGCCTTCGAAGGGCAGCCCGGCTGGCGTCTCGGAGACTGCCGGCCTGCTCGCAGCCCGTCAGCTCCGGCACGGTGCCCGCCTCGTGCCCGGAGTCCGGAGGCTTGGAGTCGCCGCTCTGCGCGGAGATATGGGCTCGGAGCTTGTCCGCGACCTTGCGGAGGCTCTCCGCCCAGCGCAGAAGTCGCGGTTCGCCGCTGGCGGCCGAGCGAGCTTGCAGGACGAAGTGGGCCAGCCGTGCGACGCAGGCGTCGAGGCCCGAGTCGTACGAATCGGCAGCGAGTGCGGCCCGGACGAGTCGGCTGTCGAGTGCCTTCAGCACCTCACCGCGCCGCCGAACGGCAGCTCGGGCGCCCTGGCCCAGGTGGGGGTAGGCAGGGGCGGCTGCGGTCGGGGACTCGGCTCTGGGGCCGCTGACGCAGGGGTTGTCCATACGTCACCCCTCAGTGGTCGAGCGGCAGCTCGACCTGCAGTTCGTCGGGATCCTGGACCTCGGCGCGGAACTCCAGGACCGGAGGCTTCGGCGGCTCGGCTTGATAGGAGGCGAGATTCACGGGAGGGAACTTGAATTCGAGCTCGCTCGTGCCATTGGCCGGGATCGGAAGACTGAACTCATGGTCGAGCTTCTCGTAGTCCTTCAACTCGGCTGGCATTGCTTCTTGCGATAGCTCGGCCGAGAACTGGAAGAGATCGAGGAGCAGGCGCTTCGCCGGGTCGCCGAGGTTGCGCTTGGCCTGATTGATGGCCTGATAGGGGTGAGCGCTCTTGCCGGAGGGGTACTTGCGCAGCAAGGGAATGGCCGCCTTGTCGACTTCGGCGGAGGTTGCGGTCCTCGATACACCCAACACCCAGTGCGCGCGGCGATCCGGAGCCGTGATTCCCTTGAAGGCCTCGAGCAGCTTGGCCGCGGCCGCCTGGTCGGACTTGACGCGTTGCAGGCGCTCCATGAAGGCATCCGCGACGTCCTCGAACGTGGCCGTGGGGTCGACCCCGAGCGCCGAGTAGTGCTGCTGGCAAGAGGAACCGTAGGGGTTTCCTTCGATCACGCGTCACCTCACCTGCACTATCCCCAGCTTGAGGAACAACAGGAATACCTCCGGGTTGTCCGGGTCCAGGCCCATGGCCTGCACCATCGCACGATAGCCGGGCTCGTTCTTGGCCTTGAGAAAGGCCAGGAGGGCGACCGCGGGTGGCGGCAGGCCGGGACCCTCGCCAGGAGT
Source organism: Candidatus Rifleibacteriota bacterium (assembly GCA_016213865.1). The sequence goes on from JACQZL010000108.1 coordinate 14,882, forward strand.
GGCCCGGCCTTCCGCCGCGTCCAGTCCTCGCTTGGCCCTCTCGTCACCGGGCTTGTACCGGTTGGCCTCCTCGAAGTCGGCCTTGGAACTGGAACGATCGCCCATGTTCACCTTGGCCACCCCGATGTTGCAGCAAGTCTGACAGAGTCTCTCACGGATCTCGGGCGTGTCCGTCCATTGCCTGATCTTCTTTAGAAACTCCCTGATGTAGGTGTCGTGCCTTACGGAACCGCGCCAGTCCTCGGCCTTGAAGGCCTTCATCCCGGCGTCCAGGTTTGGCACTATGAGCTTGGTGACCAACTCGGAGCGGAACTTGTCGACGTCGCTGTCGGCCGGCTTGCGAAGGGCAGAGCGATAGGTCGCCTTGAGCTTGGTCCAGAACTCGTCGTTGACGATCACGTCGGCCCACGCCTCGAGGGCTGTCCTCCAATGGGAGTCCGCAGCACTGGTGGAGCCGGCCTCCTCCTTTTCGAGAGCGAGGCGATGATGGGCTATCGCCAGGTTGTGACGGATTCCCAGTTCGCGCGGGGACTTTGCTCTCTCCTTTTCCCACAGCTCGATGGCCCGATCGAGCTTTCCCGCCTGGGCGGCCCGGTGCGGCTCGCTTCCGGAGAAGGCCGCGAGCAACCTGGGGATCTTGGCGTTCGAAGGGTCGCACTGGCGGGCCTTCTCCAGCGCCTGGACCGCGGACGACGCGTTCCTCTGTCGGGTATGCTCGCAGGCCTTGTGAAGCCAGATCTTCGCCGCGGCAGGTCGCGCATCGGCATAGCTGGACGACGGGGGCAGCATCTGGAACCGCTCCAGGGCCTCGTCATGCTTGCCTCCCTTGAACAAGGCAACGGCCTGCAAGTACGTCAGTTCCGCATGGTCGGACTGGACTCGCGATTTCCCCGAGGCCAGCGTCGCGGCCTCGCTGTATCGACGCTCGTGAAGCAGCACCAGAAGGCGCATCCGTGCCATCGGCCGTTCGAGCTCTTGGGGCGTCCGAGACTGGCATGCCGCGTCCAGGGCGGAGAGCCCACGGTCAGCCGCGCTCCAGTCCTGGCGCGCAATCGAGCGTGCAACCCGGGTCGACAGCAGCCAGGAGTGCAGCTCTCGAGACAGCCCCGGCGCGTTCGAGGCCGCCTCCAGCGTTTCGTCTGCGGCGGCGGATGCGCCCGCACGGGAGAGAGCAAGCGCCAGATAGGCTGTGGCGACGGGGTCACGGTGAGAGCCTGAGTTGGCTGCGCGAAACAGGCGTACGGCGTCCGCGAAGTCGCCGCCGTGAAAGGCCGCGATCCCCTGCAACAAGCCATGGCGGGCACTGTCTCCGTCCAGCGAGGCTGCCTTGCCAAAGGCCGTCCGGGCGGCGCTAAAGTGGCCCTGCGAAAGTTCCGAGCATCCGTGCCGCAGCAGGGCCTCCGCTCCGGCACATCCGACCTCTGCAGGTCTCGCCGGCGATTGCAGCAACTCGTCGCACAACGGCAGGACCTCTCTGGTGCGACCGCTGGACAGCGCCTGCACCAGGAAGTGCTGCTGCAGAGCATGGAACTCTCGCGACCACCAACCGGTCCGGGCCAGCGGGCCCTCCCGTAGCGTCTTCCAGGATTCGACTGCTTCTGCAAGGAGCCCGCTCGAGGCCTGGGCAAACCCCAATCGATAAGGCGTGGAGACGCCCCGCTGGCCCAACTGCACGGCCTCCTGCAGGTGGACCGTGGCCTCCTTGAACCGGCCGGCCTGACACAGCAGGAGGCCCAGCCGGCGCAGCACGAATAGCCTAGTCGAGTTTGCTGTCGAGGGCACGTTCATAGGCGCCGATGGCGTCAGTTACTCGGCCGGAGCCTTCGAAGGTCTTTCCCAGCATGGCGAAGGCCACTCCGTGCCGGCTGTGCGTCTGCGTTACCTGTTTCAGCATGGACTCTGCCTGTTTGAGGGCTCCGCTTCTCATGTAGACGGCGGCGGCGGCGCACAAGAGGTCCGGGTCACCCGGGGCCCGGGCCAAGCCCTGCTTGAGCATGTCCACGGCGAGCTGGGTCTGCCCGTGGTGCAGGTAGACGTTGCCTAGCAGCAGGAAGGGGCGGTGATCGGTAGCATTGCTTTGCAGATGGGCCTTCAGCAGGGTGGGCAATCGCTCATTGCGGCCCAGGTGGGCCATCGCGCAGGCCAGGTAGTAGTTGGCCTCACGGTGCTTGGGTTCAACAGCCAGCACCGCTTCGTAGTCGCGAACCGCCGCCTCGAACTCGCGGCTGCGCGCTCTCGCCCTGGCGCGGAGGAACCGATGTCGCACGCTCAAGCCCTCGAGTGGCCCGAGCAGTTGTCCCACTTCCGCATAACGCTCCCGGGCGTAAGCCAGTTCGGCCCTCAACAGCCGGGCTTCGGTTGGCCATCCAGCCCGAGCTGGCTGGCCGGTCGTCGCCGCCGACGCCTCCGGGACTCCGGTCAACAGCTCGGCAGCCATCTCTTGACGTCCCGCGTCGAACCGCAAACGGGCGAGCTTGACTCGGGCCCGAACATGGCGCGGGTCCAGTTCGAGGACTCGTTCGAGCCGAGCGGCGACCTTGCCGAGATCGGGTGTCTCCAGCCGGCCGAGGCAGTCTGCGAGATGGTAGAGGGCCACTGCGTCCCTGGGATCTAACTCGGCCGCGCGCTCGAGTGGACCGAGCGCGGGGCCCACTCCCTCGAGCACACGCAGGCACAGACCGAGCCCCAGACAGAGTCGGGCAGTCGCTCCGGGTCCGCCGGCCAGAGGTCTCAGCACCTCCAGCGCCTGGGCCAGATTCGCGCGGTCGGCCGCCGAGACACCCTCGGGGAAGTCCTCGTTGCGCCCGAGCAGATCTTCCACCATGGCTTGTCCGAGGAGGTCGCGGGCGGCGGCCAGCGCGGGCTGGAGCCGCAGTATCTCCTGGCAGGTGCGCACGGAGTCTCCCGGCCGGTGGCAGGCCAGGTGGATTCGGGCCAACCCCAGGTGCGCTTCGACGGCCACGGTCCGAAGTCGCGTCGCCCGTTGATAGGTCTCCTGGGCCGTCTGCCATCGACCCTCTCGCTCGTCGAGCTTCGCCAGTTCCAGCAAGGCCCAGTCGACCTCGGCTCGCCACGTGAGAAGCTCCTGCAGGCGCTTTCTTTGCAGGCTCGCTTGACCTGCTGCGTTCGCGGAGCTGGCCCCGGTCGCGGAGCACCAGGAGCGGAGCATCTGGTAGACGGTGGCCGTCTCGGCCCCCGGGTCAGCGGGGCCACGGAGCTTCACGAACCACATGTAGAACTCGAGGGCCTCGGTGGACGTGAGCTTTTTTCGGGCAGCGCTCGAGGCCAGACATGCCACGGCCTCCGGCGTGCTGCGCAGGTCGAGGCCACGCTGGGCCTGGTAGAAGTGGTTCTCGGCTCGGTCCAGCGAGCCGGACTTGAACCGGAGCTTGCCCAGCCGGAGGTGGACTTGCGACAGCGCCGCGTTTCTCTTGGCGCCGCACTGCTGCACTTCCAGCGCATTCAGCCGCTGCAGGCTCTCCTCGAGAAGCTCCGTCGCCGCGGCCTCCTTACCCGCTGCGAGGAATCGGTCGGCCCGTGCCAACTCGGCCGCCGATATCGACAGCAGACACTGCTCCATTCGGCTCCTGGCCGCGGCGAGCTGGGGCCTCACCGTGGCCACCTCGGACGAGTTCGCGTGCTCCAGGCGGCCGAGCTGGGCCGCCAGCGCGCGCACCTGGGCGACGGCCACCGGGTATGGGCACAAGCGACCGCGAAGACCTTCGGTGACCGCGGCGAAGATCCCCAGGAAGATCATGGAGCCGAGGGTCGTTATCCAGAAGGTGGACCACCACCAATGCACGAAGCATGCCGCCGAGCCCAGCACGACGACCGTGGGCCCGAAGAACAGCAACTGCTGGAGTTTGAACTCCTGGTAGCCGACGGCCGCCGTGAACTGCCACACGGACGAGCAGAGCACCAGCGCCAGGACCCCGGCCCACAGCGAACCTGTGCCGCAATAGGCGAGGTACATCAAGTCCATCGTCAGGAAGATGAAGCAACTGTGGACAAGCTGTTCCTTGCGGGCAGCGGTGACGCGGCGCGGCAGGAGGGCAATCAACCCAATCCCGGCGATGCAGCCCAGCAGGATCAACTCGCAGATCGGGAACAGCGTGGGCGAGCCGCTCGCGAGTTGCCTCGTGAGCGAGTTGTACGCGTTGCTCAGCGTGTCGAGAGCCGTCAGTATGACGGAAGAAGAGGCCATCTGGAGGCTCCGGAGCCGGGAGGAGAGGTCATGCCGTGGCGGGTCATCAATCGTGGAGGAAGTCGATGCCGAGTTGTGCCAGGAGGGCTTCGATGAGCCGGTCGGGCGTGATGAAACCGAGGTCGCAGAGGATCTCGCCCAGCTTGCGGCCGGTCCTTCCCTGTACCGACAGGGCCGTCTCGACCTGTGCTCGGGTCACCAGGCCGGCCTCCACCAGCAGTTCGCCCAGCAGGATCGAGGGGCGCGTGCGGCCGTCCGAGCTCCGCTGTCGATGCTGGACCTTGAGCGCATCGACAACGTCCTTCAGGGTCACATACCCCAGGCTGTAGAGGATGATGCCTAGCCGGCGGCGGCTCTCCGGGTGCTGTTGCTGGATGGTGAGCGCCTCGTCGAGTTGCGCGGTCGTGATCCTCCCCTGTTCGACCAGAATCTCGCCCAACTTCTGCGAGCGACGCTGCGACCCGGGAGGGGGCGCAACTGCCGGAGCTTCCCCGGGACCCTCGCGGGCTGCAGCCGGGTGTGAGACGCGCGGCCCCGGGGGCTTCGATCGGCACTCAGGGCCTTTCTCGTGGCTCATCGCGATTCGAGATCCTCGTCCGGTATCGTCTCGCCCGCCGCTAGCTCGGGCAGCCAGACAAGCCGCAGCCGATCGGACGACGACCCGGTGACGGTGGCCGCCATCGCCCTCCCGAGCGCTCGGCCGAGAGCCGCACGGGTTTCGGCGCCCGGGGCTTCCGCCACAGACGAGCCCATCCGATCGGGTCTGTAGTAGAAGAAGTCGAGGCCCAGGCGAGAGGGTTGCAGCCGCAACTCGTCTCGGGCCCATCGTTTGTGCCGCAGCCCGCGACTCATCAGTTCGTCGGCACTGTCCTTCACCTGGCGCATCGTCGTGTCGGGGCCAATGCCCAGTTCCGCCAGTTCGTCGTAGGCGACTGGCTTGTCCCAGCTCATCGCGGGGTCGCGGAACATGTCAGCACCACTCTCCGGTTGCGCGGGCTTTGGACGACAATCTCTGCAGTTCGGGATCTTCCTGGAACTGCCGGCGGGCCCTGGCCAGGATCCGATTGGCCTTGTCGCAGTCTCCCGCCGACAGAGCGGAGCGGAAGTACGACAGGTACGTCCGCCGCAGAGTCTCCCTGACGGCCCCATCCGGGTCCTCGCGCTCGCGCAACAACCCGTTGAGCGACGAGATGGCCAGCTCGTACTGGCCCCGGGCGGCGGCCGCCCGGGCCTCCGAGTGGGCGTCGCTCATGTCAGACGACGAGATGGGCGACCCGGCGGCGCTGCCACGAGCCGCTCCCGCCTTGCACAACTCGATCATCGATTCCAGGGCCGTGGGCTGGGAGACGTGAGCCAGTTCCGACCTGGCCAGCGAGACCTCTCGCGCGATTTCCTGGTCGTCGGGGGCCTCGAGCGTGAGCTTGCCGAGCACTTTCAGCGCCTCTTCCACGGCCTGGACCCCCTCCGGGCGGCGGCCGAAACGGGCCAGGCTGGGAGCGTACAGTCGCAACACCGTCGCGTAGCTCATCGCCGTGCGTCGCACGTGAGGTGCCTTCGAGAAGGCGATTCGAAGGTCCCTGGCAGCATCGGCAAGCCGGCCGGCCCTGGCTCGCACGATGCCCCGGTCGGTCAGCGCTTCGGCCAGCAGGCCGTCGAGCGACTCGTCCTGAAGGGCTTCCGCGGCCGCCTCGAGGACGATCGCGGCCTGGTCCAGGTTCCGGCGCTCTGCCCAGAGCTTCCTGGCGCCGATGGCCCAGGACCTGACCGCATCGCGGGTCCGATCGCCCGAACCGGCCCGGGTGCCAGCCTGCAGCGCGGCTCTCCAGTGGGCCGTCGCGTCCGCGGCCTCGACCTCGGTGCCGCTGATGCAGGACCTCGCGATCCGCAGGTGAGCGTCAACTGCAAGCTCCAGGGCATCCTGAAGGAAGAGTCGCGTTCCGTCGTTTGGCTGTCCTTGGGCCAGCAACTCGGCAGCGGGGCCGAGGCGGCTGAAGCTTCGCCGGGCAGCCACGACCGGAGCTTCGTGGCCGCCGTCCGCCAGGGGGCCTTCGGGCTGGTTGCCCGCCTGCCGCAGAAGCTCCTCGAGGAGCTTCGCCAGGTCGCTTTCGTCGCGTTGCTGGCGGGTTGTCGAGAGACCGGACACCAGCCGCCCCACGGCCTGCTGATGTCCCAGCAGCCGCGCCATCAGCGGACCCATCGTCAGCGAGCCCCACGGAAGCTCCGGGCGGTTGCGGCTCACTTCCCGCAAGGCGCGACCGCCGCGTCTCTCGACGGCGTACTGCAACTCGAGGCCGTGCAGCAAATGGGCGCGCTCGCCCTGGCCGGCTTCCAGGGCAGCCGTTCTCGCTGCCGCCAGGTCACGGGCCGGCCGCTCGGCGAGCTCGGTGCGCACCTTGGTGCGTTCGGGCTCGAGGATGGGCTCGTCGTAGGCCGCCTGGCGCTCGGCGAAGAACGCCTCCCAGAATGGCCCTTCCTCCATGAGCGAGGCCCACGCTGCCAGTGCTCGCTCCCAGGTCTCGCTCGCGACTCCCGGGCTTGCGTCCGCCGGGAGGGACCGGGCGTCCCAATAGCAGCAGAGGGCCAAGGAGTGGAGCACTCCCGGGTCCGTGCGGCCCGACGACAGGGCGGCCAACAGCTCGCCGGCCAGGACCTGGCGAGCGCCGAAGAAGAGGCCGAGATACGGGTCGAGGCCGGGGGTGGGCACGCCAGCCGTGGCGCCGCCCCCGGGAGGACGCGACCGGGTCGTTTGCAGCTCTTGCAGTGCGGCGGCGCCCTGAGGCGAGCCCTGTCCGGGAGCCCAAAGGCTGGCCGCGGCTGACCCGGCCGCCGCCGGGTCAGAGCCGGCACGGAGGCCGGCCCTACTGCCCTCGCGTTGCGCTCGGGCTGGCATGGGCAGCGCAGCCGTTGGAGCCAGCACGTCCGCCCAGCAGGCGTATCTCGGTTCGCCCGGGACGAGCTCTCTGCAGGCTTCGAGGTGCCGTCTGACCGAGTCGCCCTCGAGACCAACACATCCGTCCCGGAGCTGGGCAGCCGTCGCTCGAAAGAGCAGGTCGGCGCGCACGCGGCACTCCTCGGGCGAGGCTCCGGAGACCTCCCCCAACTCCGCCAGCACTGCTAGTGCGTCTTCGGTCGACTGCTGGTCGAGCAGCGACCTGGCTTCGCGGAGCGCGACGATCCTCGAGTTGGCGGCCAGTTGCGGCGGCGTTCCCGGCCCCTTGTCCAGGGCGGTCCAGTGCCGGCGGCACTCGTCCCACGCGCCCAGTCGGGCGGCGAGCCAGCCCGAAAGGAAGCGCGTCCTGTCCGATTCGTTGCCGTCCGCGAGCCGGTCCAGCATTGCCCGGGCAGAGGAGAGGTCGTCTTGCTGCAGATAGAGGGCGGCAAGTTCCACCGCCGCGAGACGCCCCGTGGGCGGCCTCGAGGCCAGCGGCTCCAGCACGGCGACCGCCTGCTGCCACTTGCGCTGCAACCGCAGGGAGCGGCCCAGGTAAAAGCCCATGCGAGGGTCGGCGCCAGGGCCTTCGGAGAAGGGCCGCAGTGCCATCTCGGCTTCCAGGAAGGCGCCGGCCCGCATGGCCCGGGCAGCGCGTTGCAGCGCCTCGGCGGCGTGGGGCTCGCCAGCCTTCCCGGTCGCGGCCGCGGCGACCGGGTCCTGGCGAGTGCCGATGTCGAGCCCATCATCCATTTCGAGGAGAAGCTCCGCTCGCGGTCAACTGGTGCAGCAGTTCGTTGGCCTCCGGGTCTTCCGGACTCCATTCCAGTCCCCTCTCGAGCCATCGAACGGCGTCCTCCCTGTCGTCGAGGTCGTGCAGCACGGCCCGGGCGTGGGTGAAGTACCTCTGCGCAAGGGCCCGGTGGATACTGACGTCTGTCTGGTCGTGGCTATGCGCGCAGCTCAGCCACTGGATCGCCTCCTGGAAGCTCGCGCGGCTGTCCGCCGCCGTGGCCGCGAGCCTGTGGACCTCCATCATCCCCCGCAGGATCTCGGGATCATCCGAGTTTAGCTGGTGGGCTCGATGCGACGCGTCCATCGCGTTCAGGTACTGCTTCTTTTCGAGGAACCGGTAGGCCTCGGCGAGCTTCAATCGAGACGAGGCAGCGTCGATGGTCCCCGGCAGCGTCGCCATCGCGGCTTCGACTTCGTCGATGACGTGGCGCAGGAAACCGACGGCCCTGGCCGTTTGACCGGACTCGGCAAGCCGCTGCGCATAGCGAAGCAGCTCTGTTGTATCAGGCCGGTCCGAGAAGCTGTCGGCTTCGTGAGCGCGGACGCCGTTCTCTCGCACCTCCGGCACGGGAGCTGCCGATCGTGTCACGGAGCCTGGCGCAGATCCCGGTCCGTGGCCATTGTCCGGGGAAGGCCCGGAAGTAACCGTCACGCTTGCTGCCGCGTTCGGGGATTCCGGTCGCAGGAGAGCGTCCGTGGGCAACGGCGTGGAGACTTGCTCGGAGGATCCGCGCACGACAGCATGCCCCTTTGGCTCGGATGACCCTGCCGCATCCGCCGGGAGCATGACCAGCTTGACGCGCTCCGATGGAGCCGGTGGCGCCTGGGACCCGAGAGGATGCGGCGACGCAACCGGGGCCGCCACGGCTGGAGATTCGGGAGGGGAGCCGGCTTGCGGCGAGGGCTGGGGCGAGACCTCCGGCAACGAGAAGAGCCTCGCCGAGGCCTGCACGCCGCCGATGGCCGAGGCACAGTTCTCGGCTGACAAGTCCGTGGCCGCGGACATGCTCGAGACGGGCTCGGAGAGCGTCGCGGCGTGAACGGCTGCCCCCCGCGCCAGGAGGTCCACCGAAAGGGGCACGGGCTGTCTCCCGAGCCGCCGGGCGATGGCCTCCTGAACGAACGGGATCTGGCCCCCCCCGCCGAGCAGAAGGATCTCGTGGATGTCCGCGGGGACCAAGCTGTCCTGGGCGAGCATCGCGTCGACCGTGTCCAGCGACTCCTCGACCGAGCGCTCGATCAGCCGCGAGAAACTCTCCCGCTGCAGCGTTACCGTCACGGGCTCACTCCTGCCCGTCAGCAGAGCCGGAAGCTCCAAGGGAGTCTCCAGCTCTACTGATAGGCGCTCCTTGGCCCGGTGGATCGAGACGCGCAACGTGTCCCAGTCCTTCGCTTTCATCTTGCGCACGCCCGCCGGTCCGCACTCCTCCTCGAGCTGCCTCACGATGCTGACCATCATCAGCAAGTCGAAGAACTCACCGCTGGGGGTGGTGGCGGACTCGGTGCTCAAGACGCGGTAGCTCTTCCGGGCGCGCCGGATGATGCTGGCCTCGAACCCCGAGTATCCCATGCTGTACACCAGCTCGGTCGTCGAGGCGTCGGGCGACCCGTAGAGGTGCCCGATCACGGCTGCGGTGCAGTCGTTGATCAGGACGACCTCGTCAAAGCCGGCGTGCAGGGCCGTGTCGCGCAGCAACGCGCGGCGCGACTCGGTGAATCCGGCCGGAACCGTCAGCGCGGCGCGGCCGACCGTGGCTCCGCTGTACTCCTCCGCGACGGCCTTGAGATCGGCCAGCGCGCGCGCCATCAGCTCCGGGAAGGTCAACTGCTCGCCCCAGGCCATTCCGAGCGCGAGCGGGTCGATCCCGAAGCGCTCCTTGATGCTCGGAAAGATGACCCCTTGAGGGATTCCAGCCGGCGCGCGGTCCATGTAGATCCAGCGGGTCCATTTGAAGGTGAGGCGGTCGATTGGGACGTCCAACAGATCGCCCTGATGGAGATAGGCCGCCCGCAGGTCGGAGCTCCCGAAGTCGATACCCAGAGATATCTTCGCGCTCATGGTGGTGGGAGGGGTGCGGCCGGCCTCAGCCGATGCGCAGCTTGTGGTCCTTCGGCAGGTCCTTGACTTCCCGGCCGTCCTGACGGTGGGCGGCGGCGGCCGCCACTGCCAGCTTCAGCGCCGCCGAGAGCTGGGCCACCTCCTGCGGGTTCTTCTCACGGTGGGCCTTTCGAAGGCGGCTCGCCACCTCGGTGATCCGGGCCCCGATCTGGGCCGGGGCGCCCTCGACGACGCGATCCGCCATGAACATCTCGCTTGCCAGCCCGCTGCCCAGGATCATGTTGCGGAGCACCCGGTCGCTGCGCTTGCCGTCGGACTCGTTCTGCGACGTCAAAGCGGACCGGCCCTTCTGAATCTCCTCCTCGAACTTCTTGCAGACAGGCGGTTCCAGGAAGTTCCCGTAGCGTTCCCGGAACTGCTCGGCGACGCCGACGGCCGTTTCCAGCTCTTCGCGCCAGTCCTCCTCGGACTCGGCCGTGGCCGCGACGGCCGGGCGCGGGGCGGCCCCGCCGCGCTTGAGCGTGGTGGTCTTGACGTGAGGAGTCCCGCTGACCTTGATGGTCACGGTCAGGACCCGATCGCGATCGTAGTTGAACGCCACCACCACGGGCGTGGTGGCCTTGAGCCCGGCCTCCGTCGGCAGCTCGTACACGATCTCGCCCTGAAAGGCGTTCTTGCCGGCGATCTTCGATTCGCCCTCGTACACGGGCACGACGATGCACGGCTGATTGTCCTCGGCGAGGTAGAACGTCTTCTCCATCGGGGCGGGCAACGGGTACACGGTGCCCTTGGGGATGATCTCCTCGAAACGATCGCGCTCGGCACCCTTCACCGCACTGAGCCCCCAGCGCGACCACGTGGCGCGGGTTCAGGTCCCGTCGCAGCTTGGCCTCTCCGAACATCCCGGCGACCGCCTTGCTGACCGCCGGCACCAGAGTCGAGCCGCCCACCATCAGGACCTGATGGATGTCGTCAGGCTTCAGGTTCTGTTCCGTCAGGGCCTTCTGGACCAACTGCATCGTGCGGTCGATGTAGGGTTGAATCCTCTGCTCGAAGGCCTCGCGGGAGACCTCCATCGACACGTCGATCAGCTCGCCGGTCGCGTCCTTGAGCGCTCCCTCGATGATCAGCTCTGTTCGAGTCTGCTTGCCCAGTTCCCTCTTCACGCGTTCCGCGGCTTGCTTGGCCAGGACCAGGAACCGCCGGTCTTTCGTGGCCTCGGGAGGCAGGTCGTAGGCCGACTTCAGGTGGTCGATCAACATGTTCACCAACTCGCGATCGAAGTCGTCGCCTCCTAGCCAGGTGTCTCCCTCGATCTGCATGCCCTCGAACTGTCCGCCCTTGGTCTCGAGGATCGAGATGTCGAAGGTCCCACCGCCCAGGTCGTAGACCAGCACCCGACGGAACTGCTTGTCGGCTGCCGCAACACCGAAAGCAATGGCCGCGGCAGTCGGCTCGTCGATCACCTTCTTCACCGTCAGGCCGGCCCTCACCCCGGCCATGCGAGTTGCCTCTCGCTGGCGTTCCTCGAAATAGGCGGGAACCGTGATGACGGCGTCTCTGACCTCGGCAACGCCGAGACTGACCTGAGCGTCTTCCTTCAGCTTTCGGAGGATCTCGGCCGAGATCTCCTCGGGGCGGTAGGGTTTTCCACCCAGCAAGACGCTGACGCTGTCATCGGAACCCTCCACGGCAGGCTGGATGGTGTAGGCAAACCTGTCGCGCACGAGCTGGACCTTCTCTTCGCTGACGCAGCGGCCCATCAGGCGCTTGACCGCGAAGATCGTGTCGGCCGGGGCCCTCGCCGCATAGTCTAGCGCATCGTTGCCGACCAGCAACTTGCCCTCTCCGCCCGACCTGGGGGCCTTTCGCCAGCTCACCACCGACGGCGTGAGATCCAGGTTCTCGGCGTTCTGCACGATCCGGACTGGCGCGGTCCCATCCTTGAAGCCGACTGCCGACTTGGTAGTCCCCAGGTCGATTCCGATTGCGACCATGCTCTCCTCCTCTGCTAGCGTCTCGCGACGAACGGTTCAGACTTTGCTCTTCTCTTCTTGGACTGCTTGCTGGCTCCCGGCGCCCGGACCGGAGGGCTCAAGACCGTGACTGCTTCGCCCGGCGGCGATCGGTCGGGAGCGACTCCAGTGGGGGCCTTCGTGCCCCGGGCCCCCGCTGAAACGGGCGCCGCGACGACGACCTGCGCCTTTAGCAGGATCTCGCCGTTCCAGGTGAACCCCCCGGCCACTTCCTCGACCACTGTATCTTCCGCAACCGTGGCCGTGGGTAGGACTTCTTGCACCGTGTTGCGCTCGAGGTCGAGGGGTTTCCCCAGGCTCTCGAAGGGCTCGACCCCGACGTCCCGCAGGACCTTCAGAAGGTGCCGGCCCATCAGCCCGCAACTCTCGACGAGGCGTCCGGCCTGCTGGACTGTCATCGGGCCGTCCGGAGGAAGGGCCCGCCGGGTCCGCTCGAAGCCGTGGACCACCTCCAGGATGCCCAGCAAGAGCGACCTCATCTGCTCCTGATGGTGGCGCTCTCTCTCGGCCGCCTCACTCGCGAAGTCGAAGGCCTGCAGCCACTTGTCGGTTTCGGCTTGCCCCGGGGCTCTTGGCATCGTCGTGTCTCCGTCGGTCGAGGAGGCGGTTCAGTTCGCTTCCTGGTTCGAGGTGTCTCCGGCGTCCGCCAGCACTCGCAGGACCTCGAGCTGGGTCTGCAAGGACTGGCGGTCCGGGAATTCCTTCACGGCCGCTTCCAGCACCGCCAAGCCTCTCTGGTAGTCCATCGCCATTGCACAATCGTGTCCGAGCCTGACGAGGGCGTCGATCAGCGCGTTCTCGGCCGTGCCGTTGATCGGATCGCGTTGCAGGGCCGCGCGCAGATCCTCGATCCCGGCTTCCAGGTCGCCTTCGCCGATCTTCGCGATCCCCGCGGTGCACAGGCGGCTCGACTCCTCATGCTGGGTCGCTCCCTGCGGACTGGCCCCGATGGCCCGGTCGATCTCTGCCAGAACGTCCTCGAGGGTCCGGCGCCTGGACGGGTCGATCTTCTCCCAGGTGCGCTGCAGCCACTGAAGGGTGCCGGCGAATCCGGGATAGGCCGGATGCAAATCCTGGCCCTCGCGCAGCAGGCGGTCCGCCTCTTCCAGGTTGTCCTTGGCGATATCTCGGCGGCCCGCGGAGTTCAGTTCCATGGCAGTGTGGATCAGCGCACAGCACAGGTTGTCACGCGTGCGCGGGCTGTGACTGGTCAGCGCGAAAGCGCGCCTCAGATCGGCTAGCGCCTGCTCGTGCAACTGATGCTGATTGGCCAGCGACACCGCCCTGTCCGTGAGCACCTCGGCCAGTTTCGAGGCCAGATGGCGTTCGCCCGTGTCTCCGAACTCCTTGAGGGTACGGTCCAGCAGGTCGATCGCCTGAGTGAACGACCGGACCCAATTGCCCGTGTCCCGGTCCAGCACGGTCGCGCGGCCCAGGGTCAGCTCCCGGATCGCGTCTTGCACCTGGTCGACCTGGTCCAGGTTCTTCGCCAGAGAGAAAGCCTCGCGCCAGAGCGTGAAGAGCAGACCCGCATCACACGAGGCGGAGCCGAGCTCTGCAACGGCCAGCGCCATCCGGACCTCCACTGCAAGCCGCCTGGCATCGGCCCGAAACTCGGCGTGCCGCCCTTCCAACCGCCGGTACGCCGGGTTGAGCCGGTTGAACTCGGGACAGCCGTTCCCGCACGTCGGGGGCTCGAGCGGGCCACGGGCCGCGGGGGCCCTGTCCCCCGCGGGGGGCAGAGCGGGCGCGCAGCGCTCGCACGCAAGATGCTCGAGCGCGGTCAGCGCTTCCCTCGGGTTGCCCTGCTCAAGGTACGCGGCGGGTCGTCTGAGGTTCGAGAAGTAACGGCGGAGGTCTTGCAGCGCCTCCGGATTCGGCTGCCGTCCGAAGGCCTCGTCATCTTCCGGGGCGAGCAGGGCGTCGTATCCCGCGGCATCCAGCTCGTCGTCCGCATCGGACGAGGCCTTTGCCACTAGCCGGGCAAGGCAGTCCTCCAGCCCCATCCGGGTGACGTACAAGTAGCCGCCGGTCAGCGGATGAGCGTCGTCCTTGGAGCGTCTGAGCCCACCCGCTTGCTTCAAGAGCTGGGCCCCACGACGTTCCGCCAGCCAATCGTTGGCCAGGTCGGCATAGAGGGCGATCCGGTCGGGGCGACCCGCGGTCTGGTGGTGCTCGGCCCACGAGCTCCACCGCTGTCGAAGCAAGCGCTCGATCTCCACCGTCAGTTCGAGCCAGCAATCCCGGGAGATATGCTGCTGGTAAACCTCTTCGCGGGCCTGCCGCCATCGCTTGGTCCATCCGGGCATCGCCAGCACGTGGGACAGATGGGCGATCGCGGCCCGCCAGGATTCCGCCGCGCGGGCCAGCTCCCCACGGCTCTCGAGGCTCTCGGCCCATCCGAAGTGGAACAAGCCCAGATCGTGCGATACCTCCACCAGCTCGGGAGAGGACCGGCGCAGCCGTTCCCACAAGGCCGCGGTACGCTTGCGAAAGCCCTGCGTGAGCACCACGAGCCCCGCATCCCGGCCCAGTTCCTCGGCCAGGTCCTCGTCCGATGGTACCTGGTGAGCACCCACGGCTCGACGGGCCAGCGCGGCCAGGCGCTCGGGCTCAGGCCCCTCGTGATGGAAGAAATCGACCTTGAGCCGGCTGGGCACAAGTCGCAGCCGGTCCCTGGCCAACCGGACTTCGGGGCTGCGAAGACCTCGTTCCATCAAGAGCTCCGAGCACTCCAGGAGCTCGTTCATGGAACTTCTGGGGGAGATGCCCACGACGGACAGGAGCTCGTAGGCATCGGTGCCTTCGCAGAGAACGAGCGGGTTGCGCACCAGGCTTTGGCGTCCGAGCCTGGCGAGCACCTCCTGCAGCCGGACCAAGGCCGTTTCCTGGTCCCTGGCTTCCTCGGCCCGTTGCAGCCAGTCCTCGGCGTCGGGGAACTCGGGCGCCAGCGAGCGCAGCTCGCGGAAGTGCTGCACGGCCTCTTCGTACCGCCCCGCCGAGTACGCTTCCTTGCCCGCGACGTGGAGCGAATCGGCCTGACAGCCCACTTCGGCTCGGCGCGACTGCTCGGGGACGTCCCGATAGGTGGGCTCGATCGCCTGGACCTCGGCCAGCAGTCGCATGCAGTCGCTCCAGCGGTGCTCGGCAAGGGCCTGCATCGCCTGACGATACAGATCCCCGATGCGCAGCATCCCCTGGGCACGGGTGAGCAGCCTGGAAGCTGCCTCATCGTGGGGAGAGAGTCGCAGGAGCCTCAGCAGGGCCTCCTCCGCGTCCTTCCATCGTTGCTCGTCGACCGCAGCCTGCCCCGAGCCGCGCAGGTTCGCGACTTCCAGGGCCAAGCGAGCCCTTTCGCGCAGTCCCGGCGCCACCGGGTCGGCCGGGCAAAGGTCCAGCACCTGTTCGGCCAGCGCCAGCGCCCGTGCCGGATCGTTGGCCTGCAGGGCCTGTTCGGCCTTCTGACTCGCGACCCGGGGCCATGCGCCGAGGACCTTGTCCCTCACCTGCAGCAAACGGGGATTGCGGGGCTCGCGGGCGAGGGAGACCTGAAGGCAGCGGATGCTGCGCTCGTGTTTGTTCTGGTTCCAGAGCTCCACGAACCTGCGGGTGAGGACCTCCACCGAAAGGGGACGAACGGTGAAGAGCTCTCCGTCGGGGGCGTTGAGGAACAAGACCGGAGTGCACCACTCGAACGAGCCGTGCCGGGCGGCCTTGATCTCGAGGCGGGCGCTCGTCATGGCCTCGTCGACCGGGTCGCCGCGGGCCACCGCCGTGTAGAAGCCCTGCGTGAACGAGACGGCGGTCTTGTCCGTCACCTCGTTCTGCATGGCCACCACGGCCGGGACCCCGCCCGCCACCAGCTTGGCCGCTACCCCCGCAAAGAGATCGCCGGCCTCACTTCGAGCACCGTCGCAGCTATTGAGGACCACCAGCCGGAGCGAGGCGTGCAGGCGGAGCAACTCCTTGAGCACCTGGGCCGACAGCACCCTCGGCTGGCGTTGGGGATCCTCGCCGACCAGCACCCCCTCGCCGTCGTAGGTATCGTAGGCCCCGTGGCCGATGAAGTGGAGGATGTGCACCCCGTGGCTTCCCGGAGGTCCAGCCAACCGGTGATGGAGCTGAGAGTAGGTGTCGGGACCGCGGATGAACTCGAGCGTTATCGCACCCAGGTCGCTCTGCAGTTCCAGGGCCTGGCGGATTCGCTCCTCCTCTGCCTGGACGTCCAGGCTGGGAGGACCCTCTGGGCTCGCGATCACCACCAGCATCCGAAGGGGGGGCTCGACTGCGACGGCCTGTACGGGTTGGCGCGTGTTGAGCGACCGGACCAGAGGATTGTCCGTGGAGAGCGCCAGAAAGCTGCCGTCGGTGCGCCGGTACAGCAACTCCCAGGGTAGCTCGGCCAGACCCGGGGCCACGCACAGCCGTAGACGGAGCTTCTGGCCCATGCTGCGGGACGTCATCACTGCGCTCTGCAGGCAGAGGCCGACCTGCTCGGCAAAGACCGCGTCGAACAGCCGGCCGCCGAAATCCCGCAGGTCCCTCCCCGTGAGGGGCACTGCCGGACCCTGGGCCGGCCGCACACCCAGGTCACGCCGGACACTGGCTGCCAGGTTGCGGCGAAGGTCCGGTGCCTGGGACAGGATCGCGCTGAGGTCGACGGGGCGGAACTCCTGCGTACCCCGGTGGGCGACCTGCACGATGTACAGGCCCGGCTGTTCCTTCATCGGGGCGATGTTGACGAGGAAGTCCTCATACCGGATCTTGCCCATCGGATCAGCCGGTCTGGCGTCCAGAACGAACCGCTCGGCGCGGCTGCCCCCCGGTGCGAGCGACACCGTTCGCTCCGACTCCACATACCCCGCCTTGAGCACCCTGATGCGAAGCCGGTCGGTTGCGTCGACCATGGCCACATAAGGCGTGACCCCGACCTCCCGGTCGTCCAGCCACACGGAGGCATCCGAGGGTTCGGAGGTTACATGCAGCCGGCCTCGAGCCGGCTCGAGGGCTACCTTGACACTTGCTGGCTCGCCAGTGACCAAAGTCACCATTACGCGCCTTTCCAGGTAGCCGGCATGCACGAGGCGCAGCTCCACCTCGCCTTCACGTTCCAACGTGAACTGAGAAGGCGCCAGACCCAGAAGCCCGTCCCCGAGCCACACCTCGCAGCCGGCGGGCTCCGAGGCCACGTGCAGCTTCACGGATGGCACCAGGAGGAGGGAGACCTCCCCTTGGTCTTCAGCCGAAAAGGCGAGCTCTTGATCCCCGTAGCCCGGCTTACGCACTGCCAGCCGGCCCGAGCCGGACCTGGGAGGCAGCACGTCGCAGGGCGTCGTCCCGACCTCCTGTCCGTCCAGGAAGACGGCCGCTCCCTCGGGGCGAGAGGTCACGCGTCGTGGCGTGGTGGGAAAGAGCTCGGCCAAGGCGGCTTCGGTCGGGTCCGACGTGAGAACGGCGCTGCGTGCCGTGCAACTCGCGTCGCTCACCTTGCCGGTCAGCGTGTCGAGCAGAGTGTGGAAGGCCTCCAGCAGCGCGTCGCTGTTCTCGAGCTCGGTACCCGAGCACTGGTGGTCCTCGAGGTACGCCTTGTACTGCGGCACGCCGTCGGAGACGCCATCGTAGGCGAAGAGATGGAGCTTGGAGCACCTGGCGCACACCCGGACCGCCCAGAACGGCCGCAGGCACAGGAACTCCCGCGTCCTGGCGCGCGCGACCCCACCCTCCTGGGTCATGACGCGGCGCAGCAGGAAGACGTCCTCTTCGCCCTCGCAGGTGCTGAACTCCACCGGCTTGGACGGGACCTCCATCGTGGGGCCGGCCAGGGACTTGAGCTTGCCTGACAGCTTGAAGACCGCGTGGGTCGGCTTCCAGTGGACGTTGACCAGGTAAGCCATCGGGTACCGGGTCAGGAACTCGGCGCCGCGCAGCAGTTTGCGGATGTCGGGTGTCACCCGCTCCACGGTCTGCCTCTCGATGGGATCGGGGCGCGGAAGCGGCGAATGCTCCAGGTCGTTGCGTTCGCTGACGAAGTCGTTGACGAGCTGCTCGAACTCCGTCACCTTGTCCTTGCCGGGCTTGAAGTAGAACCCGGGCAACTCCGGGACAAAGAGAGGGTCGGGCCGCCCGTCCCTCGCGGCGCTGCTCTGGACGTGGCCGAGGACGCGGCAAATCTCCCGCAACGTGTCTTGCCAGTGGCCCAGCGAGGGAGCCCCACGCAGGAAACTGAGGACCCGTGGGTCGACCTTCTCGCGGTCCTTCGGTGACACCTGAGGCAGGATCGACGAGTACTGCTGGATCCCGAGAGTCGTGAGGACCTGCAGCAAGTGCTTGACGGTCGCGAAGAGGTAGATCCGCTTGCTCGATTGCGAGTCCTCGATACGGACCTTGTGAAAAACCGAAGCGATCGGATAGGGGTAC
>JACQZL010000246.1 GCA_016213865.1 Candidatus Rifleibacteriota bacterium
CCAGCCCCCCAGCCACCCCGAAAGGCCTACCGTATCAGCGACGACTGCCGGAAGCTGAAGAAGATGACCGAGAGGAAGTAGTTGGCGATCAGCAGCAGGGCCGTGATGATGACGACCGAGCTGGTGGTGGCCTTGCCGACGCCCTCGGCGCCTCCCTGGGTCTTGAGGCCCTGATGGCAACTGATGACGGCAATGACGATGCCGAAGACGAAGGCCTTCACGACCCCGCTGGCGACGTCGTCGTACTGCACCCAACTGATCAGCGACTTGGAGAACGTGTCCGACGAGATGCCGACCTGACTGACGGCGATGACGCCGCCCCCCAGGATGCCGACGGCGTTCGAGAGGATGGTCAGGCACGGCAGCATCAGGGCGCACGCCAGGACGCGCGGGACGACGAGATAGGCGACCGGGTTGGTGGCCATCACGACGAGCGCGTCGATCTGCTCGGTGACCTTCATGGTGCCCAGCTCGGCGGCGATGGCGCTGCCGCTGCGACCGCTGACCGCAAGAGCCGTGAGCAGGGGCGCCAGCTCACGGGCCAGCGAGAGGCCCACGGTGCCCCCGATGAAGGTCTCGGCCTTCAGCTCGAGGAACTGTCTGCCCACCTGGACCACGAGCACCATGCCGGCGAAGAGGGACGTGATGGCGATGAGCGGGACCGAATTGACGCCGATCTCATTCATTTGAATGAGCAACTGGCGCACGTTCAGATGTCCCCGGGAGAGCCAGTACAGCACCTGAAGACAGAGGAGGATCACCTGTCCGAGGTCCTGCATCAACTGCACGACCAGGCTTCCGACGCGGCTGATGCCCTGCCTGAGCGAATCCATCGTTCCGTAGGCCCGGCGAGCGGGCTCTCGCCATCGCACCGGCCGTGCCATCGCTCGATCCGGGGCCGGCGATCGGCCTGGGCAGCCGCCCAGAAACGCCGCCCGGCGGCTTTGCCCCTCGCAGAGGGTGCATTATTGTAACAGGCGGGCAGACGCCCCTCAATGGTCACCGGCCGGCCACGTGCTTGCGGGCCGTCCGGCGAGGCTGCGTTTCGGGTGCTGGTGCTCCGTGCAGCCCACAGGTTCTCCGACGGGCTGCCCGCACGGGCTTTTTGCCGTGCACCGATGCTAAGATCCACCTCTGGCTGCGACCGATTTTCTGTCAAGTCCCTCACTCGCCCTTTTTTGAGAGCCCGCACGGACCGATGCCGAGTGCCCAGATAGAAGAGCTCCTCCGGCAGCTCAAGGACTCGAACGAGAACACTCGCCTGAAGGCGGCCAACTTCCTGACGAAGAACAAGCCGCCCGAGGGTGCTGCGTGCATTCCGGCGCTCAAGGAGCTGTTCTGGCACGATGCCAACCCGGCGGTCCAGTTCCTGGCCAAGAAGGCCCTGGTCAATCTGGGCGCCAACATCGATAGCGTCCAGAACGAGGGTGCCTCGAACCTGGCGGCGCGGGTTGCGGCCCCCGAAGACACCCCGGACACGTCGCCCACACCCAAGGACCACGAGGTGCTCTGGAAGGTGGCCTCCGACGAGTTCCGCCCGCTCGTGACGATGCTGTTCCAGTTGCTCGACTCGTCCGACGCCCACGTCCTGGAGCAAGTTTCGGACGCGGCCGAGAAGCTGGGGACGGTCCTGTGTGCGGCGCCCCTCCTGGAGGCACTGGAGCGCGAGCAGACCCGCAGCCGCGGCACCGAGTCGCGCGGCGGTCTGGCCACCTACGACGACGTCAAGGAACTGATCCACATCGCCAAGCTCAAGCACTCGGGCATCAATCCCGCGACGGCCGCGGCGATGGGAAACCTGACCTGTCCCGAGGTGCTGGAGGCCTTCATCGACATGCTGCGCAGCGACAACGAGGTGCTGCGCAACAACGCGGTGCGCATCCTGGCCGAGCTGAAAGACCCGCACACCGTCGAGCCGTTACTGCGGCTGCTGGGAGGCGACAACGCCCGGCTCGAGGCCAAGGTCATCAAGACGGTCTCCAAGATCGTCCGCGAGAACAAGGAAAGCCAGGACCACGTCGTGCGTTCGATCATCGCCCACTTCCGCCCGACGGAGTCCGAGTTCAAGCTCTACTCGATCGTCGAGGCGTTGGGGCGCATCGCCTACCTCCCGTCGCTGCCGTTTCTGACCGAGTGCCTGCGGCACGCGTTGCCTCGCGTGCGCGCGAACGCCGTGGAGGCGATCTCGCGACTTGGCATCCCCGACGACGAGCTGATCCGCCTGCTGGGTCCCATGCTCAACGACGAGAACAACCGCGTGCTGGCCAACACCGTCGCCGCCCTTTGGCACACCGCGGCCCAGGAGCGGGCGCGGCGCTCGATGGAGTCGGCCCTGAACCACGCGGACAAGTGGTACCGAGCGTCGATCGCCTTTGCGCTGGGGCAGATCGACGTGGCGGATTCGGCGACCCACCTGGTCACCCTGATGCGCGATCAGGACGCGGACGTGCGCCGCAACGCCGAGAATGCCATCCACCGCCTGAAAGACAAGGGCGCCATCGCCAAGCTGGTCGAGTACATCAACGACGAGAACCTCGACGTCCGGATCAAGGCGATCGAGGTCATCGGTTCGTCCGGGATCACGGCCTACAACGACGTCCTGCACCTGATGATGATCGACGCCGAGTCGTTCCCACGGCTGCTCGCGACGGTCGTCCTCGCCCTGGGCAGGATGCAACTCCCCGAGAACATCGCGACCATCTCGTACTACCTCAATGACCGGGACGAGCGCATCCGCGCCAACGCCGTCGAGGCGCTCGAGGCGATCAACGACCCGAAGGTCATGAGCCTCATCAACCTGGCTGTCTCGGATAACCACCCGCGGGTGCGCGGAAATGCCGCCAAGGCGCTCTGGAGGTTCGGGGAACTCGGTACAATGCAGGTTGTCCACAAGATGATGGAAGCGCCCATGCTCGACCATCAGTCCAGCGGTGCCTTTTCCTTCGGCGAGATGGCCATCACGGTCCGTGAAAAGGCCAGGCTCTCGGCTTGTCCCATGCTCGCAGCCGCGCTCCGTCGGCTCCCGCGGTACCGCCAGTTGGCGCAGGGGTAGTGCGATGACCGTGAGAGCACCTGTTCATCTGACCCGTCTGGGACGGACAGTTCGCAAGGTAGAAGCGGCATCTTGCCGCTTCGAAGGTGTGGTTGCCAAAGCCCTGAAGCGGCTGGAAGCCGCTTCTACCTTCCCGGGCCAGATTGTTCGGAGGATTGTGGCTCGATTGACCGGTGCCACCGTGAGAGACAGTCCGGCCGCCTCGATCTCTCCTCTGGGTCTCCGGGTCTCCGTGCCCTCGGGTCGAAGCGTCTTGCCGGGCCTCCCCCCTTCTGCCGTGAGCCTGGTCCGAGCCCGGCGCGGCCAGCTCATCCCGATGATCCTCATCGCGCTCGTCGTGATGGCCATCCTCGGGATCGCCGTCCTCTTCACGGGCACTTCCGACTACGCGCAGTCGGCGCTGGTCGTCTATGGGCTCAAGGCGGAGCAGATGGCCCTCTCGGCCCTCGAGGAGGGCCAGGCTGCGCTCTACGAGAAGTACAACGCCCCGGTGCCCCTGCCTCCTCCGGCCCATCGCGTCGCGTTGCTCGACGAGGTGCGCAAGAAATCGAAAGACCAGAGCACCGTCCTCGAGCTCGACCTGCTCAAGGATGGGGACGTCGCCCGGGCGGTCGCGGTCGCCACCAACTCCGGCGGGCGTCTGGACGCCGTGACGGCCAAGTTCTACGGCTTCCGCCGGCTCAAGTACCAGGTCATCAAGGGCGGCACGGACGATCTCTTCGCCTCCGAGTTGATATACTACCACGACCCGACGGGCAACTTCGACAAGTCGGGCCTCCAGACACCCGAGGATTTCGTCGGCTACTACACCCTGACGGCGAAGGCCACTTACGGGAAGATCAGCCGCGAGCTCTCCGTGACGCACGACATCAAGATCGTCGACGTCTGCCCGCCGGCCCGCCAGTTCGCGGCCTTCTCGTTCTACTCGGCCAACCCCGAGGGCCAGGGGGGGCCGCCCGCGGACTACTCGACCGACGACCTTAACAACGGCGGCGGCCTGAAGATCTTCAGCAACGGCTCGGGCCGCATCTTCGTCCGCGGTCCCTTCCTGATCGAGCCGGAGGACTTCCCGAACGGCGCGGGCGGGCGCACGCCCCCGACCTGCACGACCTTTCCTCCGGAGGAGGGTCTCACGGTTCGCGAGGGTTGGCACGGCTGGGCGGCCATCCCGGCGATCCGCGACGGGATGCTGGACCGCGCCGGGTGGTCGGCCTTCAGCCTGGCCGTCGGGCCGAAGCGGCCCAACAAGGGGACCGACACTCGCCCCTTCACCCAGGACCTGCTTGGTGCGCTGACCGGCTCGCTGATGAACGCCGTCCCCTTCTTCAACGACGATGCCGGCTGGTATATCCTCGAGAGCAAGCAGCAGCCGCA
>JACQZL010000109.1:0-4957 GCA_016213865.1 Candidatus Rifleibacteriota bacterium
GGCTTCCAGCCGCTTTTTGGGCGCCCGGTCACACGACAGCGACTTGGCCGGACCTGTGGAAGCGGCAAGATGCCGCTTCTACCTTTCCGACGCCCGTCATGCCTCTCCTGACGCTGGATTTGATGCCATTGGGCTTGTCCCCCGCTTGTGGAGCGGCGACTCGACCCGAGCGGGCCACAAGCATGTCCTGAGCTTGTCGAAGGGGGCCCGCGCTACCGTCTTGAAAGGCCCAACGAAGTGAAGCGGCTCCCCGGGCTCTGCGTTCGCAACCCCTCGCGGCCCCGTTGCCCCGCGGCGGAGCCGATTGCGTGCTATAATCGCCGGACCTTTCGGCTCTGGCCGGGCCGGCGGCCGTTGCTCGCGGCGCGGGCAAGGTCGGGCCCATCGGTACCTGCCGCTGCCCTCCGTGGCGCTGCCTCCTCTTCATGTTCCTCTTCACCGTCTCCATCGCCCTCCTCGGCCTGTTCGTCGGGGCCGTGCTGGCAAGCTGGATCGACCGTCTGCCTTACGAGGACATCGAGACGTCCGTCCGATTGCCGCCCCTGGGGGCAACGTTGCTGCGCTGGGGACGCCGCCGTCAGGGAGGGCGGCTCGCGGCCGAGTCTGACCCGGAGCCCAGGCAAGACCCCTGGCTACGGCGCCGCCAGCGCTATCTGGCCCGGGGACGCCACCTGGAAGAGGACTTCAACCGCCTGGCCTGGTACGAGCGGTTTCCGGTCCTCTCGCTCTTCCTGGGTAGCCGTAGCCCCTTGCTGCGCTGGTACGACAAGCTCCCGCTGCTGCCCTACTTCATCTACGCCGTGAAGTTCTCCAACTACCGCGCACTGAAGCCGGGGCTGACGTGCCTCAAGTGCGGATACCGCTTCTCGTTCCTGGAGCACGTGCCCTTCGCCTACCTGTTCGCGCGCGACGGCGTGGGCCGCGGGGGCCGATGCCCCCGATGCGGCGCCCCGCGAGGCTGGCTCAAGACGATGATCGAGGTCGCGACGGCCTTCATTTTTGGCGCCTTCGCGCTCCGGTTCGGCCCCACCTGGCTGCTGGCCGGTCATCTGGTCCTGATCGCCGCGTTCGTGGTCTGCGCGGTGGTCGACTGGCAGTTCCAGATCATCCCGGACGAGATCAACACCGCCGGCCTGGCGCTGGGATTCCTGTACTGCGGGGCAACCCAGGCAATGATGGCGCTGGGCTGGCTGGCGGACAGTTCGCTCGCGCCCTGGATCGTCTACGAGTACGATCGCCCGTACTCGGTCATCACCCTGACCGATTCGCTCACGGGCTGCGTGCTGGGGGCGGGAGCGCTGCTGCTACTGGGACGCATCGGCACCTGGATCGCGGGCACCGATGCTCTCGGGGGAGGCGACATCAAGCTGGCAGGGTTCATCGGTGCTTTCCTGGGTTGGCGCCACGTGACCATATCCCTCTTCTACTCGGCTCTGATCGGCGCCGTGGCAGGAGGGATCGTCCTTTGGGCCGGACGTGGCCAGAAGGAGCACGGCTATACCAAGTTCGCCTTCGGCCCTTACATCTGCATGGGAACGCTCCTGGTGATGTACTTCGGGGCCGAGACGATGTTCTATTCGTACATGGGCGTCAACAACCGCATCACGGGGTGGCTCGCGCAGTGGCTCTTCCCATCGGCGATCTGAAGGGCCGCGGCCCGGCGTCCTCGCTCGCGTCGAGAGCTCCGGGCGGCACCTGGCGTACTTGTTCAGGCTTCAGTCTGGTCGAGATCCTCGTCACGATGTCGATCATGCTGGCGCTGACGACGACGGCGACGATGTACTACGGCGTCATCGTGCCCGAACAGAGGATCGGCAGGGCCAAGACCGACATCCAGCAGTTCAAGAAGGCAGTGGGCTACCTCAAGAGCCACTACCGGTGCCCCCTGACCAGCGACGTCTTCCGTTTCGAGGAGGACGGCCCGCCCTGGCCCGACAGCCTGACCCCTTATCACCCTGACCAGGATGCGGCAGGAGAGGACCCGGCGCTCGACAAGTTGCTGAAGTTCTCGATCGTGCCGCGGCTCACGCCCGATCCGTGGGGCCAGGACTACCGCATCGACGTCCAGAACGGCTGGATCTACTCGAGCGGCCCGGATGGGGTTGCGCATCGGGGTTCGGACCTCCAGGACGACATCGTCGATTCGTATCAACCGCCGTTCCTTCCGCTCCGGGCCAGGCTCTCCGGCAGCTACCTCGAGATCGAGTTTTCGCGGGAGGTCTCCCGGCGGATCGAGGATGCCCGGCGCCAACTGAGGTTCCAGCTCACCAAGGAGAACTTCGGCCTGGTCAGCAGCCCGGCCCGGGCGATAGAGACGGCGGTGGTGGACGTCTCGACCCCGTTCATCGTCAAGTTGCGCCTGGCGGACTCGTCCGCCCGGCCGTCTCAGGTCCAGGTCATCCGCGATCCCCCGGGAGGCACGCCGACTGCCTCTCTGCGAAGCTCGGACGGGGCCCTCCTCAGCACGGCGCAGATGGTGCTGACGACGACGTCGACGAGCGGGGCTTACTACCTGCCGGGCCCGTGAAGGGCTCCGCAGGCAGGCAATGAGCCGGAGCGAGCGGCAACGGTTCGACGTCGTGGTCGTGGGTGCGGGCCACGCGGGTTGCGAGGCAGCGCTGATCGCCGCGCGTTCCGGGCTCTCGGTCTGCGTGCTGACGGTCGACCGGGAGCGCGTGGCGCACATGCCGTGCAACCCTTCGGTGGGGGGGCCGGGCAAGGGGCACCTGGTTCGCGAGGTCGACGCCCTGGGCGGCGAGATGGGCAGGACCACCGACGAGACCTATCTGCAGGTCCGCTATCTGAACACGCGCAAGGGGCCTTCGGCCCGTTCGCTCCGGGCCCAGGCAGACAAGCGCCTCTACCGCGAGGCGATGTTGGCGAAGCTGCTCTCCGCTCCGGGTCTGGAACTGCGCCAGGAGCTCGCCGCGGACCTGGTGGTCGAGCACGGACGCCTGACTGCGGTGCTCACGACGACAGGAGAACGCCTGGACTGCGAGGCGGCAGTCGTGACGGCCGGGACCTTTCTGAATGGCGTCATCCACGTCGGGGCCGAGCGCACGGCGGCGGGCCGTGCCGGAGAGCCCCCGGCCCGGGAGCTTCCGGAGGCCCTGCGACGTCTGGGATTTCGGCTCCACCGGCTCAAGACCGGCACGCCCCCCCGAGTCCACCGGGACACTCTCGACTATGCGGCGATGCAGGTCGAGGAAGGCATCGAACCGCAGCCCAAGTTCTCGTACCTCTCCGACCCTTCGGTTCGACGTGAGCAGGTTCCTTGCTGGCTGACGCGCACGACGCACCGCACGCATGACGTCATCCGGGCGAACCTGCGCGATTCGCCGCTCTACTCCGGCATCATCACGGGCGTGGGGCCGCGCTACTGCCCCAGCATCGAGGACAAGGTCCCCAAGTTCCCCAACAAGGAGAGCCATCCGGTCTACATCGAACCCGAGTCGCTGGGCAGCGAGGAGTTCTACGTCCAGGGGTTCTCGACGTCGATGCCGGCCCGGGTGCAGGTGGAGATGGTCCGCAGCCTTCCAGGCCTGGAGCGGGCCCGGGTGCTGCGTCCCGGGTACGCCGTCGAGTACGACGCGATCGACCCCCAGCAGCTATGGCCGACGCTCGAGAGCCGGCCGGTCGAGCGCCTCTTCTTCGCCGGACAAGTCAACGGCACCTCCGGGTACGAGGAGGCGGCCGGGCAGGGTGTGGTGGCGGGCCTCAACGCCGTACGCCGGGTCTCGGGCCAGGAGCCGCTCGTGCTGGGGCGGCACCAGGCGTATATCGGCGTGATGATCGACGACCTGGTCACCAAGGGGACGCGAGAGCCGTATCGCATCTTCACCTCTCGCTCCGAGTACCGACTGCTGGTGCGGCATGACAACGCGGACCTGCGGCTGACCCCGCTGGTGCTCGGCTGGCCGCACGTGGACGCCGGACGCCGCCGTGCTTTCGAGGATCGGCGCCGTCAGATTCGCGAGGAGCTGGAGCGGCTCTCCTCGACGGCCCTGGAACCGACAGCCTCGGGGCGGAAGCTCCTGGACGAGCTCGGCTCCGCACCCTGGGCAGGCAGCCGCCCGGCGGCCGAGATCTTGCGACGGCCCGAGATCCAGTATGGTCACTTGGCGGCTCTGGGCTATCCGCTCGATCGCAGTCTGCCGATTGGAGTTGTGGAAGAGGTCTCGATCGAAGTAAAGTACGCCGGTTACATTCGAAAGCAGGAGCGCCACCTGGCGGATTTCTGCCGGCTGGAGAGACTGCGGTTACCCGTCGAGATGGACTACCAGCAGATACCAGCCCTGAGTCGAGAAGCCCGGCTCCGTCTCCAGGAGACCCGCCCGCTATCCGTGGGGCAAGCATCCAGATTGGCCGGCGTGCGCATGTCGGACGTATCGCTGCTAATCGGTTGGGCCAGGCGGCACACCACGCGAAACTCGGAAGAAGAAGAGGCACCCAGCTCATGACCGGACCTCAAGAACTCAAGGGGAAGATCCTCGATTTCGTTGCGTTGTTGCAGGCGGGGCAGTCGGCGGACAGACCGTTCGTCGAGGCCTTTTCCAACGCAGGCGAAGCCGAAGACGCAGACGCGAGCTTCTTTCCGGAGTTCATCGATGATTTTCGCTCGGAGACAGCGGGCATTCTGGACAAGGTGCGAAGCACGGTCGGCCGCCTGGGGCGCGCCGAGACCGTGGCGGCCCAGGAGTTGGTGGAGGCGTACCGGCTGTGCCACATGCTGAAGGGCTCCTCGGCCACGATGGGGTTCAACCGGCTCTCGTACCTGGCCCACGGCATGGAGCGTATCTTCGAAGACCTGCGCGGAGAGCGCCTCCAGCTCACGCACGAACTCGTCACGATCCTGCAGGAAGGCATGGCCCTGATCGACGAAGCCATCGCCGCGATGAAGCCGCCCAAGTGAGGCCTGCTTGCTGACGACGGCGGCGGCCGCGATCGAGGAGGTCCT
>JACQZL010000109.1:5028-5951 GCA_016213865.1 Candidatus Rifleibacteriota bacterium
TCGAGGAGGTCCTCACGCGGCAGGTGTTTCCCTGGGCGCTTGCGCAGGGGCTCGAACTGGCCCCATCCGACGCGGCCGGCCTCGCAGCCTACGGCGCCCTGCTGCTCGATGAGAACGAGCGAGTCAACCTGACGGGCTGCCGTACTCCCGAGGAGCTGGCGACCCGTCATCTGGCCGATACCGTGCCGTTCTTGATCGAGCTGGCGGAGACTCCTGCCTGCGAGGAGCTGGTGGACCTGGGCTCGGGCGGAGGGTTGCCCGGAATCCCGCTGGCCATCTTGCAGCCGGCGCGACCGATCCTGCTCGTGGAGAGCACCGGCAAGAAGTGCCGCTTTCTCGAGCGGGCCTGCAAGGAGCTGGGACTGGTCCACGTCAGCGTCGCGTGCGCACGGGCCGAAGATCTGGGGCGGGCAGCGGCCTTCCGGGAGCGGTTCGCTGTGGCCACGGCGCGTGCCTGTGCGGCCTTCCCCGTCGCGTGCGAATATGCCCTGCCGCTGCTTCGACGCGAGGGCATGCTGCTGGCGCCCCGCGGACCAGCGGCGGCCGCGGAGGCCGGCGAAGCCGCACGGGCCCTGACGTTGCTGGGCGGGGAGGTCGTGGCCACCCGGCCCTACCAGTTACCGCAAGGCCCCGCGGTTTTTGGCATGGTGCGGGTCCGCAAGGTTCGCCCCACACCTTCGAGCTACCCTCGACCGGCGGCGGCGATTGTCCGTCGACCGCTCTGAACCGGTTTTCCGGACAGAGGTTTCGCTCAGCGAGCGAGTTTTGGCCGGTCTCGAGGATTTCCACTGGGGAAACTGTGGATAAGCCGGTGGATAAGCGTCCCAGACCGATCATGGCGCTGTGGAAGAGTCATGATGGGCCGGCGTCACTCCCCGGCAGGCCGGGGTGCATACTCTGCGCATGGGTAGTCTGATGGCTCA
>JACQZL010000232.1 GCA_016213865.1 Candidatus Rifleibacteriota bacterium
GGTAGAAGCGGCATCTTGCCGCTTCCACAGGTCCGGGCAAGTCGCCGTCGCGTGACCGAGCGCCCAAGAAAGCGGCTGGAAGCCGCTTCTACCTTGCGGCGTGTCCATCGTTGCAACCTGGCGGCAACTCCACTGCAGGAGATGGGAACCATGACGATTTAGTGCCATTGGGCGCCGCCCCCTTTCGACTCTGGCTAAACCTCGGGCCTGCCGTGGCATAGAATTGCCCGGAAGGACCCGCCGGTCCGGGAGGTCGACCTCGATGAACCACTTTCGCCGGAGCAGACGATTCGTCGCGTTGCTGATCGCGCTGCTGCAATTCCTGGATTGCGCGGCCCTGCTGGCTGACGGCACCCGCCTCGAGTTCGATCCGATCGAGGGGCTCTCGCACCGCTCGCCGAACAACAACGACGAGACGGGCATCGTGGACGTCTACTCGCGCCTGAACGTGAGGGACGGGCCCGGCATCACCCACAACATCATCGGAAAGCTCTATCCGGGCGACAAGATCCGCATCCTCTCGACCGACGACGGGTGGCACCGCATCCTCTGGAACGGCCGCACCGCGTGGTGCTGCGCCTACTGGGTACACACGGCGGGCGAGTCGTGGAACAACTCCACGCTCGACGAGGACAGCCCGGCCGGCCGCGACGACGGGCGCGGCAAGGAGACCACCAGTCGCGGCGGCGGAGACCGATACGAGCCTGTGGCAGGCGGCTCGCTCCTGAACATGCCGCTCTTGAACCAGAACACCGCCGGCGGCAGCTACCCGGGAGGCTACTGCGGTCCCACGACGGTGCGGATGGTCATGGGCTACTACGGGATGCGCAACACGACCGCGGACCAGATCGCGCTGGGCCGCTACGGCCCCGGCACGCCGATGTACCGGCGCGGGATGGGCTCGACCCATGAAGGAATGTCGTCGTGCCTGCGCCATTTCGGATTGCGCACCAACCTGACCTACTCGCACAGCCTGGCGGCACTGCGCAGTAAAGTCTCTGAGGGCCATCCGGTCATCATCAACCTGCACGGCAACTACGGTCCCTTCAGCACCGAGGGGCATATCACCGTCGTCGTCGGATTCACGCGCGACGGCAGTGCTATCATCAACGACTCAGCCGGAGGTGTCCGGCGGACGATTCCGGCCGGAGTGCTCATGAGGACCTGGAACGGCCTGTGCCTCGAAGTCTGGAAGTAGCGCTCCGGCGGGCCGGCACGTTGCCCGGCAGCCCGGGCGGTTCGGTTTCTGGAGGCGACGACGATGACGAAGAGGTTCGCAGTGGTAACCCTCGTGGCAGTGACGGTCCTCTTTCTGCTGGGCGCGGCAACCGCGTGGGCCGCCCCCAAGGCGAAGTTGCCGGCCGTCCCCGAGGGCTGGACGCTGATCTCGGAGATTCCGTGGGGCACGGGGCCCGGCCAGTTGCACCAAGAGATCGGCTCGAAAGACCCGCGGCAGGTCATCCAGGGACCGACGCGATTCGTCGTCTTCCCCGGAGGCGCCTTCGCCATCCTCGATCCGATCGGAGCTGCCGTGCG
Source organism: Candidatus Rifleibacteriota bacterium (assembly GCA_016213865.1). The sequence goes on from JACQZL010000232.1 coordinate 1,537, forward strand.
CGAGTACGACGCGGCGGGCAAGTTCCGGCGCGACCTGAAGTTCCCCGCCAACGACGTGCACGACGCCGAGACGATGACCATCGACATGGCGGGCGTTTCGCCCGGCGAGTACTGGCTGCTCAGCCTGGGGCAGCGCGCCCTGCTGCACCTGACGGCCGACGGAGCGGTGCAGGCTCACCCGCTGGCCGGCCTCTCGGCCGACGCCTTGCTGACCGCGATGACCTTCGACGGACGCGAGAACCTCTACGTGCTCGACTCGATGGACAACTCGGTCTACCGGATGAACACCGCGGGCAAGACGTCGCCCAAGCTGACCAGCGACGCGGCGCAGAACATGATCGTCGACTCGGCCGGCCGGTTCTACAGCCTGCGCCTCGGCTCCAAGACGGACCTCCGTCACCTGGAGGCGATCCGCTGGACGCCGCCGGACAGGGTCGAGGTACTCGGCAAGCTCCAGACTCAGGAAGAGGCCAACCGGATGGACGTCGTCGGCCTCGATGCGAAGGACGGCGTCTACGTCTGGCTGGCTGGAGGCGCCATCGAGACGCCATCGTACTCGGAGATCTTGCGCATCGGCCCCGACGGCTCCGTGACCGGTCGAGTTCCCGCGCCGCTGGACCCGACGGTGCTCAAGCTGGTCCACGCGAAGGCCGTGACGCCGGACGGGACGCTCTATGCCGTGACGCTCTCCCAGACAGGCTTCTCGTTGTACCGGCACGATCCGATGCCGTGATTCGGGGGGGGGTGGGTGGCTGCAAGGCTGCGGGGCTGCTGGGCTGCCGGGCTGGGTGGCTGGGTGGCTGGATGGCTGGATGGCCCCCGACCTCCAAGCCCCATGTGCTAGCCTGTCGCCACCATGTCGACGCAATGCAAGTGGACGGCCCTGGTCCTGGCGGCGGGCAAGGGCACGAGGATGAAGTCGGAGCTGCCCAAGGTCCTGCACCCGCTGCTCGGCCGCCCGATGCTGGCCTGGGTGCTGGAGGCCGCGGCCGGAGCCGGGGTGGAGTCGGTGATCGCCATCGTCGGATTCGGCCGCGAGCGCATCATCGAGACGCTTTCCAGCAAGTACCCATCCGTGCGCCGGGCGGTCCAGGCCGACCAGCGCGGAACGGGCCACGCCGTCGCCTGCGCGCGTGAAGAGGTGGGCGGCGGCGACCTTCCGCTGCTGATCCTGAACGGGGACGCGCCGCTCCTCAGGGGTGAGGTCCTCGCCACGTTCCTGGCGGCCCACGAGGCGAGCGGCGCCGCAGCGTCGGTGCTGTCGTTCATCGCCACCGATCCTACCGGCTACGGCCGCATCCTCCGCGACCGCGACAGCCTGGTGGATCGCATCGTGGAGGACCAGGACGCGACCCCCGAACAGAAGTCGCTCCGGGAGGTCAACTCGGGCGTCTACGCCGTGAGCAGCTCGGCCCTCTTCGAGGCTCTGGAGGGCATCCGGGCCGACAACGCACAGGGCGAGCTGTACCTGCCCGATATCGTGCCCCTCCTGCGCGCGGCGGGCAGGCCGGTCCGGGTCCACGTGGCCCCGACTGCGGAGGACTTCCGCGGCATCAACCACCGGGCCGAGCTGGCCGAGCTGGCGGCCGTGCTCCGCGCGCGCAAGAACCGCGAGCTGATGCTGGCTGGCGTCACCCTGGAGGACCCCGCCACGACCTGGGTCGAGCAGGACGTCCAGGTGGGTCCGGACACCGTGCTCGAAGCCGGGGTCCGCCTGACAGGCGGCACCCGCGTGGGAACGGGCTGCCTCATCGGCGCCGGCAGCGTCCTGAGTCGTTGCACGCTCGACGACCGCGTGCAGGTCCGCCCCTACTCCGTCCTGGACGAGGCGGTGGTCGGACCCGAGGCGATGGTCGGGCCCTTTGCCCACTTGCGCCCCGGCACCCGCCTGGGGCCGCGCACCAAGGTCGGCAACTTCGTCGAGGTGAAGGCCACGCGCATGGGCGAGGGCTCCAAGGCATCCCACCTCACGTATCTGGGCGATTCGGAAATCGGGGCCGGCGTCAACATCGGCGCGGGGACCATCACCTGCAACTTCGACGGATTCTCCAAGCACCCCACGAAGATCGGAGACGGCGCCTTCATCGGTTCGGACAGCATCCTGGTGGCCCCGCTCGAGATAGGCCCCGGCGCGTTCGTCGCGGCGGGCAGCACGATCACCCATCCCGTGCCGGCACGCTCTCTGGCGATCGGCCGGGCCCGCCAGGAGGTCAAGGAGAACTACGCCGAGGTGCTCGAACGCCGTTTTGGCGGATCCAAGAAGGAAGGCCACTGACGCCCTCGCGCGAACGATGCCCGAGCTCTTCGGAACGGACGGTGTACGCGCCGTCGCCAACACCCCGCCCCTGACTCCGCAGCAGGTCACGGCTCTCGGGTTTGCGGCGGGCCAGTGGTATCGATCGCGGGGCGAGAACGGCACCGTCCTGGTCGGCCGCGACACACGCCTCTCGGGCCCGATGCTCGAGGCCGCCCTCGTGGCCGGCCTCACCTCGTCGGGCCTGCGAGTCGAGTTGGCGGGAGTCATCCCCACGCCGGCCGTCTCGTGGCTGGTCCGCGAGCTGGGTGCTCTCGGCGGGGCCGTGATCAGCGCCAGTCACAACCCGTTCGAGGACAACGGCGTCAAGTTCTTCCGGGCCGACGGCAGCAAGCTGGCCGAGTCCGAGGAAGACCAGATCGAAGCCCTGCTCAGACAAGACCCGCTCCCCGGGCAAGCTCTGGTGACGGGGTCGAGGATCGGGACCTGCGGCCCCATCCGAAAGCCACTGGACCTCTACCTCGCCCACGCCGTCTCGACCCTGGCGGGGGACAGACCGCTGGCCGGCCTGCGGATCGTCTGCGACTGCGCAAACGGAGCGGCCGCGCGAACCACTCCGGCGGCGCTCAGACGCCTGGGGGCGAAGGTGACCGCCCTGAACATCCGGCCGAACGGCGTCAACATCAACCGGGGCTGCGGCAGCCTCCACTTCGAGGTGCTGGCCGCGGCCGTCCGCAGGCGCCCCGGCAACCTGGGCATCACCCACGACGGCGATGCGGATCGGGTGCTGATGTGCGACGAGTCGGGCGGGCTGGTCGACGGCGATCGGATGCTGGGACTGCTTGGCCGGTGGCTGGCCCCCCGAGAGCTGCTGCCCGGGCGCAAGGTCGTCGCGACGATCATGGCCAACGCGGGCCTGGACGAGGCGCTCGAGCCCCTCGGCATCACCGTGGTCCGGGCCCAGGTGGGCGATCGACGCGTCCACGACGAGATGCTCCGGCACGGCGCCACGCTGGGCGGCGAACCTTCGGGCCACATCATCCTTCGGGAGCTGGGCCCGACAGGCGACGGCCTCCTGACGGCGCTGGCGGTGCTGCGGGTCATGCGCGAGGAAGGCGCCACGCTGGCCGACCTGGCCGGGGTCGTCAGGCTGTATCCGACCTACGCGGGGGCGGTGCGGGTCTCGCGGAAGCCGCCCCTCGATTCGCTGGAGCCCGTTGCCCGGGCGATCGACGACGCCCGGCACGGCGTGGCCCCGCGGGGTCGCGTGGTGGTCCGCTACTCGGGCACCGAGCCGGTCGCACGGGTCCTGGTGGAGGGTCCGGACGAGGCGCTCGTTCGGCGCCTGGGGCAGGCGATCGAGGCCAGCCTGAGGGCGAGCCTGGGGACTTGAGGCACGAGGAGACCCAACCACGAAGGCACGAAGGACGCGAAGGGCGGCACAAACGGCCTCCTTCGATCACGCTTCTCTTCGTGCAGTCCTTTGGGCTTTCGGGTCTTCGTGGTTCAAGGGTCTGTGGATTCCCCCGTGAGTGAGCCTCGCTCCCTCGGCCCGGTTTTGCGCTTGCAAACAGCGGGTCGCGCGCGCTAAGCTGGAAGCGGCTTCCGGCAGGTCCGGGTCCGGCAGGGTCTCGCACCGACGCCCGACGGATCTGGTGCCGGTCGGTGGTTTCCGCTGGTTTCCGGCTTTCGGGTCGGCTTCGCGGCGGGGTCTCTCGATTGCAGCCGGAGTGAAAACGTACGTGGATTGTCAACGAAGTGGCCGACTCGCCGGGTTTCGGGTCGCGGAAGCCGGGTTCCACAAGCCCCGATCGAACCGGTCCGGGCGATGATCCAGGCACGAGGAACCATCCGTAACAAGCTGGGGCTCCACGCTCGGACGGCAGTCACCATCGTGAATGCCATCAGCCGCTTCGATTCCGAGGTTTATTTCGTCAAGGACGATATGCGGGTCAGCGCCAAGAGCATCCTCGGCGTGATGATGCTCGAGGCGGGGCCGGGGTGTGAGTTGATTCTGGAAGCAGACGGCTCTGACGAGCAAGAAGCGATGCACGTGCTGCTCGATCTGTTCGACGCCAGGTTCGGGGAGGAGTGACTTCAGTGCCCGACGGTCTGATCGCCAGTGACGGCATCGCCATCGGTCGCGCCTTCATCCTCAACGAGGAGCTGCGCATCCCCGATTACGCCATCCGCGAGTCGGACGTGAAGCTCGAGCTGCTCAAGTTCGACGCCGCGCTCGCCGTCGCCCGCGACCAGTTGGTCGACCTGAAGGAACGTAACAAGGACCACGAGGCAACCGCGAAGATCCTCGAAGGCCAGCTCCTGATCCTCGTCGATCCGCTCTTCGTCGGCGAGGTCATCCAGAAGGTCCGCTCCGAGAAGCGCAACGTCGAGAAGATCGTCCACGACGTGATGACGGAGTTCGCGCGCAGCTTCAGTTCGATGGACAACGCCTATCTCAAGGAGCGGGCCATCGACGTGCAGGACGTGGGACGGCGGATCCTGCGCAGCCTGCTGGGTCAGGAGCTGCAGAGCCTGGATCGCATCCCCCCCGACACGGTCCTCGTCTGCCACATGCTGACGCCTACCGACGTCGCCCGGATGGACGTCACGCGCGTCGCGGGCCTCTGTTGCGAGGTCGGGGGCATCACCAGCCATGCCGCCATCCTGGCCCGCTCGCTGATGATCCCGGCCCTGATGGGGGTCGAGAACGTCACGCGCCAGGTCAAGAATGGCGATCGGCTCGTCGTCGACTGCATCCAGGGCCGCCTGCGCGTCAACCCGGGCCCCGACGAAATCACCGAATACGTCGAGCTCCAGCGCCAGATCAACCTGAGCCGCCAGCGGATGCTCGAACCCGGCAGCTTCGCGCCGGTCAGCAAGGACGGAGTCCGTTTCGTCCTGCGGGCGAACATCTCGGTCCCGGCCGAGATTGCCAGTCTGGCCACTTTTGGGGCCGACGGCGTGGGGTTGTTCCGGACCGAGTACCTTTACCTGAAGGCGAACTCGCTGCCGCCTCAGGAAGAGCAGTTCGAAGCCTACAAGCGTGTGGCCGAGGGGTGCGCCCCGGCCAAGGCCACCATCCGGACCCTCGACATCGGCGGAGACAAGGAGGTCCCGTATCTCGGCATTCCGCCCGAGCCGAACCCGGCCCTGGGCTGGCGGTCCATCCGCTTCTGCCTGCAGAACGCCGACGTCTTCAAGACGCAGCTCCGGGCCATCCTCCGAGCGTCGGCCAAGCGCAACGTGCGCATCATGTATCCGATGATCACGTCGCCCGAGGAGGTCCGCCAGGCCAACCAATACCTCGACGAGGTGAAGTCCGAGCTGCGAGCCAAGCGGGTCGACTTCGACCCGGACGTCCAAGTCGGAGTGATGATCGAGGTCCCGGCGGCAGCCCTGCTGGCCGACAAGATCGCACCGCAGGTCAAGTTCTTCAGCATCGGCACCAACGACCTCTTCCAGTTCACGCTGGCAGTCGATAGGTCCAGCCAGCGGCTGGCCACGATGTTCGACATGCTCAGTCTCGCGATGCTGCGCCTCATTCGCAGCGTCGTCGAGCAGGCGGAGAAGGCCGGCGTCGAGGTCGGGTGCTGCGGAGAACTGGCCGCCAATCCGGTCGGTTTCCTCGCCCTGCTGGGTCTGGGCATCCGCGAGTTCAGCATGAACGTCTTCAGCATCCCTCGGATCAAGCAGATGCTGCGAAGTGTCGACGTGCGGCAAGTTACTTCCCTGGTCCGGCAGGCGGTCGAGGCGGGTTCCGAATCCGCTCTGCGAGACGGGCTCGAGAAGTACCTCGAAGCCACCATGGGGCAGACGTCGGCCGCGCAGGCACCGGCCCTGAAAGCTGCGTCGAACGACGCCGCGAGACCGCTCGCTCCGCCCCCTCCCTCCGAACAGCCCCCACCCGCGATCGAAACGCACCAACCCCGTGCCCCGCCGTCGAATGGCGACGACACCGGCAACTCGTCGGGCAGCGGCCACCCGGAAGCCTCCCGGCCCCCGGCCCTGGTGCCGCCCCGAACCGCCTTGTCCGACGGTTTCGCGAAGGGCCTTCCGGGGACCGCCGCGGCAGAGAAAGCGCTGCCTCCCGACGCGAGCGCCGCCGGTCTCCTTCCGGACCGCAAGCCCGTCTGAGCCTCGATGCCGGCCTCCAGGTTTACGGCCCTCGCCGCGAGGGTCCTCGTCGCTCGATGAGCCACCCCGCCGATCGTTACCGGGCAGAGCTGCTCGCATTGGAGCGAGGGCCCTTTCCGTTCCGAGAAAACGGGCCTTTCCGGGTGTGCCTCGTCTATCCCAACTCGTACCGGGTCGGGATGTCGAACCTGGGATTCCAGGCTGTCTATCGCGCCATCAACGACACCCCCGGCATGACCTGCGAGCGCACGTTCTTGCCGGAGGCGGCCCAGCTTCGCGATTTGGAGCGGTACCGGTTGCCCTTGTTCAGCCTGGAGAGCGGCCGGGAGCTCTCGGACTTCGAGGTCGTCGCCTTCACGCTGACCTACGAACTCGATTACCTCAACGTCCTCGACATCCTGCGGCTGGCAGATATCCCGGCCGCCGCTGCCGAGCGCGGCCCGGAACATCCGCTGATTCTGGGCGGGGGCGCGGCCCTGACGGCCAATCCGAGGACGATGGAGCCGGTCTTCGACGCCCTTTATCTGGGCGAGCTCGAGACCTCCGGGCCGGAGTTGTTCCGGCGGCTACGGGACGGCGGCAGGCACGATCGCGATGCCCTCGGGAACGGCCTTTCGCAGCTCTGGGTGCCGTCCTCGGGACGGCCTCCCGCCGCCGGCTACGCCTCGGTGGCTGACCTGGACCGGCACTTCGCGGCCAGCTCGATCGTGACGCCGCGGACAGTCTTCGCCGACACGGCGCTCGTGGAGCTGACGCGCGGCTGCCCGCGACACTGCGCCTTCTGCCTGGCGAGGGAGCTCTACGGAGGAGCCCGAAATCTCTCCGAACAGGCCGTCCTCCAGTACGCGGCCCGGATGCGCCCCCACGTGGACCGCCTCGGACTGCTGGGGGCCGGGATCTCGGACCATCCCCGGCTGGAAGCGATTGCCCAGGGGGCCGAGGCGCTGGGCTTTGGCGTGAACGTGAGCAGCCTGCGATTCGATCGGCTTACCCCGGGCCTGCTGCAGACCCTGAGACACAGCGGTCAACGCAGCCTCACCCTGGCGCCGGAGTCGTTCTCGCGGCCAATCCAGCGCTTCCTGCGAAAGGGGTTCGCGCTCCGCCAGGTGGACGAGGGTGTCGCGCGGGTCCTCGAGGCGGGCTTCGAGAGGCTCAAGTACTACGTGATGATCGGCGTGCCCGGCGAGCAGCCCGACGACTTCGAGCCGCTCTTCGAGCACCTGCGACGCTGGATGCCGCGGTTCGAACGCGCGGGGGCGACACTCGAGCTCTCGTTCTCGATCCTGGAGCCGAAGCCACGGACCGAGCTGGCACTGCTCACGATGGCCGATCGCGCCGACGTCAAGCGGACCGAACGGCTGCTGCGGGCCGGGCTCCCGCGCTCGAGGAGGCTCGAGGTTCAGTGGCCCAGTTTCGCCGAAACCACCTTGACCGACTGGCTAGGCCGGGGCGACGCCGAGGTCGGCCGCCGCCTGCTGGCCGCGACGGCCGACTTGCCGCGCGCCGGCGCGTTTCGGCTGCCCTATCGGGAATACCTGGACGAAATGGACCGCATTTTGGGAGAATCCTCGCACGCGCACGGAAGCGAGCGCGTGGTCCGGCGGAGCCTCGAGGTCCCCGCCGAAACGTCGGACTGACTTTACGGACCGAAACCACGGCGCCCGGACCTGATTCCGGGACGCCACGCCGGAGGGCGATTCGCCATGTTGGATGCCAAGCTGCTGGAAGTCCTGGCCTGCCCCAAGTGCAAGGGCGACCTCGACTACAAGCCCGAGAAGAACGAGCTGCGTTGCAACGCCTGCAAGCTGATCTATGCCGTCAAGGACGACATCCCCATCATGCTCATCGAAGAGGCGAAGCCCTTCGATCAGGCGGGGGCTTGAGGACTGAGAGCCCGAGGCTCGAGGGCAGAGCGCGTGCAGTCCGTCGCGTAGCTGGCGGGAGCTTCGCCCCCGAACCCCGACCACGGGATTGCATCCCCCGGAAGGCGGACAGTCCGCAAGGTAGAAGCGGCATCTTGCCGCTTCCAAGCTACGGTTGCCGGAGCCCTGACGCGGCAGGAAGCCGCTTCAGCTTTTCCGGGCCAGAGTGTTCGGGTGGTCGTGGCTCGAGTTGACCGGTGCCAGAACCGCTCATGCAGTGGTAGTGCTCGCAGCCCTGCAGCTTCCCGTCACTGCAGCCGATAGCACATCTGCATGCGCTCGCCGCCGCGCCGCACGACCACGTCGATCTCCGGTGCGCGCTGAAGCAACCCCAGCAGACGGAAGGACTTCTGGACCGTGTCCACCAGCTCGCCGTTGACGGTCTCGAGAACGTCCCCGGCCCTGATGCCCAAGCTGGCCGCATAGGACCCGGGCTTCACATCCTGCAGGTAGTAGGCCGAGAAACGACCGTTCTCGTAGTACGGTTCGGCCGACACCTGGGAGAGGAAGCTGGCCGGATTTCCGAGGCTCTTGACCACTTCCTCCCTGGGCAGCTCGCGCGAGATCGACTGAAGCGGCGCCTCGAGGGGCAGCGCCGGCTGCTCGGGTCCAGCGACGGAGTCGAAAGCAGGCATCGCCACCGCGCCCGAGGGCATCGTCTCGCCCGGCGGGGTCTCGCTCAGTGCATCCTCGGGGATCTCCAGCTCTTCCCGATTGGGGCCTCTGCGCAGGACGATCTTGCGGCGCCGCACTTCGACCAGCGTCCGGCCCTTCACGTCTTGACCGAGGCGATAGACGTCGCTCCGGCCACCCGGTTCCTGGATGATGGCCGCTCCCAGCTCGCCGCAGGCCATTGTCCCCAGCAACTTCAGTCCGACGGCCTTTACCGGCCCGAGCGGGGGCGAAGCGACACTCGAAGGAGGGGGAGGCTGGGGGCTCGGAGGGGGAGGCTGCGGGGTTTGGACCCGCTCCAGGTACAGCCCCATGGGGTTCCGCTCCAGGAACGAGGGACGGATCGCGGCGCGGGGCTGCGCAGCTTCCGGCAATCCGGCCAGCTCCACACTCGCTCCCGCTGCCGGCGAGGGTGCGCCAGGCTCGAGCAGGCGAGCCAGCGCTGTGACGGAGACGACGAAGGCCGTGCCGGCGCCCACCCACGAAGTCGGGACCGTCAGGCCCTCCGAGCACGTCGAGCGGAAGCGACGCAGTCGATCGAGGACGGGCCCCCAGGTGAGGTGGGAGATGGACAGACGGGTTGACATTTTCTGGCGTGGCCTTCGTTCAGTGGAAGTTCTCGACTTACTTGTCGATAGGATCTCGGGAAACCCTTAGCCGCGCTTCGGGACCCGCGACGCAACAACGGAACGATTCAGGAGATAAGTCGATGATCTCATCCAGGACTTGGCTCGGACTGCTGGCGCTGCTGTGGGCTTTGACCGCCGGGGGCGTTGTCGCCCAGGAGATGGACGGCGTCGTCAAGGCGGGGACCGCCCCCTGCATCCTCCGAAACGACACCAGCCAGAAGGCCCGAGAGGTAGGCCACCTGAGGAGCGGCGACGAGGTCACCGTCTACATGGCGATCTCCACTTCCGACTTTTACTTCGTCAAGCGCAAGGCCTCGCCTCCAGGCGAAGGCAGCGGGTGGATCACGCGAGGGCAAGTTGCGATCAAGGCGGGCACACTGGTGGAGCCGCCCGTGGTGTCGGCCGAGGAGAAGCCGGCGTCCGCTGTCCCCGCACCGGCCAAGGTCACGACCCCCAATCCGGCCCTCGCGAAACTCGCGGCCGCCGGCGCGGCGGTCGCGACGCCGACCCACAAGAAGCCCGTCACCACGCCGCCCGCTCATGTTGCGGCGCCCACACCGATTGACCCGTCGAGCGTGGCCGCCGCCGAGTCCGACCGCTGGGACATCCCGAAAGGCCACTGGGCCCGGTCCGCCGTCGAAGAGCTGGCGCGGTGCGGTCTCATCCGCGTACCCGATGGCAAGTTCCAGGGCAACAAGGTTGTCAATCGCTTCGAGATGGCCGTGCTGGCCGACCGCGTCATGAAGCACTCGGACAAGTCGGCCGAGCAGCTCACCGAGCAGCTTCGCAAGCTCGACCAGCAGTCAGGTGAGGCCCGCGGGCAGCTCTCCCAGGTGGCCCGGCGGCTGGACGACGTGGAGGGCAAGGTCGCCAAGCTGGGGACTACGCACCTCGCGAGCGCGAAGGCAGCCCAGGCGCCGGGGAGTCGGAGCTCCGACTCGATCGAGCGCGAGGTCGTGAACTTGCGCCAGACCTTCACTCGCAGCATCGCCGGCCTGGCCCTCGATCGCAGCAAGCTGGACGAGTACCAGGCGTCGATCGCCAGCGTCTCGAGCCGGCTGGAGAGCCTGGAGAAGCGGTTGCCTCCAACGACTGCTGCCGGACAGTCCTGAGCGGGACGCGGCCGCGAGGGCCGGCGGCCTCGGGTCAGCGGGCACCCAACCCGCTTCAGCTGAGCGCCGCGGCCGGCCCCAGTTCGGTCTCCTGGATCCAGTCGCAGCCGGCCTCTCCGGAGACGTCGATCCGCGGATTGAACTCGGAGTTGTGATCCGCCAGAGACGGGTGCATCTCGTACAGGAGCTCGACGAAGGCGTTGACCAGGGCCGGATCGAACTGAGACCCCTTGTTGCGCGTCAGCTCCGCGATGGCCCGCTGATAGCTCATGCCCTTGCGGTAGGGCCGGGTCGTGACCATCGCGTCGAAGGCATCGGCCACGCAGACGATGCGCGCGCCGAGCGGGATCTTGTCCGAGGCCAGGCCGTAAGGGAAGCCGCGGCCGTCGACCCGCTCGTGGTGGTGGCGGATGATCTCGGTCACGTCCTTGAGGAACTCGATCGACTGGATGATGTTGGCGCCCAGCAGCGGGTGCTTGCGGATGACAGCCAGTTCTTCCTCGGAGAGAGCCCCCGGCTTGAGGAGGATCGAGTCGCGGATGCCAATCTTGCCGATGTCGTGCAGGAGCGCGCCGTGGCGGATCATCTCGATCTTCTTGGTCGGCAGTTTCAGCTTCTGGGCGATGCGGACGGCGTCTTTGGCTACCCGGCGCGAGTGGCCGTGCGTGTAGGCGTCCTTGGCCTCCAGGGCGTTGGCCAGGGAGCGAATCGTCTCGAAGTAGGCGGTCAGGAGGTTCTGGTACAGGCGCGCGTTCTCGATCGCGATGCCCGCGTGGTTGGCCAGCGTCGAGAGCAGGCGCAGGTCCTCGTCGCGGAAGGACCGCCGGAAACGGATGGCGCGCTCGAAGTTGAGGACCCCCAGCACCCGATCCTTGTTGATGATGGGTGCCGTCATCAGCGTCAACGCCTCTTCGTTCTTCATCCGCTCCACGTATCGCGGATCGTGGCGCGTGTTCGAGATGACCAGCGGCTGTCGCGTCTCGGCCACGATGCCGGCAATCCCCTCCCCCATCCGGAAGGCCACCTCGCGCGACAGGCGCTCGTCGAGCCCCTTGCTGACGCTGACCTTGAGGGTTTGCTCCTTTTCGTCCCAGAGCATGAGCGAGCCCCGCTCGGCCCCGATCAACTCGCTGATGTTGCTGATGATGTACGCCAGCACTTCTTCGAGATCGAGCGAGCTGTTCAGCGTCCGGCCCAACTCGTTGATGAGCGTCAGCTCGGCGACCTGGCGGCGGCTGCGGCTGAACTGCCGCGCGTTCTGGACCGCCTGGGCGATGTGGCCGGCCAGCGTTCCGAGCAGGTCCAGATCCGGCTTGTCGTAGATCCGGCCGACGCCCGGCGACGCGACCATCAGGGCCCCCAGGATCTCGCCGCCCAGCGTCAACGGAACGCACATCGTCGCGTGGCTGTCGCTGGTGAGGTACTCCCGAAACCGCGCGTAGGTCTCCCGGTCACCCGGCTGGACCAGTAACGGCTTGCGGTTGTCCAGCACCCACCCCAGGATGCCCCCGTCGACCTTGGCCGCGTCGACTTTGCGGATCTCGGGCTGGTCGGCGATCTTGACGTGCAGGACTTTCTCGTCCTCGTCGATCAGCAAGAGGACGGCTCCTGTCGACTGGAAGACGCCGGCAGCTTGCTCGAGGACCCGCGGAATGACCTGGTCGACCTCGAGCGACTCGCCGGCCGCCGCGGCAACGCTGTGCAGCACCTGGAGCTGCTCCAGCTTGCGCTGGCGTTCGGCCTCGAGGTTGACCGCATCCAGCACGGTCGATACCTGGAAAGCCAGGCTGGAGAGCAGTTGCTGGTCGAACGCGGAGAAGGCGTTCTTGTCGACGGAATCGACCACCAGCACGCCGATGACCCGCTCGCTGCGGCGGATGGGCACAGCGAGCTCGGACGCGGCCTGATATCCGACAGCGATGTAGCGGTCGTCCTTCTCGGTCTCGGGGATGTTGAGCGGCTCGCCGTGTTCGGCCACCCAGCCCGTCACGCCCTCGCCCAGCGGGATGCGGTACTCGCGATCGAAATCGGGCATGACACCGCGCGCCACGACGATCTTGAGGAACCTCCCGGGGTCGTCCAGCAGAAGGATGAACCCGTTGGTGGCGTTGGTCAGGTAGGTCGAGATGTCGGTGAGGTAAGAGAGCAGCTCCTCGGCGTTGGGCGTCGAATGGATGATCTTGGTGGAATCGAGGAGCGAGAGGAGCAGGGTCTCCTTCTTGGCCAGCTCCTGCGCAAGGTGAGTGCTGCGGACTCGGTGCCCGAGCCAATCCCTGACCAGCGCGAGTGCGCTCTTGGACGACGAAGGGAGGACGGGATACTCGAAACGCATCTCGCGGGCCTCGGGATGGGCATCGAAGAACTCCTCGCGCACCTGGCTGTCTTCGAAGAACGGGCCCATGAGGAAATAGCCCAGCCTCCGCGGCCCCGAGTCGAGCGGCAAGAGGAACCAGCCCAACCCGAAGGCACAGGTGTAGAGCCGGCCCTCGTCTCGCAGTTCGCCCTTCAGCGTCGTGACGCAGTGCCTGCGGTTGCACCCCTCGACCGACTCCAGGCCGCAGGCGACCTCGCCGTGGAGCGTCACCTGCGCGGCCTCGGACTCCGACAAGAACCGCCCGGTAATCCCCAGGGAAGCGCGGATCAGTTGAGCGATTGTCCGGCGCTCCCTGGAAGAGAACACCGCATCGAGGTCGGCCGCGTCCCGCTGCATGATGATCGGATCAGAAGCCGTCCGCACCCAAGGCGGACAGGGGGCCTATCCTAGCACGGCAGTGTGCCGGCGAGATAGGGGCTTGGGTCGGCCGCGAAGCGACGCCAAGAAATGGGATGCCGCATCACTGCGAAGGCACGAGGAGACCAAACCACGAAGGCACCAGGGACGCGAAGAGCGGCACAAAGGTCCTCATTCGATCACGCTTTTCTTCGTGCAGCCCTTTGTGCTTTCGGGTCTTCGTGGTTCAAGGGTCCGTAGATTCCCCCATGAGTGAGCGTCGCTCCCGGTCGGCCGAGCATCAGCGGCCGGAGCGCCTTGCGCCTCGGCCGCCGAAGAGCCGGAGCGCGTTCTCCCGTGCAACCAGGCGCCGCTTCGCTTCGGGAAGACAGGCCATCGCGGCCCGCAGCTCGCCCACGACTTCGCAATAAGGGGCACCGGCCCCGTGCTTTCCGCTGTTGGCGTAGCCCTCGGGGTTCTGAAGATCGGAGCCTAGGACCAGCCGGTCGGCTAGCTCCGCGGGGAAGGCCGTCGTGCCGAGCGTGAACTCGCGCCACACGTTCGGGAGGACCAGGAGCTCGTCGGGACAATCGTGGCACATGACGAAGGTGGTTTCGGGATGGGCACGCAGCACGCGCTCGAGGGCGCTGTCGAGGCCCCGCGCCGTGGAGGGATCACCAGACGAGGAATAGTGCAGGAGGACCGGGACGCCGTGCCGGGCAGCCAGCCGGTAGATCTTCGTCAAGACGGGGTCCCCCGGGGCATAGAAGGTCCGCTTCCACTCATTCCACAGATCGAGCTCCGCAATAGCCGCCCAGACGCCCTTCTTCAGCTCCGCCTCGACGTAGGCCGGCGCCGCCGGGTCCTCGGGATCGAAGCCCCCCAGGGCCGGGATGATCCGGTCGGGATATCGCCGGTAGGCCTCGAGCACCTTCTCGTCCTCGCGCCTGGAGAAGATCGGCGGCTGCACTTCCGGCGGCCTGGCGTTGACCCCCAGCACGATCTTCTCGACGCCGCCTCCGTCCATCTCGTCCATCAGCGCGTCCAGGTCCAGGCACTCGAAACGATCGCCGGTGGGCCACGGATGCACGTGAACGTCGATCACGGGGTACGGGGCGGGAAGCGGGCGCACGACGGACGCCATCCTGTGCGGAAGCAGCCTCAGCAGGAAGTCGTCATGCGGCAGAAGCCACGATTCGCCCTGCCTCTCCGGCGGCGAGGCCGACCGGAGCCTGATCGTCCAGTCGTGCAAGACGAGGAGGCAAACGGCGAGCGCAACCAGCGCTGCCAAGCGACCGAGCACCCTTCCTCGCACGCCTGACAAGTCTATCACTCGGGAGAGGCCCTTCCGCCCCCGCACGGCCTGGGTGCGCACGCGGTTCGTGGGTTGACAGCCACAACTGGCCTCCGGAGTCGAGTAGCGCGGGGGCTTGTCCCAATGGCATTAAATCCCTCACCAGGAGAGGCATGACAGAAGCCGGTAGGGTAGAAGCGGCATCTTGCCGCTTCCACAGGTCCGGCCAAGTCGCTGTCGTGTGACCGGGCGCCCAA
>JACQZL010000233.1 GCA_016213865.1 Candidatus Rifleibacteriota bacterium
GGTGAGGTCGCCGGCCGGGCCGCAGAAGACGAGCTGGCCGCGCTCCAGCAACCCCACGTGGGTCACCAACCCCTCCATCTCCTTGAGGATGTGCGACGAGATGAGGATCGTGCGCCCGCGCCCCGCCAGCCACTTGAGGATGTCCCACAGTTCACGGCGCGCGCCCGGGTCGAGCCCCGAGGCCGGCTCGTCCAGCACGAAGACCTCGGGCTCGTGGACCAGCGTCCGGGCGAAGGCCAGCCGCTGGGTCAAGCCCCGCGACAGCTTCTCGACCAGGTCGTCCTTGCGGCCCTTGAGCTGGACCGCGCCGAGTGCCGACTCGATCGACTCGGCCAGCTTGCGGCCCTCGAGGCCGTTGAGCTCGCCGAAGTACTCCAGGTACTCTCGAACCGTCAGGCGTTCGTACAGCCCCAGGAAGTCGGGCATGTAACCGAGCCGGCGCTTGGCGTCGAGATCCTGCCGCAGCACGTCGAAGCCGCAGACTGCGGCCCGGCCGCCTTCAGGGGCCAGCAACCCCGCCAGGATGCGGATCAGAGTGGTCTTGCCGGCCCAGTTCGGGCCGATGAGACCGAAGATCTGCCCGGGCTTGACGTCGAACGTCACGTTGTCGAGAGCCACCAGCTCGCCGAAGACCTTTCGCAACTCACGGGCTTCGATCATCGGCCCGCTCCTTCCAGCGTGATCTGGGGCCACCACGTGCTGCTCGAAGAGTCGGGCAGCGCCACCGCAATCGTCCCGTCCCGGCGATCGAAGTAGTCCGCCGCATTGCTGGTCACGACGAACGCCTCTCGCGCCGAGCAGGTGGCTTCCTCGGTCGTCCCGCTGCGCAGGTTGTGGAGCGAGAACTCGCACCGCTTCGGCTCGGTGTTGCCACGCCCTGTTGCAGGCCTGACCTCGAGCGAGCGTAGCGGCCCGCGGTAAGGGAACTGGAGCTCGAGCCGCTGTCGCGAGTTGAGGTAGCACGAGAACCTCCACGAGTTCTCCGGCTGGGTCCTGCGCCGGTAGACGTACTCTTGAGAGGTTGACAGCTCGAACCGGGGGATGGCTGCCTCGGGCGGTAACGTCACCGCCCCCTGAAGTGGAGTCACAGGCAGCGCAAGGACGTCGACATCCCGGCCGCGGCAACTTTGCCTGGCCGTCTTGACTGCCTTCTCGGGGCCGATCGCGACCAGGAACGGGCCCACGAACGACGAGCGCGAGCGCTCGTACTCGGCCACGAGACAGTCGCGGGTCCAGCGGTACGCCTCGTCCCATTGATCGATGAAGTTGTAGAGCGCCGTCGAGAGCGGGTGGAACCGATTGCAGGACGGGCAGTGGCGCTCGTCATTGTCGTGTGAGCCGAGGCACTCGGGATGGCAGGGCTCCGACTGGGATAGGACGAAGGGCATGGAGACCTTGACGGACTGGCCGGGTTCCAGTGGACCGAAGGCCTGGTGGTGCGGCCCCAGGAAGACATGCACCTTCTCGGCCCGGAACGGGAGGTTCGAGACGAGCTCGCCGGTCCATCGTCTTCCGGTCAGATCGGCCTCGAGGCTACCGCTGACGGTCCCTGCGGCCTGGACTGCCTCCTCGTGAGCGACGGCTCTGAGCTCGGCGGGCATCAGCTCGAGCCGAGCGCTCCAGCCGGTTTCCCCGCGGTCCAGCACGAACGGTCTCAAGATGGCGTCCTCGGATAGGTAGCCCCCACCGGCCAGGGCAGTGTCGATGGGAGGCACCGAGGAGGCGCTCGGCATCGAAAAACGCCACTCCTGCGCCACCGGCGAGTAAGCGCTGGTGTAGACGCGGGCGATGCGCGGCTCGGAGCCGGCCGTGCCGAACACGAGCCTCAAGGAAGCCACCTCGACGTCGGCTTGCCGCAGCGCGCACACCGCACCGTAGAGCAGGCAGCACCCCACGGGCACCAGCGGCAGGATCCGGAGCGTCATGTCGATTCCGCGACGCCTCAGCCACAGGCCGCTGCATCCCAGGGCCGCCAAGTACAGCAGGACCCAGCCCGCAAACGCCGTCACGCGCTCCTCGAGCACGTTGGCGTGGCGCGGCTGAACACCGCGGGGGCAGTCACCGGCCCCCGCAGCCGCCTGCATCGGCCGGCGGCTCCAGCTCCAGTCGACCCTACCAAGCGGAGCGGAGGCGACCTGGGCCGTGACATGTCCCCGGCCCAGCCGGCGCGTCAGGATGCTGAACGGCGGGGCCAGGGCGTCGGCATCGTCCGATTCCTCGAAGTCGGTCGTCGGCGGCCAGAGCTCGGCCAACCTGGGCGTGCCGGCCGCCGAACGGAACGTGGCGAGGTCCAGCTCGAGAGCGCCTCCGCGGTGGACCCACAGGACCAGCGCCTCGAACGAGCCGGCAGGCAGCCGCGACAGGTCGACCTCGTGGAGACGGATGGCCCCGAAACCCGCGAGGCCGGACTCGGTCGGCGGCAGGTTCTCCGCCTTGCACCGGCTGGGAACCCGGCTGTTCGAAGACCGCCCTGCGACGCGGGCGGGCATCGCCCCTCCGTGGACCTCCAGAGCAGACGGCAGGACTCCTTCGGAGACGCGGCGCAACTTGTCGACGTCCAGCTTCAGAGGCTTCCATCCGGGATGGTCGACCATCAACACCAGCTCGACTCGCCCCTCGAGGTTGGTCCGGATCGGGAGGACGGTCTGGCCGGCCCCGCCGGCGCCCAGTTCGAGGAGGCCTCGATAGACCGTGATGGTCCGCCCGCCGCGATCGCTCGAGGGACCGTATCTGGCGACCACCGAGATCGGCAATGGCCCCTTGGGAACGACGCTCCCGAGCCGGACCCGCTGGAAACCCGGAGCCAACCTCTCCGGCAACTCGCTGCCGGCCCGGATCAGCACGTCCTGCACGTCTCCCGAGGAGCCGTTCTCCGCCCACCGGAAGCCGGCTTCCAGCTCGTAGGCGAGCGCCGGCCCGGGGACCAGCAAACAAGCCGCCAGGACCACGGCCAGCCCGAGCGCAACGCGAGGGCAGTGGGGCCGGCTCGGAAGGCCTGCCGGCCTCGGCCCTGGCCCGTGGCCCGGAGTCGTAATCCTCCTACTGCGCGGTGACTGTCGAAGGCAGTACCTCATGGGACCTCCACTGCGTCGATGCTCGCCGGGTTGATCACGTCACGGGGAACTGTAGCATTCCCCGGGAGAGTCAGACCGCTGTGGACCCGCTTTGGTTCATTTGACCTTGATGCTGAAGACACCGTCCCAGTCCGGAGGCGGCGGGTCCTCGAGGAAGGCCCGTGCGCGGGCGAGCATCACCGCGGAGGGGCCGTCCGACGCGTCCAGGTCGAGCGCCCGCTGAAAGATGCCGGAAGCCTCGTCGAAGTCCCGCCGCAGGTAGGCATCCAGCCCGCGCGAGTAAAGGCCGATGAGCAGCTCTTTCTGCGGAGAGACGCCCGTGTCGGCCCGTTCGAGCAGCTCGTAGACGACAATCGGCCGCACCCGGCCCTTGACGCGGATGCGGTCGATCGGCCGGACCAAGACCAGCCCACGCACTTGCTCGTAGGTCGTTTCGCTGATCAAGCAGCAGGTGCCGTACTCCTTGTTGGCCGGCTCGAGGCGTGCGGCGAGGTTGACGTTGTCGCCAATCACCGTGTACCCGAAGGCCATCTTCGAACCCATGTTGCCGACGACGACCCGCCCCGTGTTGATGCCCATTCGCACGCGCAGGTCCACCCCGCGCCCTGTCTTGATGCGGCTCCGGATCTCGCGCAGGCGGTGCATCATGTCGATGGCCGCGTAGCACGCCTTCTGGGCGTGGTCGGGGTACTCCACCGGTTTTCCGAAGAAAGCCATGATGCCGTCGCCCATGTACTTGTCGAGCGTGCCGAAGTGGTCGAAGATGACCCGCGTCATCTCCGTCAGGTAGTCGTTGAGCAGCTCGGCCACCTGCGTGGGGTCCTCCAGCTCCTCGCTGATGGTGGTGAATCCCGCCAGGTCAGTGAAGATCACCGTCAACTCGGCGCTCTCGGCGATCAGCTTGGCGTACTTGGGCTCGGCCAGGATCTTCTCCACCAGCGCCCTGGAGACGTACTTGCCGAAAACCGACTTGATGAACTCCTTCTCCAGGATCTGCTTCTGGACCTCTTCCTTGCTGGACGCCAGCTCCGCTTCCTTGGCGGTGAAGACCTCGGCGTTCTTCATCGCCACGCCGAGGATCGAGACCAGCGTCGTGAAGTGCTCCAGGTCCTGCTCGGCGTAGGCGCCGCTCGCGAACTTCCCGACGTTGAGGATGGCGCGGATCTCGCCGTCGACGCGCACGGGGCCGGCGAGCTGACTGCGCAGGGGCGGTTTTCGGAACGCGTGCCGCACGTCCCGGCGTTCCCTGAGCGTGTGCTCGCCGTAGACCTCGTTGAACATCCCGGCGTGGCCGAGGAAGTTGGGGTCGCCGCGCGCAACGCGAAGGCCCTGGATGTCCTCCAGACGGCACCCGAACGCGATCTTGGGGGTGAAGACCTTCTCTTCCGAGTTGAAGAACCAGATCTGGTACTCGGCAATCGCGAACGAGTCCTGCAGGATCTCGCGGAGCACGCGGAACAGCTCCGGCTCGTCGCGGCAGGTCAGCAGCCGGTGGAACTGGCCCAGAAGGACGTCTCCGCGCCGCACCGTGGCCGAGCGCCGCTGCCACTCCTCCTCGAAGTGCGTCACCGCCTCTTCCACGGCCTCCGCGAGGAGCGAGCGCAACAGGGCCGCCAGCAGCCCACACAGGATCGGCTGCTCCCACGCGAAGACCTCCAGGCCCGACGGGGCGTAAGCGGGCGCCCGGAAAGCGCCCCCGTAGCTCCACGCCGCGTAGAACAGCCAGAGCTGGATGGCGGCAGCGACCAGCGCCGAGATCGGATTGGTCTCGCCCAGCCCCGCGAAGAAGCGAATCCATCCGGTCGCCAGACGCTGGAAGGGGACCGCGCTGAAGACGACGGCCCAGCCGAACATGTTCACCAGCCCCTCGACCTTGTCGATCTGCTGGACCGACAGGTCGAACAGCCCCAGGAAAGCCAGGTTTCCATCGAGCAGGTGAGCGGTGAACCTCCCGTGAGGGAAACCGAAGGACATCGCCCCCACGTAGCACTTGACGACCAGCGTCACGACCCCCAGGAACCGCATCACGGTCTGGACGTTGCGGTCCCGCCTGTCCCAGACGGACAGCTCTGCCCGCGCGCGCTCGAGGCAGACGCGACAGATGCTATTGAACTCCCATGTTATGGAATGCTGCGTCCGCAGCAAGCGCTGCAGGTCGTCGGGGAGCGTGTTGACCGCGACCGTGTCCTCGGTGGCCTTCTCGTTGCGGCAACCCAGGCAGATGGTCCGCGGGGTGCCGGACGGCAGCTCGGGAAGCTGCTCGCTCCGCGCCGGGCCGAGGGACTTGCGGGCCAGGTCGAGGACGCTGCTGAACTGCTCGGCCCCCGAGCCTTTGCCGCCGAGAAAGTAGAACCCGACGCGCTGGCAGCGGGGCGGCAGCGGTACCGAGAACCAGGCGGGACACTTCGGGGTGGGCCGCACCAGACGCACGCGGCGGGTGTCGCCCTCGGTAAACGTACAGAGAACGGCTTCACAGACGCCCCCGTCGTCGAGCACTCCTTCGGCCCTGTCCGCCGAGACGTGCACCAGGTTGACTGCATGCCGGAGTGACAACGCCCCTTTGGGACCATGGGAGAGCCACGACTCCTGGCCCTCGACCGACGCGGCTCGCTCGGGTTCGGGCCGAGAGCCGGACACGAGGGACTGACGACGGGCCAGCTCGTCCCCGTCGGCCGGAGGCAGCGGGGCGAGCATGCGCGCCTCGAAATCGAGGGTGCAGGCCAGCTCGGGGACCAGGTTTCCAGCCGCGTCGGCGAAGAGGAGCCCCACCTGGCGCACGGAGTGAGGCACTCTGAGGACAGCGTAGGTCAGGTTGCCACCGGAGAACTGGACCGGCGCGAGTGGCACCCTGGAAGGCGGGGCCCCGGTCGCGGCGGCGGCGACAAAGGCAGAACGCATGCCATCGTCGACGGCCAGGGCGACGTCCAGTTGCGTGTCCCTGGACTCGATGCTGAAGACGTTGACCGCCCGGCTGAAGTGGACCAGTCCGGGGGGGCCGAACTGCATCAGCGGCTCACGGACTTCGGTCGGCATTCGAGGTCCTCAGTCCTGCGCCTCGGCCAGCGCCCGTGCCTTGTACAGGTCCCCGGTGAGCTGGGCGAACCGCCGGTGGCCGTCGGAGAAGAGCGAATACTCGGCGGCGTCCACGCGGTTGCCCCCGACCGTTAACTGCAACAGCAGGCTTCCCTGCTGGCAGTGCGCACACCACTTGATCGAAGCGGTCACGCCGTCCGCCACCGGCCTCGGCTCTGCGGCGTACCGGGCGACGCGATCGACCAGGGCCGTGACGTCGGCCTCCAGCGAGGCGGTGTTGCCCCCGGTGTCCAGCGTCAGGAGCTTGTGGACCCACGCGAGCTCGGTTCCGAAAGGAACGCCGAAGACCGGAAAGGACTTCAGGGCCTTCCCGCACCGGTCGCAAGGCTCTCCGAAGAGAGCGTTGATGCTGGAGAGGAGCCGGGTGAAGACGTTCACGGGCAATCGGGGGCCGGGGTCACCGCGTGAATTCTACCAGGCCGCGCGAACCGAGGCTCGGGACTCGGGGGTGCGAACGCAGCTCGCGGGGAGCCGCACTACTCGGAGCGTGGTCCAACGAGCTGGGGCACGGACCCAATGGCACCAAGTCCTTCACCAGGAGAGGCATGACAGAAGCCGGTAGGGTAGAAGCGGCATCTTGCCGCTTTCTCGGAGCCAGACGTGAGCCCGGCTGCCCAAAAAGCGGCTGGAAGCCGCTTCTACCTTCTGGCGTGGCCATCGTTGCGGCCGCACCGGCAAACCCATGGCCCGAGATGGGAACCAACACGATTTAATGCCGTTGGGCGCGGGCCCCCTTCGACAAGCTCAGGACATGCCTGTGCCCCGCACAAGTCGACGGACCGCTGAGCGAGCGCGGGGACGAGCCGCCGCGCTGCGGCACAAATGGTACAAGTGTCCCGCCCGCGGCCCCCTGGCCCGAGGCCTTGCCGCCCGACAGTGCCATGCCCCGAGCCCCGAGACGCTCGCGCGGTCCCGGGGCCCAGGGAAAGAGTAGCTTCAGACCGGCTTCGAGGCCTTCTCTTCCTTGACCGGCACGACCTCGGCCGGGGGATGGACAGGTGCGGTCGGAGCGAGCTCCATCTTGGAGGTGGCGACCTTGAGGGTGGGCTTTCGCTTCACGCGTCCGCCGTCCTCGGAGCCGGCGCCGGACTTGGGGGCCGGCGCGGCGGGCTTCTTGGCCGCGAGGGCCTCGACCCGCGCGGTGAGCTTGTCGAGCTGGTCGGCGAGGCGGCGCATATCCTTCTGGGCCGGGATGTTGAGCCGGTGCAGGACGTTCATCACGGCGTCGTCGATGCGGTGCTGGAACCGGGACTTGCCCTTGACGATGCGGTTGACGAGGTCCTGGCGAAGCTTCTTGCCTTGCTTCTCGGTGATGTCGCCGGCCTTGACCAGCCTCTTGAGGCCGCCGTCGATCTCGTCCTCGACCCAGGCGATGGCCTCGGCCCCCGTGCGGACGGACCGCTTGAAGGCCTCGACGATGGAGCTGGAGCTCTTGCGGATGAGATCGGTGAAGAGGGTCTTGGAGACGAAGCCTTCCTTCTTCTTTTCCCGGTCGTGGAGGATCTGGCTGAGGGTGAGCTTGGTGATGTCCTCGCCGGTCTTGGAGTCGAGCACCTTGACCTCGGTGCCCTTCTCGACCAGTTCGGCGACCTCGATGAGGTTGATGTAGCGGCGCAGGCTGGTGTCGTAGAGCTTGCGATTGCCGTAACGCTTGATGGTTCGCATGGGTTCCGCCCTTCGAATCAGTGCCGGCCCTGGGCCAGCTTGTCAACGGTGTCCGTCAGGTCCTCGAGCTTGGAGGAGAGGTTGTCGACGTCGCGCTTGCTGACCAGCTTGACCCGGTGCAGCGCGTCCTCGATGCGACTCTGCACCTCGGTGCCGAGCTGGGCGACGCCCTTGCCGACCTTCTGGACCTGCTTTCTGCGGCGGGCCAGGATGTCGTCCAGGAGCTTCTTGCCGTCCTGCTCCGCCATCTCGCCCCGCTTGACGAGCCTTTCGATGAAGTCTTCGATCTCTTCCTGGGCCAGGACGACAGCCCCCACCGCTGCCAGCAAGATCCTGCGGACCTGGCCCGACCAGGTGGCGGCCCCAGCCTTGCGAACTTCCTTGGAACGGGTGGCCATGAGCGCGTACTCCCTGCCGCTGTGCGGCATTGGCGCGGTCCGCCGGGCTTGGAAAGAAGAGCCGAACCCCGGAGCGGTCCGCAACTAAGACGGCGCCAATATAACGCACTGCGTCATGGATTGTCAAGGGCCGCGGCCTTCCCGGGGGCGGCCTTCCCTTCCCTGAGCTTCTGGCGGCGGCGGGCGTCCTCGGCGCGCTGGCGAACCAGCGCCATCTCCGAGTTCGTCACGACCCGGCCGAAGCTGCGGATTGCCGCCAGGCGGAACCCATGCTTCTTGCCCAGCTTGTAGATCTCCTTGACGCGCTCCATGTCGATGTCCCGGCCCAGCGTGTAGCTCTCGTAGCGGCCTTCCATCGCCAGGATCATCGTCTCCGACAGGCAGCCGTAGGCCGTCTTGGGGGGGAGGCCGATGTCGAAGCCGAAGTCGACCGGACCCGGGACCTCCAGCTCGCCCGATTCGATCACCAGCACGTCCGGGCGCCGGCGGGCGTCCTCCTCGTGGATGTCCAGCGGCCGCGCCACGTCGCAGATGACGCACCCGGGCTTGACCTTGTCGATGTCGATCACGCGGCCCCCGCGGGCCGTCGTCGTGGTCACGATCAGGTCCGCATCCGAGAGCCAATCGAGCGCTTCTGTCGCAATTGCCACCTCGGCCTTCGACTCGGCCCGGATGCGCTCGGCCAGCTCGATCAGCTTCTCGGGGCGCGGGGCGACCAGGATGACGCGCCTGGCCACCTGGGCGATCAACCGCGCGCTGACCGTGCCGATCGAGCCCGTCGCGCCCACGACCGCGGCCGTCCCGCTCTCCAGGTCGTGCCCCATCGAAAGCGCCGCGACCTTGGCGGCCTCCAGCGTCGACGCGACCGTGTAGCTGTTGCCCGACGTGATGGCGATCGGCGCCTGACGCGCCACGGTGACCCCCGCGTCTCCCACGATACTGGTGAAGGCCCCCAGCCCCATGATGCGCGCCCCCAGGCCCTGCGCCATCGAGGCTGCCTCGAGCAGCCGCCGGTACGTGAACTCGGGGTCGCGGCGCATCATCTCCCGGGGGGTCGCCCCCAGGCCGAAGAGCCACCCCTCCAGCTCGCGACCCGTCTCCGAGCGCGCCCCCGTCACGTGCGAGAGCAGCATGGGCGGCGCCCAGGCCGAGAGCCACTCCACCCACCGGTCCGGCAGAAAGCGCAACAATCGGAACAGCGGATGGGCGTAGCAGTCCTGCACCGTCAGAGGGTGGATCACGAAGGCGAACTTCTCGACTTCGACCGGCTGGCCCTGCGGATAGACCACCCGCGGCTGGAGCTCCACTTGCGGGATTAGGTTCAGGTAGTCGTCGAGCCGCACCTTGTCGAAGGGCTTGTCCAGGAGGCAGAGGAAGATCGCCTCCAGGACGCTGGTGCCGTGCGATTCGCCCTCGATCTCCGGCGTCATCGTCAGGATCATGCGCACGCCCCGCTGGCGCAGGTCCTCGAGGTCTTCGGCGAGCAGGCTATTGGTCAGGAGCACCTTGTTGTAGAGCGACTCCGGCCCGTAACGCTTGATGTAGTGCAGGCTGCCCGCGATCAGGTCGGCGTTCTCGAAGTAGCGCGTCCCCAGCGGGCGCTTTTCGGACTGACGCCGTCCGGTCGGATAGAGCGCCTTCCAGGGCCGGCGACACAAGATCGGCATCGCCAGGCGCGCGTACCACTCGAGCTGGCCGAACCCGTGCAGGGCCATCGGCAGTCCAAAATGGAAGAGCGGGTCCCCGAAGACCAACCGGGCGCCGAACCCCTCCAGGACTGTCGCCATGCTGATGCGATCCAGGCCGCTCGGGACGAAGACGACCTTGTTGCGAAAGAGGCCCGGGAAGAGTCGATCGTGATAGGCCACGGCCCAGCGCTCGAGCGTCTGCTTGAGGGCCGTGCCGTCCACCACAGGCGTGCGGCGGGCGCGCGAGGCCAGCTCGTCGACCTCCCGGTGCACCCAGTGACGGTTCCCGAGCCGGAACTCCCGGTTCATGCTGTCCAGGCCGATGACGTCGACCTGGCCGTCCAGCTCGTCGATGAGCTTGCCGGCGCGCTGCGCGTCCCCGTCGGTCCCGAGCTTCTCGACGTGGACCTCCTGGCCCAGCATCCGGACCGTGAAGGTGCGATCGAAGGTGGCCGGGCCCAGGCTGACGCAAACGACTCGTTTCATTTGGTGACTCCGTAAATGCGGTCCAGGCGTTGGAGCTCGCGCTCGCGAATGAGGGCCGTGAACTCGGTCGGGTCGTCCACGCTGTGCATCGCGTCGTAGCCCGCCTGCAGGAAGTCGACGATCGCCGTCGCGCGGAGGACTCGCGCCCCGGCGTACAGGGTCTTGAGAAGGAACCCCATGAACGGCCAGTGGGCAATGTGGTGGACCCGGTGGACCGACTCGACGATCAGGTCGATCTGGTGGACGCGGATGTCGTAGTTGTCGACGAGGAAGTACGCCCGCTCGTAGTCCTCCATCGTGAAGTCGAGACCGCATCCCATCTCGATCAGCTTGTCCACGATCTCCTCGTCGAGCTGGTCGCTCAGATCGTGCAGCTCCAGGAGCTGGGACGCCGTGTGCAGCATGTCCTTGCCGAGGGTGCGCTCGAAGGACCGGATCAGCTTCATGAAGCTCTCGTTGCGCTCGGTGAAGTCACGGGCCGAGTACAGGTGCTCGGTGAAGTAGACGCACATCGCGCGGTGCTTCTCGCCCTCGATCTGGTCCTGGAACGTCCCCTTGAGCCGGTTCAGTTGCAGGTCCTGAAGGGCGCGCTTGTAGGCCAGTTTCTTCTCGTCCATCCGCTTGTGCCGGCGGGTCGTCCCAGTCTCCTCCACCCCGTCCGGAGACTGAAGTCTCCCACGATGCCCGGAACGCTGTCAAATGCGGCGAGGCTCGAGGGGAGCGTCCCTGAAACGTGGGAAGCCGCGTCGTCGAGTGGCCACGGTGCCTGTCTTCAACGCAAGGGCGCAAGGGTGCAAGGACGCAAAGAAGGTCCTATTGATCAGCATTTCCTGGCGTCTTTGCGTCCTGGCGTCTTTGCGTTTGGTCCTCTCTGCCTCATGATCCTGGGCTCCCCCTGAACACCGAACACCTATCACCTATCACCTGACACCTAACACCTGTATCCTGTCCCCGTGCCCACCTTCGCGCTCAGGGAAGGCCCGCTCCACTACCTCGACGTCGGCGCCGGGCCACCGCTCGTGCTGCTCCACGGATGGCCCGTCAGCTCGGTGTACTGGCGCCTGAACCTCCCCGGGCTGTCCGAGCACTTTCGCGTGCTGGCCGTCGACCTTCCCGGCTTTGGGTGCTCTTTCGCCCCCGCGGCGGGGTCGGCGATCCCGGATCAGGCCAGACGCATCGCGGAGTTCCTCGTGGGGCTGGGCGTGGGCCCGGCAAGCGTGCTGGGCCACTCGATGGGTGGCATGATCGGCGCCCGACTCGCCGCGTCCGAGCCGGCCCTGGTCCACAAGCTGGTCCTGCTGGCCGCAGCGCTCGAAGGTCCCACGGCGCTCTCCCCACTCGGCATGATGGGCCGCTTCGGCTGGTGCCGCCTCGTCGCCTCGTGGCTCCTGCGCCGGCGCTCCCTGATGCGAGCTGCCGCCCCCTGGTTCGCCCATGCCTGTGACGTCCCCGAGGAGATTCTAGAGGTCGCGGGCCAGGGACAGCCGGCCTGCGTGCGCTCCGCCCTGGCGTCGCTCACGCACGACTGCCGCAGGGAGGACCTGCAGACCGTCGTGTGTCCGACGTTGGTGCTGGCCGCGGATCGCGACCGCGTCGTCCACCCGCTGCAGGCCCTGCTGGCCCGCGGCTGGATCCGCGACTCTCGTGTCCAGGTCTTCCGCGACTGCGGGCACTGCCCCAACCTCGAGTATCCGGCCCTCTTCGAGGAGTGGGTGGTTCGGTTCTTGACGGGGGCTTGAAGGCCGCGTCCAGATCGCCGCGGACCGTTCGGCGCTCGGGGCCCGGTGAAGCAGCGATCCGGGAACGCCGCGGGCCGAGCCCCGGCACGCTCAGCCACCGCCGCGGCCCACGGCCCCGGCCGCTCGGCCACCGTGCGTGGACAAAGCACTGATGATGAAGCTCCACCGGATGGTCCATCCGTTCGAGATCGACTGGAAGATCCACTCGGGCTTCTTCGAGTTCAACGCGCTGCGCAAGGCCGTGGAAAGAAGGTCCTGAGTGGCCCGCGAAGCGGGCGTACCGGAGGCGGGCCGAAGGCCCTCTGGACACCCGTTCTCTGCGCTCTGGATGCAGAAAGTGCCGGGGGTCCGTGGGGCAGCACCCCTGGGACATCACTGCCGCCGAATTCTTCACAAGATCTGAGACGGCTCAGGGTCCCCGAGGTAACTTCGGGTCGCCGTCCTTGCGGGCCCATACGGCCATCGTGCCGCTCTGACCCAGCAGGGCAAGTCCCCAAGCCAGAGGAGAGAAGAGCAGGGTATTCCGGCCCATATGCCGGTAGAAGGTACCCGGGTGCTGCCAGTCGGCCAGCCACCCCGGGGCCCACCCCCTGGCGGTCAACCAGCGACAGGCGCTCACGAGCAGCGGCACGGCATCCTCCTGGTGACTGAGCCAGACCAGGCGCCAGCCGGTCAGGCGAAGGAGCCGTCCGAGCGACCGCGGGTCGAAGTGGAACAGATGGACGGGCAGACTCAATGGATACCAGAGTTCCCGGAAGAACTCGAACTGGAACCCGCCTGCGTTGGGGAGCGTTGCTACGAGCCAGCCGCCTGGAGTTGTCCACTCGTGCAGCCTCCTGAGTGCCACGACCGGATCGCGCAGGTGCTCCAGGACGTGCCAGGCTGCCACGAGTTCCACGGGGGCCTCGGGGGCGGGAGCGCTCTCGAGGCTGCCCGTGTGGACGCGGAAGCCTCGTGAGCGGGCAGTCTCGGCCGCCTCTGGGGACATCTCGCGCCCCTCGACGCGCCAGCCCACGCTGGCCATCTTGGTCAGGAAGGAACCGCCTGCGCAACCCACTTCCAGCAGACGTCCCGGCCGCACAGAAGGCATCGGGGTCCGCCGGTCATCGAGCGCCCGAAAAAGGCGTTGCTTCCACGCCGGTGAGGGCGGTCCGGAGTTGGCGGGTCGGCTGGCCACGAAGGGGCCGTAGTCCTCCGGGTAGTAGCGCCTCATCGCGTCGGGCGACGGCCGGGGATTGGTCCGGAGCAATCCGCACGACCGGCATCGCACCACGGCGAACTCGCCGGCCAAGTTGTAGATGAGGTCCCTGCCCCGCAGGACGAGTTCGTCGCCGGGTGCGCACCCGAAGGGACAGGGAGCTGACTCGAGTCCCTCGTCTCCAAGCTCGCCGCGGGCCGGCAGGATTGCGGGGGAGCCGGTCACTTGTCGGGCGCCCCCTCGCCGGCGTCACGTGGCAGCGGCTGCCCCGGCGGACGGTCAAGGCGGGCGGAGACCTTGCGCCAGGCGAGGTCCCAGACGAACCGGGGCGACAAACAGAAGGCCAGCGCCAGACGCCACGCCACGCCTGGCCAGCCCCCCTGCCCTGCGGCCAGCCGGGCCCGCCAGTAGAGATGCTTCAGGAGCAAACCTCGCCAGAAGGCGAGGCGCGTCAAGGCCGGCCGGCCATCCAGGTCGCGCAGGAACTCCTCCCAGCTTGGTTCGGGACGAAGCTCGCGCCGGCACCGCATTCGGGCCGCCTGCCACGGTGCGACGGCCCAGATCCACGGTCCCAGGGAGAAGGTCGACGATAGGCCGTGGACGCGGTTCTCGACCACGAACCCGTCGTGGTTCACCAGCCGGTAGCCGCCCTCGGCCAGTCGCGCCACCATGTCCAGATCCTGGCCGAAGCGCCGCAGTTCCTCCCGGTAGTTCCCGACGGCCAGCACGCTCGGCCGGTGCACCAGCGAGCCGGGGTTCACCATCTCGGGCGGCTCGCAGCGCTCGACCAACTCGCGCAGGCGCGCCACCGTCATCGGGGCGTGGTACGCCGCGCCGATGCGCTTTCCCGATTCGTCGATGAGATGAGCGCGACCGGAGATCACCGCCGCCTCGGGAAACGCCGCAAGGACGGCGAGCTGGCGC
Organism: Candidatus Rifleibacteriota bacterium; assembly: GCA_016213865.1. The sequence goes on from JACQZL010000233.1 coordinate 14,266, forward strand.
GCCACGCAATCCGGGAGCAGGAGGTCGTCCTGTTCGAGGATGACGAACCACTCCGTGGCAACGAGTCCGACGCAAGTCCGCATCGCGGCGCCGATGCCCAGGTTGCGCTCGTGCCGGTGGAACCGCACGCGGGAGGATCGCCGGCAGAAACCGCGGACGAGTTCGACCGAACCGTCGGTGGAACCATCGTCAACGACAAGCACCTCGATGTCACGGTGCGTCTGGGCGAGGGCGCTCTCCAGGGCTGCCGAGAGGTACCGTTCGCCATTGTAGACAACCACGGCGATCGTGACCCGGATCGGGGCTGTTGGCTGGGGCTGGTTCATCGAACGAGGGGACCGATGTCTATGGTCACAGGCTAGCACCACTGCCCATGAGTCAGAAAAAGGACTGTCTCAAGGGACTCTGCCCCAGACCCCGCCAGGGGGTGAGCCAACCCCTGAACCCGGCGATGATCCGAGTTCAAGCAGAGAAAGGGAGTCCAGAGGGCCCTCGGCCCTCTGGTGGGGTTCGGGGTGAAACCCCGATTGGCAAGATCAGTACAACTCATCATGGACTAACTCAGGGGTATTGCGGTAAGAGGGCAAGGTCAGGCGGGCTCTACCGCAGCCGCAGCCGGTAGGCCAGCAGACCTCGAAGGTCGTCCCGGACCAGCAGAAAGGCCCACGCGTCCCGGACCGCCAGGCGAAGTTCCTGCGGCGAAAGCAGGCTGGGGGTCAGCGATTGACAGGGCTGCCATCGCTGGCCGTCCGCGCTGCTGAAGATGCGGATGGCACCAGCCACAGGAAGGCCGAGGTCCTCCACGAAGGCCAGATAGAACCGGCCACCGTGGGCGGCCACCGCCGGAGAAGTCCCGCGCTGGCGCAACACCGGCGAGGGTGCGGTCAGTTCGAAGGACAGGCCTTCGTCCCGGCTGAGGAGCAGTTCGATGCCACGGGTCGTCTCGCACGCTACCAGGAGTTGCCCCTCGTTGGCGGCCGCGTCGATCGACGCCACCTCCGGCCCCTGGAACTCGGACAGGGGAATCCCCCGGGGAGGACCTCTCGAGGCCAGGCGGGCCCACCATAGCGAGCGCCGTCCATCGGGGACTCTGGACCCGACGGTAAACAACACGTGGCCGGCGAGAACTGGCACGGATCTCAACAGCAGGTCTCGGCCCGAGGCCCCCAGTTCCGCGGCCGGCACGGGAAGCCCGGATGCCGGGCCCTCGCGCTGGACCCAACAGAAAGGATGAGCGGGTTCGAACCAGCCGCTCTCTACCCCGGACGCAACCGGGAGGATGGGGACGCTCGAGGCCGCATCCGAGTCCACGATGGGCCCCCACGCGGGGCGGTCGGTTCGGCGCATCCGCAAGTGCGTGGCGGCGCGTGCCCCTGCCAGTCCGAGCCACGCCGCTTGCAGGCCTGATGGAAGCCAGCCGACGCTACCCCACATGACCGGTTCACAGGTCGAACTGACGACCTCGGGCTGGGACCACGAAAGACCGAAGTCCTCGGAACGGCGGATCACGAACACCGGCTCTCCGTGAAGCCGCATGCGCCGCCACGCCGCTGCCAGCCTCTGGCCCGAGAGGGAGAGGACAATCCGGTCGCAGCGGGAACTCGCGTCGAGCATCGTCCCGCCACCGGGTCGCACCACGGCAGACGTGTGCAACTCGAAGGGCTTCCCGGAAGATGTCCCAAGCACCAACCTCGCCCGGTAGGTCACGCCGGGCTCGAGCCCCTCGACGCGCACGGGGGCCGTTCCAGGAGTGATGACACGAGCAGACTCGGTCGCCCGGCCCGTGCGGGCCAGCATCAGTTGCATCCCCGGAAGCGCCGGTCGGTTCAGAGCAATGACTGCCCGGTCGCTTCCCAGGGCGACTTCGACAGGTTCGGGCATGGCCAACCGGCCGGCAGGACTCGGATCGTCGGTCTCCGGATGCGGCCCACGGGCCGCTCCCGTCTCGCGCGTCTGCGGGACTGCTCCGCCGGACGGGGGACCCCATCGCGCGACCAGAGGGGCCGACACGGTCCAGACCGCGAAGGCAGCCGCGACGGACAGCAAGCAAGCGGCCACCCAGCCCCCCCATTGCCGCTGCTTGCGCCTGGATGCCCGGGCGGCGTCGGTCCGGGTCCTGACCGAAGAGGCATCGACCGAGACGGTCTCAGCAGGCCGAAGCAACCGACCCAGCCGTGAGGCGATCTCCCGGGCACTTGGCCGCGTGGCCGGGTCCGTCTCCAGGCAGTCGAACAAGACGTGCCAGAGCCCCGCGGGCACGTCGCTTCGCAACTCGCGAGGATCGTGCTCGAAACCTCGCAGCAATGCCAGGTAGGTCTCGGCAGGTGTGCGCACCGGAAACGGCTGCTGGCCGGTGAGGAGTTGGAAGAGGATCACGCCCAGCGCAAAGACGTCGGCCGGAGGCCCCGTCGGCTGTCCTTTGAAGGCCTCCGGTGCGATGTAGCCCAACGTGCCCATCACGACGCCAGCCTCGGTCTGCACCATCTGGGCCTCGGTGAGGGCCTTCGCCAGGCCGAAGTCGGCGATCTTGACGGTTCCACCGTCTGCCACCAGGACATTCTGAGGCTTCAGGTCGCGATGGACGATGCCCGCCTCGTGGGCTGCCGCCAGACCTGAGGCCAGCTCGCTTCCGATCTGCAGCACGCGTCCGACCGGCAAGCTCCGGGCCTCATCCTCGACCGCGGCCAGCGAACCCGAGCGCTGGAGCTCCACGGCAATGTAGAGCGCCTGCCCCGCGACCCCGGCGTCGAAGAGCGGCAACAGGTTCGGGTGGTTGAGCCGGGCCTGCAGCCGGGCCTCTTGCAGGAAGCGCTCCCGCAACAAGGGCGCCTCGAATGGCCCCCCCTCCGAGAACACATTCAGCGCAACCTCGCGCCCGAGGTTCTGTTGAATCGCCCGGTAGACGACCCCCGATGCCCCCCTGCCCAACCGCTCGAGGATCCGGTATCCGGGAATCTCGGGAATCCGCCGTTCCACGGAGCCATCATACCGGCTTCCCGCGCGATGGTAGGAGAACCGTCGTCTCCGGAAAGGGCCAGGTCACCTTCCCGAAGTCTCCGCGTGACGGGCGCGAGGAGGTGGACCATGCCGGTTGCGATGGAGTGGTCACCATGGATGGAGCCGTTTCGAAGCTACGGCAGGACCCAAGAGACTATTTCGGAAATCCTTGCATGCGTGAGGCGTGCCCCCCCGCAACCGACATCTTCCAGGTCGGCATCGTCCTCTACCGAATCCTGGGCGGAGAGATCCCGCGCCTGGCGCCCTCCGAAGACGAGGTCTTCCGGCCCATCCTGCACCAGGAACTGCCCCCTCTCTCTTCGCCCAACCCCCAGGTCCCTCCGGGCCTCGAGACGGTCGTGGCGGTCCCGATAGTCGTCTCCAATCAAGCCAAGCAGGCTTCAGCAGACCTGGCTGGCTCCGAGCGGTATACTCCAGGTGAAGAGGAACCGCCGTTCCAAGGAGCCTCGAAATGGGACTTGTGTACGCCGATATCGAGCTGGTCAATGCGGTGGACGAAGGACTTCGGCGTCGGGGGAAGCTCCGCGAGGCCGAGGTCCGGCGACTTACGGCCCGCGCCTTGGTCGATTCGGGTGCCGGGCTGCTGGTCATTCCGGAGAACGTCGCAGTCCAGTTGGACCTGGTAGAAGTCGACCAGCGCGAGATCCGCACTGCCGACGGCCGGTCGCTGCGGGCGCCCATCTGCGGTCCGGTCGAGATCCGTTTCGCCAACCGGCTTGCCATCGGCAACGCGGCCGTGCTCGGAAACCAGGTCCTGCTGGGGGCCATTCCGCTCGAGGAACTCGACGTGCTGATCGATCCCCGCAACGAGAAGCTCATCGTCAATCCCGAGGCCCCCAACATGGCGAGTGTCAAGGTGGTCTAGTAGGTCGTTTTCGAACTGACCTTACAACGCTGCGTCATGCCTCATGTTGAAATCGCGGTAGGGGCGTCCCGCAAGGGCCGTCCCTACCGCGATTTCGGTCTTTGGCATGTTGATTTGGAATCGCTCTACTAGGGCGTTTCCCTACCTGGCGACCGTGCTGGCGGGGTTCAGGACGCCGGGACGTGTCTATCGCGCCTTCGGCGACTTCACCGCGGCATCGAGCCGCTCCCTTGCCAGAGTCGCCCCGCCTGCGGGTGGAGCCGTCGCACCACTGTGGAGGTAGTCGAGATCCTCTGGTGAGAGTCTCTTCGCCAGCGGCAGCGCGTCGACCGTGCGGCGCACCTGCTCGACCGTGATCGGACCGATCGCCAGCATGTCGGTTCGCGGGTGCGCGAGGACGTACGCGTTCAGCAACTGATCGATGGTGTACGTCGTACGGTTCTTCATGTTGAACCCGTGGAGGAATCGAATGGCGCGATGCCAGCGCTCCTCGTTTTCTCGGGTAAAGATGGCGGGATACACGTTCTGCCAGTAGGGATCCCCCGCCACGTGCTTGGCATACGCGGACTCCTTTGCGTTCGCCCACGACGGGGCTGGTTTGTCCAGGATGCTGAAGCCGCCCAGAGGCGAGTAGGGCATGATCTTGATCCCCCTCTGGAATCCGGGGTCCATCATCTCCGCGTGGACCGCCTGAACGCCCAGGGCGTGGATCGTCTTGTCGCTCATCTCGAAGAGCGAGAAATAGGGGCTGTTGATCAGCGGCCGGGCGAATCGACGGTCGCCCTCGGCGAGCCGCAGCGATTCCTCGACGCGGTGGGTTCGCCAGTTCGACCATCCCAGGGCCTTGACCTGGCGCGAGATCTCAGGTGCGCTGACGGCCTCGAGGATCCGGGCCACCGGCGTCTGGTTCCGCTTCACGGCCTCGAACGCGATCGCGTCGCCGTCGTCCCGGTGCATCAGATAGACGTCGATTTCCCCTTGGAGGTTCTCGCGCGTGTGATTCAACTCCCCGCTGATGCGCTCGATCATCAGTTTCTTCTCGCAATAGAGATGGCTCGCATACGTGCCCGGCGGGACGTCTTCGAGCGGCCAGTCCCGGGTTCGCCAGTTGACCGCGTCGGGAGCAAGGAGACCGCGCCTCTTCAGTTCGTCGATCAACTCCTTGGCGTGGCAGCCGGCTGGCAATTTCTTGAGCCAGAAGAGATCGAAGGGGAACCCGCCCTTGGACAGGGCGTAGAGTTTCCGGTCTGGATTCAACCCGGCCTGCTCGTAGAAACCACCGCTCGCGAGCAGCGCCGCCCGGCTCGCCCGCCACTCCCCGAGGGCGTACTCCACGCCGCCGACGTAGATCGGTGAGGTGTCGAAGAGGTTGATACCCCGGCGAGCCGCCTCGTCGAGAACCGCGTAGACCTGCTCCCGGGTGGGCTCGGGCTGCTTCTCATACACCCATCCGGCCTGGATCAGGTGATCCGTGCCCATCACCAGACGCGAGAACCGCCGGGAGACCCCGTCGTTGCACACGATATCCACGTACTCCATGCCCCCGGCTGCAAGGGCGAGGGCTGGGATCATGCACGACAGCGAAACAACCAGGGAAAGGAGAGCCAGCCGTTTCGTTCCGATTCTGCTCAATGTGCCACCTCCACTCGAAACACCGGAGTCCGCTTCCGCCTGGTTCGACCTCCGATGCGTGACGAGCAGCGCCGGACTTGCTCGCGGTTGACCAACAGGCGAGATCCCCACGCGGGGAGCATCCTGAGCCTCCGTGCATCTTGGTGTCCGTCGCGTGCTCGTGGGCATTCTACCCCATCGGCCGAGCAGTCCGAAACACGCCAACGCCGTGGGGGTGCGCTCTCGATTCGTGGGTTAACATCCACAACTGGCCTCCAGAGTCGAGTAGCGCGGGGGCTTGTCCCCCGCTTGTGGAGCGGCGACTCGGCGATGCGGGCCACAAGGGCCCGCGCTACAACTCCTTGGGCCACGAGCCCAGTCATGCAGCCCCCCGCATTCCGCGAGCGCACCCACGCCGTGGGGGGAGCGATGCTGAGAAATGGCAGCCCGCATGTCCTCATCGCTGAAGAGTCGTCAACCAACACAGCTACGACGGGCCGCCAGCACGCCCCCAGGGGTGAAATCGGGCGGTGGGACGATAGGGTTGCAGGGCTTCGGCGCGTGCGGCAGACCGCACCTTCTTTCGCGCCTTCGCGTCTTCGCGTGAGCCCCGTTTTCATACCAGCCACAGAGCCACCGCCGAATAACGAGGCTGCCACCGAGCACACCGGAACAGGACAAGGAGTGCCTTCCCTCGGGGGAGCCAAGTCTGCAGAGACCTCCGCGATGGCGCAAGGGGCTGGCACTCTCCGCAAGCGATGCAGACAGCTCGCGGGGCCGGGCGTTACGGCTTGACGCGCCCGAGCAGGAAACCCAGGTCGGCGACGGCGCCTCCGGGGCGCGGCTTGCGCAGGCCGTTGACGCGGAAGACCTCCATCGGGCCCTTGCCTTTCATCTCGACCGTGCCACGCGACTCGCCGTGGCAAGCGTGAGCCACCCTGTCCCAGACTGTCCGGGAGACACTCACCGCACCCGGCACCCCCGTGCTCTGCAGGCGGTCCGCGGTGTTCACCGTGTCGCCCCAGACATCGAAGAGGTAGGTCTTGTGCCCGACCACGCCCGCCACGACCGGCCCGCACTGGATGCCGACCCGAACCTGGACGCCGTCGAGCACACGCCTGGTGGTGGCAATCATGTCGAGGCCGCACTCAACGCACACGAGCGGCGGGTCCTCGACCGGTTCGAGCAACCCGGCCGCGGCCATGAAGGCATCGCCGATCGTCTTGATCTTGAGCAGGCCGTGACGCTCGGCGAGGCCCTCGAACTCGTCGGTCAGCACCTGCAGGGCCGAGAGGATCTGCTCGGGCTGACGGCTCTCGCACCAGGCCGTGAACCCCGCGATGTCGGCAAAGAGGATGGCGGCATCCTCGCAGCGTCGCGGGGCGACTCTGTTGGTTGCCTTCAACTCCAGCGCAATCGGTCGCGGCAGCAGGACGTGCAGGAGCGAGTCGGCCCGGTCCCGCTCCACCTCGATCTGGTGGAGGTGCTCGGCCTCGCGAGCGCGCAGCCGGCTCTTCTCGAGGCAAGCGCTGATCCGCGCCCGGAGGATGACCGGGTCGAACGGCTTGGGGTGGTAGTCCTCGGCGCCCATCTCGATGCACCTGGCCACGGCCCCGATCTCGTCGAGCGACGACAGCATGATGACCGGCGTCTGGCGCAGGCCCGCGTCGGACTTCAACCGCCGCAGCACCTCGTCGCCGTTCGTCTCGGGCATCACCATGTCGAGCAGGACCATGTCGAACCGCTCCTGGTCGAGCAAGCACAACGCCTGGGCACCGCTGGCCGCAGTCACTACCGCGTGGCCGTCCTTCTGGAGCCGCCGGGCCAGCATGTCGCGGTGCATGGCGTTGTCGTCGACGACCAGGCAGCGGCCCACCTCCTGCGCCGCCGCGCGGAATTCGGGTGGCGGCGGCAGCGAGAGCGACGCGGTCTCGACGTCCTCGCCCAAGGCTGAGTCGTCGAGGTGCTCCAACATCGCAAAGAGCTGACTGACCGCGAAGCGGACCTTGCGCAGGTCGGGAACGGCCTCCGAGAGGCCCTTGAACTCGGAATCCCCCATCAGTCTCTTGACCCGGGTCGTGACGGCGTTCGCTGGTCCGTGGAGCGCCTTCTGCAACAGGCGTAACAGCTCCACGGTGGAGGCCCGGGTCGGGCCATCCGCATCCCGCGGGGCACTCAGCAGTTCGCCAACGGAAACGAGCATCTGCCTGCCCAGCGAGCGGAGCTCGCGCAGGCCGGCGACGAACTCTTCGGAGCCCGCTTGGCCCAGATCCTCGAGGAGCATCTCGCTGTAGCCGATGACGGCGTTCAGGGGCGTGCGCAGGTCGTGGCGCAAGTGGGCCAGCCAGAGCGCCCGGCGCGCGTCGGCCGGAACACCGGGCGCGGCCGGGTTGACCTCCTGGGGCCGGCCGGTATCGACCGCGGGGCTCTTCTCGGCGGGGTCCTGGACCGTCATTGTGGCGCCTCCGGGAGTGTCGCAGTACCCGGGGACACCCTATTCTACTCTCGAAGCGGGCGGCGGCTCAAGCGATGGCGACCGCCGGGCAGGGCATCGGCGAAGTCGTCATTCCCGCGAAAGCGGGAATCCACGTGTGCAATCGAAAACAACGACCCGACAAGAGCATGGGGAACCGGGTAGAATCCTTTTGCTGGAAAGGCGAAAGGAGTTACACGGATGCGCCATTCTTGGCCGAAAGGCA
>JACQZL010000110.1 GCA_016213865.1 Candidatus Rifleibacteriota bacterium
AGGTCGCCTCGAGCGCCATGGAGTTCTTCACGTACGAGCACATGGACCGCCTGCACCAGGACCCGGCCGACCTGGCGCGCAGCCGCTGGTTCCGCCTGTGGCGCGTGCTGGAAAAACTGATCGGCGTGGGCACCTTCGACGGCTTCCAGCACTGTGTCTATGCGAATCCCCGGCAGACTGCCGCCGACCGGCAGCGCGCCTTTCGCCAGTTTCACGAGCGCTTCGACCCCCGTGCGGACTGGACGGGCCTTTCGAAAGAGCGCTCCGTCCAGTGGTGGGACAAGCTGCACCTCTTCGTCTCGCCCTTCTACTACGTCGAGTACGGCATCAGCTACGTCGGCGCCCTGCAGCTCTGGTTGCAGTATCGCAAGGACCCGGAGCGAGCGCTGGCCGGCTACAGGCGGGCGCTATCGCTGGGCGGGTCGAGACCTCTGCCCGAACTGTGGGAGGCCGCGGGCCTCGAGTTCGACTTCTCCGCCAGGGTCCTGGGGCCGCTGTTGCGCGAGGTCGAGAGGGCTTTCGAGGAGATCCTCGGCGTGCCGTTGCGCTGACGTCAGAGTGGGACCCGCCGGGTCACTGGGCCTTGACCCAGATGACGAAACCGGGACCGGCCATCCGCTGCTGCCACCCAGCTTCGGGCTGCCAGCCGCCGCCCAGGAGCACGGTTACCTTGCCGTCGATGCGGCCGACGTAGCGTCCGTGCTCGGCCACCAGGATCTCCAGCTTGCTCGCCCGGGACAGATGGAGCTGGCCGCGCAACTGGGCCAGCTTCTGGATCGTGTCGTGGTGCTCCTGGCCCCAGGTGTAGAAATGGTCCCAGAAAATCATGGGGATGCCTGGGTGGGTCATGAGGTAGGCGTAAGCCGCCAGCACCTTGTCTCCCGGGCAGGGCCAGTGGTTCTGGCTCGAGCCGGTGTCGTGGTTGTCCACGAAGGTCACGGCCTTTTCGGGCCACCAGCCGATGAGGCCGGCAGCCTTGCCCTCGTTGTCCCGGAGCCGCCAGAACTCCCCGGTCTTGAGGGCCTCCTGGAGGAGACCCTTGGTGGTGAAGTCGAAGGTCGAGCAGAGCCCACCGGTGCCGTCGACCCAGTCGCACAGCTTCTGACGATGGGCATTCTGGTTCGGCCGAAGGATGAACTGATCGTAATCCAGGGAGGTCCAGAGCTCGCCGACGGCGAAGGAGGGGTCGGTCTTCTCGCAGTACTCCTTCACGTACTGGGCCCCGTACCCCTTGGTGTAGTCGAACCGCCAGCCGTCGAAGCCGATCGAGTCCTTCAGCCAGCGCATCCAGTCGACGAGGTCCTTCCTGACCTTGGCGTTGGTGTGGTCGAGGTCCGGAGCTGCGCCGAAGTCGTCTCCCGAGTCGGCCTTGCCGGTCCCGCCATTGTCACCGCCCACCAGGGCCCACTTTTCCCACATGGCCTTGCCGGAGGCATGGTGGTAGACGTTCCAGAACCCGCCGTCCTGGTGGGAGCCGCACCGGTGGTTGATCACGACGTCGGCGAGGCACTGCATGTCCTTCTGCCTCAGGGACTGCAAGCACGACTTGAGTTCCTTCTCGTTGCCGTACAGGGTTCTGTTGAAGCCCAGTTCCTCGCCGTGGCCCAGGTCGTAGAGGTCACCGGGCATGTAGCCCTGGGGGGCCACGGAGCGGGTGGGAGGGGGGAACCAGACGTGCGTCACGCCGGTCACGGCCAGGTCGTCCGCCCTGGTGGCAAGGTGGCGGTACCAGACGTGCTTCTGTCCGTTCACCGCGGCGTCCCAGGGGAAGGCCTGGAACATGATCTCGGTGGGGACCCGACTGGCCCGGAGCCCACTGGCCCGGACGTTCTCCTGCGAGAAGCCGGGCAGGGCCACGGCAAAGAGAGCGACCAGACCGAGCAGCAGCGCTCCGCGGACCAAACGGTGGAAGTACGACGTCGTCATGAGACCGGCTCCTCGACAGCGTTGGAGAAAAGAACCACAAACCACAGCGTCTTTTGCACGCATTCTAGTGAATCTCCGCAAGACGTAAAGCCCCATTCGTTGGCGACGGGAGCGATGCCGTGAAGGGGGAGCCCTCATGTCCACGATCGTTGAAGAGTCGTCATCCAACACAGAGGCACAGAGCCACAGAGCCACAGAGCCACAGAGGAGCTGACTTGAAGAGGCTCTTTTCTGTGCCTCTGCGTCTCTGTGTTTATCCCGCAAGGGGGGGGCCACCTACGAGACACGCACCCCCGGCCGCCAGACGGTTTTGCCGAAACACCCGCACTTGTGCTACCGTACCCTCCTTTCTCTAACTCTAATCTTCTCGAACGGAGTTCTGGTCCGACCGTACGCAAGGAGCCTCCCGTGAACGTCTTCGTGTTGAACTGTGGCAGTTCCTCCCTCAAATTCCAGGTCATCTCCACCGACCTCGACCTCATCAAGTGTGATGGAGACCGGCTGCTGGCCAAGGGTCTCATCGAACGGGTCGGCAGCCAGGCGCTGATCACGCTCCAGGCCACTGACAAACCGCCCGTCAAACAGGCCACGCCGCTCAGGGACCATCGGGCCGCTCTGGGCTACGTGCTCAAGTGGATCGCCGATGAAGAGACCCAGATCCCGGGGATCAAGTCGCTGGAAGACATCGCGGCCGTCGGCCACCGGGTCGTCCACGGGGGAGAGCGCTTCCAGAACTCGGTCCTCCTCGACGCGCCGGTCATCGCCGGGATCGAGGAGTGCATCGACCTGGCCCCACTCCACAATCCGGCAAACCTCAAGGGGATCTCGGTCGCCCGCGAGCTCTTCGGCCCGGCTGTGCCCCAGGTGGCCGTGTTCGACACGGCCTTTCATGCCACCATCCCCGAGGTCGCCTATCTGTACGCCATCCCGTACCAGATGTACCGCCGCTTCAAGATCCGCAAGTACGGTTTCCACGGGACTTCGCACCGGTACGTCGCCTATCGGTATCGCAGGCTGAACGGACTCGAGAGGCAAGGGACCAATATCATCAGCCTCCACCTGGGCAACGGCTCGTCGGCCTGTGCCATCAAGAAGGGGCAGTCGATCGACACCTCGATGGGCATGACCCCGCTCGAAGGTCTGGTGATGGGGACCCGCTGCGGGGACATCGACGCCACGATCGTCGATTTCCTGATGGACAAGGAAGGCAGCAGCATCGACGAGGTGCTGTCGCTGCTGAACAAGCGGTCCGGCGTCCTGGGTATCTCGGGATTGACCAACGACATGCGGGAGCTCCTGCAAGAGGCCGCCGAACACCAGGATCGCCGCGCGCTCCTGGCCGTCGACATGTTCTGCTTGCGCATCCGCAAGTACCTCGGCTCGTATCTGGCCGAGATGAACGGCGCTGACGCCATCTGCTTCACCGCGGGGATCGGAGAGAACTCTCCGGAGATCCGCAAGAAGGTCTGTGACGGCCTCGATTGGCTGGGCGTCAAGCTCGACGACGAGCTCAACACTCAGGCCGTTGCCGGCACGGAGGCCTGCGTCAGCAAACCCGACAGCCGCGTCAAGGTCTACGTCATCCCGACGAACGAGGAACTGCTCATCGCCCGCGACACGTTCCGGGTCGTCGCCAAGGTGCCACGTCCCTGGTGACGTGCGGGCAGTAGTCAGTAGCCAGTAGTCAGTGCCGCGAGGGTAAGCGAGCGGACCTCTGCTACCCGCTCCGAGTCGAAGACTCGAGTTAACGTATGGGTTTCGGTGAGATCATCCCCACCGACGGCCCGTGGGAGTACCAGACGGCGTCTGGCGTCAGCCCGTACGCGACGACCCGGCCGACCAGCGGCTTGAGGTGGCCGAGCTCGGGCTGGTAGCGGAACAGCTCGCCCTTCAGGTACGGGATCTGCCCGCGGGCCTTCTCCGGCACCAGGGAGCCCTGGAAGTAGACCATCCGCGTCGGCACGTCGTAAGTGCCCTTCCAGCACGCCATCGCCTCCGTGCCGTTCACCTGGACCGCCAGACCCCCGGCATCGCGAAACAGCCCTAGGGCCGTGGCTATCCACAGCACCCCGGCCGGCCCCTCGAACAGGTCGTAAACCGTGGTTCGCGACACCCGGTCGCGGAGCTCCTCGCTGGTTGGGACCGGTTTGTTGGTGCGCAGATCGATGACCGCCGCCTGGATGCGTACCGGCGCGAGGCGGCGCCCGTCGAAGGCCATCAGCCCGTGTTCGGTGCCCACATAGAGCTGTCCGTCCCGTGCCAGCGGCAGCACGGCGTTCAGCTCCAGTTCCTTCACGAGCTCGGCCGGGCCCAGCGGCATCACGTGCCAGTCGTCGCCCGAGCGCCTCAGCAGCAGGTCGCGCGGCTTGACCTTGCCCGCGGTGGGGTCTGCCGCATCTTCGTACAGGTACCCCTGGTCATTTCCCGCGATGACGTACAGGTCCCCCGTCGGCCGGTCGACGAAGAGCCGGCGTGTGCGGGAAGTCGGCACTCCCTGAGCCTTGCCGATCGCGCAAAAGCCGTTCCTTTCCTTTCGGCCCAGCCCGGCGTCCAGGGTCGCGAACCAGAGCACCCCGCGATTGTCGGTCGCGATGTCGGCAACCTGGCCGCCCACCACCACGTCCGTGTAGCGGAACTCCCGCGCCACGGAGCTTTGAGCCGGCAGGTCCAGCACGACCGCTCCCGCGTGGCCGTCCGTGACGCGCGGGTAGAAGGCCCACGGGCAGCCGGGCGGACTGGCCACGGCCACGCCGCGGTCCTGGAACCCGGCCCAGACGGAGCGAAAGCCCACCCCGAAGGCCGTCACGAACCACCCGGGTCCCATATGCCCTATGTTGTAGTTGAGGACCTTGACCGGGGTCTCCCCGGGCTGGCACCCGTTGGCCCCGCCCGAGGTCGAGCTGGTGGTGGTCCCCGAGGAGTCGCCGCTCCCAGGCGCGCCGGGGGCCGCGGCGGCCGCGGACGACGCCGTGCTGGGCTCCCGGAGCAGCTTTCCGAGGCTGAGGCCGCTGGCCGCCGAGGCCAGCCGGACCTGGTCGCTATCGCAGACGAGCGCGCTGACGCGGCCGTCCTGGTAGCTGCCCGGCCCGGGGGCCACCGGATGGACCTCCAGGAACGGCTTGTCGGCCCGGTCCTTGCGCGCCTCCACGTGGGCCAGGCCGCCCCCGTCCGTGCCCACCCAGAAGGCGCGGCAACGGTCGGTCCCGGCGGGAGCGAGCGCGGTCACCCGGCCGTCCGGCAGTCCGTCCTCCGGGCCCAGTCGCGCCAGGACAATCTCGGGTTCGGCCTCGTCTCTCACGACCAGTCCCGCGGGGCTGCCGGAGAGCAGGACCCGCCGCTCGTAGAACGCGAGCTTCTCGACGACGCAGAGCGAGGTGACCCACGGCGGCCCGGCCGGTTCCAGACGGTGCGCGTTGGCGGTCTCCTCGACCCAGCAGAGGCCTTCGCTGGTCCCAACCCAGACGCCCCCAGCCATCCGCCGGGCCAGGGTCGTCAACTGGTCCGACGGCAGCCCATCACGCGCCTTCCAGCCACGGCCGGCACGGTTGTCCACGCCCCACTCCACGAGGCCGGCATCGGTCGCGACCAGGAGGGTCTGCTCCCTCATCGCGAGCCCCGTCACCCGGTTCGACGGCAAGCCCTCTTCCACGGTCGACACGGACCAGGAATCGCGGTCCCAGTGAGCCAGCCAGCGGCCCGCCGTTCCGGCCCAGACGCCTCCCTCCGGGTCGGGCACGAGGGCCGTGATCGGGCTGGGCGGCGCGTCCTCCGTTGCGCCACTCGAAGCGCGGCGCAAAGCGCGGCGCCGGGCGGTCCTCCGGCTTCGATTCCCCTACCGGCACAGGCGGCGACGCCGGCACTTGCGCGCTCACGAGCCGGGCCACGAGCAGCACGCTGGCCAGGACGAGGCCCGGAAGGCAGCGGCCAGTCATGTGGAACCGAAGGTCCCGGCTCGATGCCCGTGGCCAGATACGTGCCTGTCCTCGAGTCCTTGCCATGATGCCTTCGGGCCCGGGCCCGGTCACGACACCAAGACGACGTCACCGAGGTGGCAGGGCATCGTGGATGGCGTCGTACTCGTTGTCCCAGAGATCAGCAAACGACGACTCGGAAACAGCAGTCCAGAGGTCGCTTTCCTCGGTGTCCTCGGCCGTGAGGAGCCGCAGGAGCTCGCGGCGCTCCTGGGGTCTGAGGGCGCGGATCTCCTCGAACATCCTGTGTGCAGCTTGTCCCATGGGGAGCCTCTCGAGCCAATTCTACGCCCGGCCAGGCATCTGGGCAAGCGAGGATGGCACCGGCCAGATCCGTCGGACTTGCATCGGCAGCAGGCGGCATGCTGAACCCGGGCCGGGGGATGAGCGACAGAGAGATGTTCTGGCGACAAGACTCCACCATCGGCCCGGTCCAGGGTTGACCGTCATGGACCGACCGTGAATTTTCACTTGTTACTGATGCGGAGTTAGCCTTCCTTTCTGGGTCACAGGGCTGGCCGTGGTGGCCACGGTTCATGGG
>JACQZL010000234.1 GCA_016213865.1 Candidatus Rifleibacteriota bacterium
ACGCAAGGGCGCAAAGATGCAAGGACGCAAGGAAGGTCCTATTGATCAGCATTTCCTGGCGTCTTTGCATCCTGTCGTCTTTGCGTTTGGTCCTCTCTGCCCCATGATCCGGGGACGCTCCCTGTCGGTTGCAGCGTACAGCTTACCCTTTCAGCTCCGCGGGCGGCCAGCGGCGCAGCATCCCAGGGGGGCCCGGCGACCCTCAGTCGCAAGACCGAGACCCAACAGGCGGAAGTGAGTCGCGCAACCGCGACTCCTCCGAAGCCGTGATCGAGGCCCGAGGAAGGCCGGTCCTTCGCCAGGGACGCGGCGAGGCATCGGTTTGGCATCCCCGGCGCCGGCCCCCTCCCCACCCTCCCCCTCCGGGGGAGGGCAAGGGTGGGGGGGAACTCGGGCTGGCACGCCGCGTGCATCGTGGCCGCCCTGCGCAAACGGAGAACGATGCGCCACATTTCTATTGACACCGAACCCGTGGAGATTATCATGCCGGGCTCTGTCCGAGGGTCCCCGGTTGGACTCCAATCCGATTCTGCGGGAAGGGCTCCTTCCCGCCAGAGGAGGCCCCGATGTCTCTGCACCGACTGACGCGCGGCTGGAGGCCGTTCGTCGTCCTTTGTCTGGCGATTCTCTTCCCGGAAGTCTGCCTCTCGGAGGCAACCACTCACTGCCGTATGTGTGGGATGGACTCGGCCAAGAGCCAGACCGAATTCGTCGCGAGGCTGGATGACGGGCGGGAGGAGCACACGTGCTGCCTGCACTGCGTCCTTCTGCTTCAGGGGTTTTCGAGAGAGCGCACGATCGTGACGCTGATGACGCGGGACTTCGCCAGCGGGGAACTGACAAACGCGAGGCGAGCGCGCTACGTGGCCGGCAGCAGGCTGATGCCGAAAGGCTCGATGGCCCCTTTCCTGCTGGCCTTCACGGACAGGGAGAAGGCCGAGCAGCACGTCCGAAGGTACGGCGGCCGAGTCGTCGAGTTCGCCCAGGCGATGGGCCTCGTGGAGAGTTTCGATCGAGAACTGGGGGATGTCGAGTAAGTCGAGAAGGGCCAAGGGTGGTTTGCAGTGCTCACTCTGTACAAAGACGTATTGCTGCTGTTCGTTGCCGTGGCGTTGGTAATGGGGTCCTCTCCGGTCTACCTGACCGCCGCCGAGCCGCCTGCCCGGCTCCCGAGTGACGACATCTGCAGCATCTGCGGCATGTACATCCAGCGGTTCCTCCGGACCGCCGTCTACGTCGAATACGCGAAGGGCGAGACCGAGTCCTACTGCGGCGTCGCGTGCGCCGTCAGGGCCATCAACGAGGCAGGAAGGCTCGATGCCGTCGAGACTGCTCAGGTGACTTCCTGGACCTCCCGTCGGCGCGTCCCGATGAAGGAGGCGACCTACGTCATCGGCAGCAAGCTGGTCCCGGACATGCTGCCCAACATCATTGCGTTCGGCTCGCGGGCAGAAGCCGACTCGTTCATGGCCAGGAAGGGAGGCAAGCTCCGCCCCCTTTCCAGGCTGCTGGAAGACACGTCCTACCGGGGCCTGACGGCGCCGTTCCGGATCACTCCTGCTGCCGTTCCTTCGGCCCAGGTGCTCAACGTGGCCGTCAACTACGCGACCAGGCGCATGGGCGGGCTGCTGCGCGGCTCCCACGAGATCTCCCAGGCGGAGGGTCTCGCCGCCGCGACTCAGGTGCCGGCGCGCATGGAGATGACGTTGCGCACGCTGGGCATCGGCTACGGCCTCACCGACGAGGTCTTCAGCCAGCTCTCGGTTCCCTTCGCTTCGCGGGACATGACCGGAGCCAAGCGCGACGGTACGTCTCAAGAGACCTCGACGGACGGCTTCGGCGACGCCACGCTGATGACCCGCTGGCGCTTCTGGCACGACACGGACTACGACCGGCACCTGGGAATCCTGGCCGGGGTCACCCTTCCCACCGGGGACTACCGGTCCGCCTTGCGGACCAAGGCCAATGTCCAGGAGGGCCTCGGGGCCTACGCCTTCACGCCGGGGTTGCTCTACAGCCACCGCCTCGGGGAGTTCTGGTTCCACGCCGCCGCCACCTACGCGTTCAACCGAGAGAACTCGGACGACTACCGCTTCGGCAACTGCTTCAAGGCAGGGGTAGCGGCCCACTGGCTGCCCAACTCCCGGGACCTGCTGGGCCTGGAGGTCGACTTCGAGAACACCCTGGCCAATGAGTACCTGGGAGTCAATCAGGCCAACTCGGGCCGCAGAGCGGCCTACGCAAGCCTCGTCTATCAGAGGCGATTCCTGCTGGTCTGGGGCGGCAACCTGAACCTGAACGCCCTCTTCGGCGTCCCGCTGGCGGAGGACGTGAACGGGACCCAGCTCGGCGAGAAGAACCACGGGCTTCTCGGACTGCAGTGGCAGCGGAAGTTCTGAGTGCCCCCGTGGAGAGCTCCGCCCGGCTGGTCACGTTGGCCCTCCTTCTGGCAGCCGCCCTCCTGGCGGTCACGGTCTCTGTCACCGGCCAGACGGGCCATGCCGGCCGCGCAAGCGAATCTGCCGCAAGGAAGGCCTTCGTGCGCTCGACGGGCCTCTGCTCGCCGTGCCTGGGCCGAGGCACCGACGGGCCCAAGAGCCTGATCGAGGGGCTCGCCGGCTCGATGACCGAACATCCAGCAGCCTACAGTCGCGACCGGTTCTGCGAGCTCGCAGGGCGGCCGCCGCTGCCGGATCGGCCGCTCTACCGGATCGACTTCGTCCGCGCTCCCGAATGAACGCGTCCAAGCATCTGGTCTTCTGGTCCATCGCGGTGCGCAACCTGCGGAGGTTTCCCGGGCGCGCGCTCGCGATCGCCGGGCCTCTGTTCGTGGCGATGTCCGTCGCGTCAGTCATGACCTTCATCAAGGACGGCCTCCTCCACGACGCGCTCGCCCGGGCCGAGCA
>JACQZL010000111.1 GCA_016213865.1 Candidatus Rifleibacteriota bacterium
CACTTCCAGATGGGCGTCATCTTCTACAAGCAGGGAAAGATGTCGGAGGACCAGGGCTGCTTCGACCTTGCGGCGCGGACCCGCTACGACCGCATGCTCGTGCACGTATGGCCGGCCCAGGTCGAGCTGCGGCTGGGACACTACACCGCTGCGATGAAGCTGCTCGATCAGGCCGAGGCGGCGCGGGCCCGCTCAGGGAGGGGCAATCCGGCCCAGGTGCGCTACTACCAGGGGGTGGTGGCCCTGAACCTGAACCGGGCCGACGAGGCGGTGGCGCACTTCAAGGCGGCATTGCTCTTCGACCTGCCCAGGGACCGGATCTTCGCGCAGCTCGGGGCCGCCTTCCTGAAGAAGGCCCTGGCGATGCCCTCGACCGTCCCGCGAGAGAAGCTCGAGCCGGTGCTGGAAGAGGCGCACGACAACTTCGTGAAGTGCCTCGCCATCGACAAGGAGAACCTGGTCGCTCTGCTCGGCGACTCTCAGGTGCTCTTCATGGGCAAGGAGTTCGAAGAGTCGCTGGCGGTGGCCCAGCAGGTGCTCGCGCTGCAGAAGGATCACCCCGCCGCGATGCTCCAGCAGGCGCTCTGCTTCTACCAGCTGAAGCGAATGCCCGAGGCGATCGGCGGGCTGGAAGCTTGCCTGGTCTGCGAACCGACCAACACCAACGTGATGTTCTTTCTGGCCCAGATCTACGCGCAGATGGGCCGCTATGCCGACGCCGAGGCGCTCTTCCAGCGCGGCCTGACGCTCGAGCCGCGAAACGTCGACGCGATGTTGCTCCTGGCCAGCGTGTTCGCCAAGACGGGCCGCTATCAGGACTCTTCCGTGATGCTCAACCGCATCCTGAAGGCCGAGGGTAACGCCGAGGTCAAGTCCGAGGCGCGGGAGCTGTTCGCGCTGGTCTCGAAGACCTACCGCGACATCGTCGACCTCACCAAGACCGGCATCAAGGCCAAGCTCGGCACCTTCGAGTACGTCGACAAGCGGCTACAGTCGCCCAGGGTGCTGCTGGACAAGGCCAAGACCGCGGCGCTCACCCCGGACGAGCGCGCGACCCTGCAGGAGATGATCGACCGGCTGGTGCTGGACAACAACTACCTGCTCCAGAACGGCATGTTTCAGAGCGAGGCGGTCCAGAAGCGCTACGCCGACGGTCTCAAGGCGCTGGTCGACGAACTGCAGAAGCTGTAGAGAGCAGGGGTAAGGGGTTGGGGGTTGGGGGACACGCGGCGCGACTGCCGCGGAGTGGCTCGTCGAGTTCCGGTGAGGCCCGAGACCGGGGCCCCGCGCGGACACTTGCCCGCAAACCAGGACAGGAAGTAGGCAGCCTTGATGAAACTGACTCCCCCTCCGTGTCTCCGTATCTCTGTGATCGGTCAACCTCGTTCATGGTCGAATCCTCGCGCCACGCGACGATTCTCGCTAGGAGTGGATCAGACCCGCCAGCCGAGGATGCCATCCATCAGCGCCCGGACGAGCGGGGAGCGGGCCAGCGTGCCCTCGATGGAGGCCTTCTTCTGCTGCTGCAGCTTGGCCAGCAGCGGTCCCTGCTCGGACAGGTCGCGGGCCAGATCCTTCTCCCAGGTCTCGGCCAGCATCTGCACGTGCTCCAGCTCGCCGTGGTCGAGCCACAGGCCGTCGCACAGCTCGCACCGGTCGAGCACGATGGGGCTGTCGCCCGCATAACGGTACTTCAGCATCCGGCCGTGGCCCTGCGGACAATCCACGGGCAGATCCTTCTTGATGGACTCGGGGACGAAGGTGCGCTGGCGGGCCTCCAGCTCGGCCCGCTCGTCCGCTGTGAAACGGGCGTTGCGGGCGTCGATGATCATCCGGAGCTGATCTCCCTGCAGCCACTCTCCGGAGCAGCCGGAGCATCTCTGGAGAGGAACATCTTCATAGGCAACGGGCTTGAGGGGCGCGGCGCAGCGCGGGCATTGCAGATCCATACCGTCCATCGTAGCACAGCGCTTCCCGGACGCCCGAGCGCCGGGCCGGCGAGGGTACACCTTGTTGCGGGCATGGGTTGGCTCGTAGAATGGCCACAACCTGGAACGAAAGGAAGCCCCCACCTTGAGAACTCTGCTGCTGCTGCTCTGCCTCTGCCTGGCCGCCACCTCCACGGCGCAAGCCTACACCTATGCCGAGATCTTGCAGATCTACCGGACCGCCGGCCGCAAGCTGTTTCGCGATCCCGAGCTGGCTGGCGCGATGCGGCTGCTGCGCGAGTCCCGGGTGCTCTACCTGAAGGCGGCCGACCCGGCGGACCTGGTTGCGCAGGTCGAGCGGCCCGAGCTGCTGCAGGCGATGGCGACGCTCTACCAGGCGGGGCTCTTGCCCCACGCCTCGACCTCGGCCGACACGATCCACGTCGAGGACGACCTGTTGACGACGGCGCCGCCGGCCAAGAAGACCCGCCCCATCTACCGGGCCGGTCGGGTCGTGACGCCCATTCCGTTCTACGAGTTCATCGACTTCAAGAACTACTACATTCTGGGCGGCCTGCTCGACGCCGGGACGGAGTTCGAGGTGGTGCACGCGTCGCACGAGAAGGTCGCGATGGTGGCCTTCGAGGACCGCCCGCCGGTCACGATCGCCCTGAGGCACGTGAAGGACCTCGCCCAGCCTCGCTTCCAGGCGACGCAGCAGCCGGCGGGGGTCGTGCGCAAGTTCAAGGTCGGGCCCGCGACCTGCTACCTGGCCAGGCACGAGTACTCGCCCGGCAAGACGGCCAGCATGTCGATCCTGTGGGTGCCGCTGGACAAGGGGCTGACGCTCCGCCCCTTCGTGACGGGCGCCTACAACCGGCGCGAGACCGGGCCGACCCAGGTGATGCCGGTGCTGGACATGGCGCGCAAGACGGGCGCCCTCGCGGCGATCAACGGCACGTTCTTCATCAACGCGCCCCGGACCGCGGGGCACGGCAAGCCGCTCGGCCCGATCCTTCGCGACGGCCAGCTCGCCTGGAGCTACAACGAGAAACGAGTGCTCGCCATGAACCGGGCCTACCTGGCCATCACCGACGACGGCCGCGCGGTGGTCGGCGAGACCGAGCTGCCGGGCGAAGAGATCGCCCGCCTGAACGACGAGGCCCGATTTCTGGGCGGGTCGTTCGCCAATCGTCGCGCCCGCGATCTGCTGGGGGGCCTCGGCTGGCTGATCAAGGACGGCAACGAGCTGGCCTGGCAGGGCTACGCCGGCCACCAGTTCTGGTACACCTACTACAGCTACTTCACGAAA
>JACQZL010000220.1:0-19858 GCA_016213865.1 Candidatus Rifleibacteriota bacterium
CTCTGTGCCTCTGTGTCTCTGCGTCTCTGTGTTTCTCCTGCAAGGGGGGGGGGCCACCCACGGGACACGCACCCCAATTCCGTCCGAGGCTGGCAAATGGATGGGAGACCTGGCAGGATCGGATGCGCTCGTCTTCAGTGCTCGCAGTCCTTGGAGGCGTCGCTCGACCAGATCTCGCTCGCGGCTCATGGCCTGGACGCATGCGGCAAACCGCTCCGCGCGCCTTTTCGGCTGCGTTCGCGGGGGCTTCTCGGAATTGCCGCAACTCTTTGCGAAAACTTCCGGGGACCGGACGTCTAGAGCTTCGATGGTAACCGTTCACGGCAATCTCGCGAGGAGCAGGCGAAACGGCAAGTCTGGAGGCCTTTTCACCACGAAGACCCGAAGCGCGCCAAGGAAGCACGAACGTGATAGTAAGACAGAGAAATCAGTCTTGGTGCCCACTTCGTGCCCTTCGTAACTTTGTGGTGAACGCTTACCTCGACTTTTCGAAGCCGGTCGCATCCTGCCGGCTCCTGCGAAAGGAACTCGACATGCACCGGAATCAAAGCCCACCTATCCGCCTGCGTTTGGCAGTCCTGGTCCTGATCGTCTCGCTCGTCCTGGGACTTGCCGGCCCAGTCACCGGGCAGGAGTTCAACCCCATGGGGGGACTGTCGACGACCGCGGGGCAGCCGACCGTGACCGTCGTGCAGTGCAACCCCATGGTCGGGGGAGCGTACACGGAAGGCAAATCGGGCAAGTGCACGTGGGACACGGCCAAGCGGTTTGCACGGTTGATTGCCAAGGACTGCCCGGATGCTGCCGTGATCGGGATGGAAGAGGTGATCGGAGCCGACCAAGCTTCGAAGAACAAGGAGATCCTCGACAAGGCCACGGGCAAGGTCTGGGAGTTCGCCTTCGAGTCGCAAGGCGTCAACGACGCTTCGAGTGGGCTCGCCATCTTCTGGCGCAAAGACCGGGTCGCGTTTTTCAAGAAGCTGGGCAAGACCGAGATCGAGCGGCTGGACGAGGGCGGCGGCTATCGCGTCCGGTTCATGGGAGTGCTGCTGCGGGAGGTCGCCTCGGGTAAGCCCTTCGGGGTGTTCACCGGCAAGATCACGTGGGACGGCGGCATCATCAACGGTCACGGTGTCACCGAGAAGGACCGCGTGAAGGAGGCCAAGCGGCTGAAGGACTGGATCCGGCAAGTCATGGCCAGTTGCGCGGACGCGCCTCGCATCATTGCGATGGACATGAACTCGCCGCACGGTTCACCGACCTACAAGGAAATGAACGCGGAGTACGAGAACGACGGGTCGGATCAAGCCACCCACGACTCGCTGCTCCGGGTCTTCGGTCGGAGCATCATGAGGCGGAAGCTCGACTACCTCTGGTACGACGCCGATGCAGGAGCCCGGCGTTCGGGAGGTTTCGCGAGCCGGGCCGTGCGCAGTGAGCACTTCGGTTCCGACCATCGGGCCATCTGGGCCAAGGTCCGGCTCACCGGTCGTTCGCAGTTCATGTGAAGCGACGGCCCCGGCGTCCTGGCCGGGAAGGCTGAGCTGAGGGTCACAGTTGAGAGAGGGTGCGGCGGCGACGTGGTAGAGCTGGGTTGGAGGACGGGCGGAGACCGGGGCGACGGCTGGGTCGCCCTGGTGGGCCCGGAGCTGGAAGAGAACCTGAGCCTGAGGTACCTTTCGTCCTCGCTCGAGACCGCCGGCTTTCCGACGCGGATCGTGTCCTTCAACTGCGCGGATGACTTCGGACCCGTTCTGCGGACCCTCCTTGGTGCGGCCCAGCCGCCCCTGCTCGTCGGGCTTTCCCTGTCGTTCCAGTGGCGCGCCATGGACTTCCTCTCGCTTGCGATGGCGTTGAAGCGAGACGGCTACGGCGGCCACGTCACGGCCGGAGGGCACTTCGCGAGTCTGTCATGCGGCGAGATCCTGTCGGACTTCCCCGAGCTCGACTCGATCCTGAGGGGAGAGGCTGAGCACAGCATCGTCCGCCTGGCTCGCTGTCTACTCGACGGCCGGCCCCTGAGCGAGGTCCCGGGCATCGCCTTGCGGGACCGCGGAGGCCCCATCGTGTTCGGCGAGCTGGAAGCAAAGCCGGCCCTGGAGTCCCTTTCGTGGCCCGACCGCCGTGGAGAGCGTGTTGCGATCCTGGGACACGGCGTGGCCCCCCTGGTTTCGGGCCGTGGCTGCTATGCCGGGTGCGCCTTCTGCTGCATCGCGACCTTCCACCGCAGGACTCTGCCCGGTCCCAGGTTGAGGCTGCGTCCTCCGGAGGACGTGGCCGGCGAGATGGCATGGCTCAACCGGGAGCGCGGAATCGATATCTTCATTTTCCACGACGACAACTTCCTCCTGGCCGACGAGAAGAAGAGCCTCGAGCGCATCGAGGCCCTCGCCAACGCCGTGGATGAGTGCGGCATCGGCCCCTATGCAACGGTCGTCAAGGCGCGTCCCAATGACATCACGGACGCCACCGTGCGCTGCTTGAAGGAGCGGTTCGGCTTGATTCGCCTCTTCTTGGGAGTCGAATCGAACTCCGAGCAGGGGCTGCGGACCCTGGGCCGGGGAGTGACGCCCGAGCAGAATGCGAGGGCTCTTGCGACCCTGCGTTCCCGGGAAGTGTACGTGTGCTTCAACGTACTCCTGTTCGATCCCGACACGACCCTCGACGGGCTCCGGACGAATCTGACACTCATCGAGGAGAACGGGGACTATCCCTCCAACTTTGGCCGCGTCGAACTCTACGCTGGGACCCCGCTGCTGGAGCGCATGCTCAGGGAGGGCCGCGCGTTCGGAGACTACCTGCAGTGGGACTACCTGCTGGCGAGTCGCGAGATGCAGAGGGTTTTCGAGCTTGCCATGCGCTGCTTCTTCCCGCGCAACTTTGCCGCGGGCGCCCTCGCGAACCGCCTGATGGGGACGCGTCTTGACGCGGAAGTGTGCCGCCGGTTCCATCCGGCGGTTTTCCGAGAGGAGTGGTTGAGAGAGGCGGAGGAGTTAACCCGCGCGTTGGCCCGCGATTCGGCCCGGTCCATGCGGAAGATCGTGGAGTTCGTCGAAGCGGGTCCCGGGGGCCCGGACGAGGAGGACTCGTTCGTCGCGGCCCTATCGGAGAGGCTGCATGCCGTGGACGCCGAGCTTGCCATCCGGGCTGAGAGTCTGGAGAAGTTGTTGCGAGATGTCTCCGGGAGATGTACGGTAACGGAAGCGCCGGAGCGTGGGAGCGCTTCGGTGGGAGGAAGTCATGCCAATAGATGAAGGCGACGCAAACGCGGCTGGCAAGCTGACAAGCCGGGCACGTAAGCGGACTGAGGGGCATCTGAAGCGCCTGATGAAGACCGCGGCGATCGCGGCCGCCGGTTTCGGGCTGACGTCGGCGGGCTATGCCGCAGACCACCCGATCGCGTCCGATCCGCCTCCGCCGCCGGCACAGGTGAAAGTCGGGCCCTCGGTGCCCTTGGATCAACTGTCTCCGCCTGGGGACCAGCGGCCAGAGGATCGCGCCGTCTGCGATCCGTTGCCGCCTCCTGCGAGAGTTGAGACGAATCTCCCGGCGAAGGAACTTGCACGCCAGTGCCTTTTCCAGCGTGCCATCTGGCTGAAGCGCAAGGGGGGCCTGGTGGTCCGGGTCGGATTCGCGCACAGCAACACTCACCCGGGGTTGCGCACATTCGCCTTCGAGGAAGACCCGCAAGTGGAAGGAGCGCCGTTCGAGGCGAACCGGCCCAACCCGAACGCGCTGTACATCTTCCTCGTGCCTCGCGCAGGGAAGCCGGCTCCCGTGGTCAAACTCCCGATAGTCTGCAACGGCGAGAGGGTCGAGCTTCGTTTCCGCGTGACTGCCCAGAAACCTGAGCCCGGCGCAACCGTCCTGTTGGACGAGATCCGATAGCCGGTCCGCGTGCAGACTCCCAACCCGCGATCACGGGCAAGGAAGCGCTCATTCCCCTCCTTGCGAAGGTCGACACTGACGGAACCGTTGCCCTCTCGACGACAGCCTGCGCCGTCGTGCTCAAGCTCGATGCCGATGCTCTGAGAAAGGTGCGAAGCGCCGTCGACAGTGCTCTGGCCTCCTGAGAGTCGCTGACAGCCGGCGATTCGCCGACCACGCGAGTGGCGCCGCGGTTCCTGGCGCCCCAAGGCGCAGGGCATGCCTTCGAACTCGAGATTTCGGTTGGCGGAAGTGGCGTGCTGGGCAAAATCGGACCAACCAGGGTTATTGCGTGGGCCATCCCCGGAACTCCGGATCGTCACCGGCGCCGGGGACAGCCGGACCTTGCCACTCCGCGAGGCAGAAGGCCGGCCAGGAGCCGGGAGGTCTCCAGCACGGAGCCGCACCGGCCTGTCTGGTGAACGACCACGGCCCGCACCGGTCCTCGCTGTTCCGGGTTCCGGCGGAGGTAGGCAGCCAGAACCTCGGCGATGGTAGGGTCCCGCACTCTCCAACTGGCCTCGACAGCCGACCAGAGGGCCTCGTCGCCTGGAGGTAGGTGCGCCAGCGCGTCCAGGATGTTGCCCACGATGAGGGCTGTGCTGACCTGGTCCGCCAGCCGGAGCCTGTCCAGATTGAGACGCGGGCCGGTCTGGCTCCTGCCCCTCTCGAGACGGAGGTAGACGTCAGGGGCCGGCCGGCGTGCGAGAGTCGCGAGTTCCTCGGAACCGGAGGAGAGGCTAAAGTAGTGGGCCCAACCCTCGAAGAGAGCCATGCTCGGCGTCAGGATTTCCCGGGGCAGATGGCCTTGGCTTTCGGGGACGGCGCCATAGTCCCGCTTGTGCTCGCTTCGGTCGACGAGATGCGCCAGCTCATGAAGGAGCAGGGCCCGGAGATCGCCGTCGGAGCGGCAAGCCCGGGCCAGGGTGTCGTCCTCGATCATGAGGACCTTGCGGCCCCCCTCGAGGGTCTCCACCCCGGGCCAGCATCGTGAGGTTGCACCGAGTTGCATGCGGATGACGGCGGTCGAGCGATGGAACCTCACCAGCATCGCCTCGAGGCGAGCCCGGAAGCCTCCATCCTCCAGCATCTGCACGAGTCGCCAGAGTTGGTTCTCGTTCCGCCAGCGCCCTGGCCGACTCGCGAGCGATGGCGCGTGCCGGCGGAAGAACCGCTCGGCCCGAGCGAAGTTCCGCTCAGGATCCCGGCTCCGGGGTACATAGATGGCCTGGTGAGCCTGGAACCTGAGAATCACGCCGATGCGCGGGGCGCTCCCCTCTGGCTCACCCGCGGCCCGGACGGCGGCCGGCTCCGCGGCCCAGGCGACGGCCGTCAGGATCAGGCCGCACAGCAAGTTGCCTCGCGTCATGTCTTTCCGCTACGAGCCCTGCGACCGTCCGAGCGATCGTCGAGCCCCCAGTCGCATCGGGACCCGACCCGCTGCGCCGAGGGACTGAGCCGTGAGGTGTACCCACGGACGGATTGCCGGCGGGTCGTGAACGAAGCGTAGCACGGAACCGGATTGGTGCGGATCATGAGAGCTTGCGTCGGTGGCGCGCGCCAGCCGTTCCGAGGAGGAAAATTCGCTGCCGGGTCGACCTCAGCGGGGTCATCTTTCGGACCGAAGCGCTTGAATCGGCTCGAGGCTCGCCGCGCGAACGGCGGGGTACAGGCCGAATGCGATGCCGACCGCGACAGAAAAGGTGAAGGCGACGGCGGCCGCCAGCCACGAGAGTGCCGCAGGCCAGTAGCCGAGCGTGGAAGCGGTCCAGGCCAGGCCCAACCCTCCCAGCACGCCGATCACTCCACCCGCACCGGAGAGCATGGCCGATTCAAAGAGGAACTGGTTCCGGATGTCGCGGCGAAGGGCGCCCAGGGCACGGCGAAGCCCGATCTCCCGCGTTCGCTCGCGAACGAACATGAGCATCACGGCCAGGATCCCCACGCCGCCGACCACCAGCGAGATCCCCGCCACACTGCCGATGAGGAGCGTCATGGCCCCTGTCGTCTCCTTCTCGGTCTCGAGAACCGTCGCCTGGTTCTGGATGGTGAAGTCGTCGGGCTTGTTTCGGAGCCGATGCCGCTGGCGCAGGAGCGACGCGATCTCCTTCTCGGCGTTCGCCAGAGCGGCCGAGTCCGGGGTTTGCGCGTAGACAGCATGCACGTACGTGACATTGAAGAGCCGGCGCATGGCTGTTTCCAGTGGTACCAGGATCACGTCGTCCTGGTCGGCCCCAGTCACATCCATTCCTCTCGGCGCAGCCACGCCTATGACCTCGAACGGGACCTTGCCGATCCGGATCTGCTGCCCCACCGGGTCGGTCTTTCCTAACAGATTGGTCGAAGCAGTCGGGCCAAGGACTGCCAGGCGCTTGGCCGCTCGACCTTCGCCCTCATCGAACAACCGGCCGGAAGCGACCGTGATGTTGCGGCATGCGAACCCCTCGAGGCTCAGGCCCACCACGCTGGTCATGGCGTCCTGGTCTTCCCAGCGAACAGCGAGCTTCTTGCTGACGCCCGGGCCGGCCCTGGCGACCGAGGAGCACTCCTTCGCAATGGCCTTGGCGTCGCTGACCAGCAAGGTTCGCACGGTCTCCATCTGTCGTTGGCGTCCGGCAATGATCGAGGTCCGACCCGCATTGACAATCAGCAAGTTGGTGCCCATGCCCCGGATGCGGTCCATGATCTGCTTCTCCGCCCCGCGCCCCGTGGAGACCATCAAGACGACTGCTCCGACCCCCACGACAATGCCGCTGACGCTCAACAGCGTTCGCGGTTTATGGGCGGCCAGAATCTCCAGGGAGAGAACGAGGTTTCTGGATAGCTTCATCGCAAGGCTTCCACCGGCTCGAGGCGGGCGGCCCGTCGAGCCGGTTGGACGCCGAAGAACACACCCACGGCCAGGGCGAAGCCCAAGGCCAGCGCGAACGGCTCCCAGGAGATGACGACCGGGAGCCGGGTCAGGCGCGCCAGGAGGATGCTGACCGACCAACCCAGAAGGCTGCCCAGTACCATCCCGGAGAGCGTCACGGCGAGCGACTCGGTCAGGAACTGGAGGAACATATCCTGCCGGGTTGCCCCCAGGGCCCGACGCAGGCCGATCTCCTTGACCCGTTCACTCACGGAAATCAGCAGGATGTTCATCAGCACGATACCTCCAACCAGCAAGCTCAGGCCTGCCAGGGCCGCCAGCAGGTAGGTCAACGTGCCTGATATGCCGCGCGCCATCTTGGCGATGTCGGCGGCGCTGAAGATGGCGAAGTCATCTTCGCGTGGCGGGGTGATGTGGTGGCGCTCGTGCAGGAGCTGGCGGATCTCCGCGGAGGTCGATTCGAGCTGTCGTGGGTCCTTGACCTTCACGCGGATGTTGGTGATGTAGTCCTGGTTGAAAACGCGGCGCATGCCAGTGGTCAGCGGAATGACAATCCGGCGGTCGAACTCGTCACCCATCGGGCTGGTGCCCCGCGGCGCCAGGATGCCCTTGACCTTGAAGCGAACGTTACCGATCTGCAGGTCCTCGCCGATGGGGTTCTGGCTGCCGAACAGGTCGGCGGCGCTCAACGTGCCCAGAAGGCACACGCGGGCCAACGTGCTGTTGTCGTCCGCCGTGATCGGGTCGCCATCCGTCGGGTGCCAATCCCAGGCGTCGTGCCAATCCGGGCCGACGGCCATCACGGCCGTCTGAACCTGATTCGAGCCGGCCTTGCTGGACAGGCCCCGCTTCATTGCAAAGGGGGCCAGCACCTCGACGCCCTGGACCTGTCTCGCGATGGCCTCGGCGTCATCCAGCCGCAAGGTTGTGATGCCAGCCTGCGGCGGCGAGAATCCCTTGCCTCCGCCGGCGGTGATCATGATGGCGTGGGTGCCGAACGAGTTCACTCGCGCCATCACCTTCTTCTCGGTCCCTTTGCCGATGGCCATGATGACCGTCAGGGCCGCGATGCCGATGACCGTCCCCACCATCATGAAGGACGTGCGGAGCTTGTTGGCCGTCAGGGCGCGGGCCCCCTCCCTCGCGATTCGCAGGAGCCTCATCTGGACGCCTCCTGTTCAGCCAAGACGCGGGCTTCGGCGACAGCGTCTCGCGGCTGCCTCACGGGCCGATCTTCCGCGACCGCGCCATCCTTCAGAACCACCACGCGATGGGCGTGCTCGGCGACGGCCGGATCGTGGGTGACGAGGAGGATCGTTCGCCCGTCTCGGTGCAGTCGCTGGAAGATGCCCATGACCTCGGCGCCGCTCTTGCTGTCGAGGTTCCCCGTCGGCTCATCTGCCAACAGGAGGAACGGATCCGTTATGAGTGCCCGGGCTATGGCCACGCGCTGCTGCTGCCCGCCCGAAAGACGACCTGGCCGATACCCCATGCGGTCCGCCAGGTCCACGGCCCGCAACATCTTCTCGGCCCGCTCCCGCGCATCCTCGGGATACGAATCGGCGTAGACCAACGGGAGCATCACATTCTGCAACGCCGTCGCCTGGTCCAGGAGATGGAACTGCTGGAAGACGAATCCGAGCTTGCGATTGCGCAGCTGCGACAGAGCATCGTCATCCATCGTGATCATGTCGGCTCCGTCGAGCCGATAGTGCCCGGACGTGGGCTTGTCCAGGCAGCCCAGGATGTTCATCAGAGTGCTCTTGCCCGTCCCCGAGGCCCCCATGATGGCGACGAACTCGCCCGCCTCGATGCGCAAGGAGATGTCCTTGAGCACTCGCGTCTCCACCGAGCCGGCGACGTAGGTCTTCTCCAGGTTCGCGAGTTCAATCATGCAGTCTCCTCATGGTCATTGCTGTTCCTCCGGCGGAACCTCCAGCAGAACGGCTTGGCCCTCCTCGACCCCGGAGAGCAGCTCGATCCACTGCGAGTCCTTCCAGCCAACCTTGACCTCGCACGGCCGGGGCTGGCCGTCGGCGAGAACATGGACCACGCTCTTGCCCTTCTCGCGCTTGACGGCCTTGACCGGGACGGTCAGGACCTTTTCCCTGGCGTCCAGGAGGATGGTCACGCTGGCGGTCATCTCCGGCCGCAGCGACCCGTCGCTCGGGGTGGCGAGCTCTACCACAACGTCGTAGTTAACCACGTTCTCCTGGATCACGGCCTTGGGGTAGATGGCCACGACCTTCCCGGGGAACTCCCGGGCGGGAAACGAATCCACGGTGAAGAGCGCCTTCTGACCGGGGGAGATCTTCCCAATGTCCACCTCGTCGACGAAGGTGTCGACCTGGAGCCTCTCGAGATCGAGGATGGTGACGAAGGTGGGCGAATTGAGCCCCGCGGCAACCGTCTCGCCCTCCTGCGTGGAAACCGATCCGATCACCCCGGCGATCGGGGCAGTGATGGTCGCGTAGGACAACTGGACCTTGGCTTCAGCCAGGGACGCCTTGCTCCGGTCGACCTCGGCGGACGCCAGCTTGAGCTCCTCTTCATAGCCCGCGCCCGCAAGTTCCAGGGACTTCCGCGCCGACACCAGGCGAGCCTGGCTGACGGCAGACTGCTCGCTGGCCCGGTCATGCGCCTGTTGCGAGGTGAAGTCCTGCCGGAGAAGCTCCTTCTGACGGCGCAGGTCCCTGAGGCTCAGGTCCACCGTGGCCCGCCACTGGGTCACGTCGGCTGCCGCCTTTTGGATCTCGCGCGGACGCAGCGAAGTGATGGCGGAGAGTTTGGCCTCGGCCATCCGGAGTTCGGCGCTGCGCTGGTTGACTCTGGCCTCGAGCTCGGCCTTCTCGAGCTCGGCAATGACCTGTCCCTTCTTCACCACATCGCCGATGTTGGCATGCAGCCGCTCCACCTTGCCCGAGATGCGCGCGCCCACGCGGACCTCCGCGCCGACCTGAGGCTTGACGGCTCCCGTCGCGAGAACCGAAGAGGAGAGAGTCCTGCGCGTCACCGTGGCCGTGAGAGGACCATTGTCTGCCGGGTTTGCCCGTAACTCGAGTTTCCACGAAGCGATCGCGCCTGCGGCGACGATCGCGAGCGCCGCGCCGAAAAGGGCTCTGCGGGACCAGCTCATCAGGACTTCACCATGGACCTTTCCGTGTCCGCCACAATTGAACGGCCCACCGCCGTGTCTTGGGGTCTTGGCGGTTCATCCACCCCTCGAGCCGTCGTTGCTCCCGACTGCATCATCGCGACGGCTCTCCGATAGGCAAGCAGCATGCGGATGCGTTCATCTCCGTCCCTCGTTCACGGGGAGGGAGGACGTTCCGGCACCGGGCCGGAGCCTGCTCCAGCATCCTCGAGGCCGCCGGGCTGCAGTCCCAACATCTGGCCCTGGTCCGCCCGGTTGCTCCGCCGGCGCAGCAGTTCGAACAGCTCCTTGCTCTGCTGCGGCGTGAGCAGGCGCTTCTCCGCGAGAAGATGCTCGATCACCAACCCCTGCATCCGCCTCTGTCCAGCCAGTATCTCATCCTGCTTCGCCGCGAGCATCCGCCTGTCCAACTGAGGTGCGGCGAGCAGCTCCAGCAGTTCTCCTCGCGCTCGCGTCACGTCCCTGCATACGGCTTGCGCGCGAGTGCGGAACGCCGTCACGACCGGTTCGATGCGCCGCCACTGTTCCCGATCGGTTCCGAGCTGTCGGTGCAACGGGCACCCGACAGCGCCTTGACCGTAGGCGCCACCGCTTGCCCACTTGGCGTGGAAGAAGTGAACGGTCTGACAGCCGACAAAGGCCACGTTCAACGTCACGGATAGCACGATCAGCAGCGGGGCGATCTTCCTCCACATGGTTACCGGTCCTCCCCGGTCCGCCCGTCGAGCAAGGCAAGGTAAATTCTGGGCAGCGATCCGTCCGGCGCATCGCCCATGGCATCCAGGCCGTATCCGGCGAACAGATCAGCCGCCTGCTGTGCCGGGAACGACGTCGAGGCCGGTGGAACCGGCGACATGCTCCAGCCGAGGCCGCCGCCGATTGCCGCCCCCACGAGCACCATGGCAACGGCCGCCGCCCTCAACGGACTGGCGAGGGTCCTCCACCAAGCCCTGATGGACCAAACCTGGGCACTCTGCCGTCGGCGCTCCATGACCCGGGCCAGGACCCGCTCGGCGAAGCGCTCGGGAAGCGGTGGCGTCCCGGCTTCGGCCAGAAGCGACGCCAGACGTCGAGCCCGAGCCAAGGAGGTCCGGCAGTCACTGCAGGCTTCCAGGTGCCGACCAGCTTCCGCCAGGCTCGCGGGCTCGAGTTCGCCCGCGAGGCAGGCATCCAGGTTGTCGAGCAACTCATCGCATCTCATCTTCGCTCTCCATCCAGTTAAACGGCCGGGCGGCCAAAAACCCCCGCCTCCAGTTTCATCAGTCTTTGAAAAACGCCGCGAGAAGGTGCTCCAGCGTGCTGCGCCCTCGCGCCAGCAGACGTTCCACGGCCTTCGGAGACACCCCCATGGTCTCGGCGATTGCGGTCCAGCCTAGCCCCCCGGAGTACCGTAGCGCCACGGCCATGCGCTGGTTTGGAGGAAGGGAGCTGACGGCGTCCTGGACCAAGGAGTCGCGTTCCTTGCGGTGGATTGCAGCCTCCGGCGAAGGCGACGGGTCGGCCACCGCGGAGAGCTCATCGCTCGCCGCGGGTCGCTTCTTGCGGACGTGGTCCAGGCACAGCCGGTTGAGGATGCAGTAGAGGTAGGTCCGGAAGGCCGCCGCCGGCCGGTACCGAGCTGACGCCTCGAACACGCGGAGAAACGTCTCCTGGGCGAGGTCCTCGGCCTCGACGGCATCACCGGTGAAGCGATAGGCCACGCGCCACACTTCGACCTGGTGGCGGCGAACGAGCTGCTCGAAGGCGTCCGGCTCGCCATCGCGGACGCTCAGCATCAGCTCCTCATCGCTGGGTGGCCTCATGACCGCGTTCCTGGCCCGGCGAGGGGTTCCGCGCGACGGTGCCGGCGACGGAGGCCCCGGTTGCACGTACCCGGCGAGATCGCATGCCGCGGGCCTCGCCGGCAACCCCGGGCCCCGCCGCAGAAACCCGAGAGTCCGAACTGGTCCAGCCGGGGACCCCTCGCCGCGAGGTATGTCGTGCCGCGCCGGACTAGCGGCCGCCCTGGTGGACTCGCGGCTCGTAGCGGTGGTTGCGCTTGTAGTCGACGACGATCTTCTGGATGACGACGTCGTTCATGGGGCGATCCCGCAGCGCGGTCGCGACCTTCTCGATGGCATCGGCGACATCCTGGCCCTGGAGGACCCGGCCGAAGACCGAGTGCTTGCCGTCGAGCCACGGGGTGCCGTCCTTCTTGGTGATGATGAAGAACTGACTGCCGTTGGTGTTCGGGCCGGCATTGGCCATCGAGAGCGCGTACCGCTCGTTGCGTCGGCTGCTGAACTCGTCCTCGAACGAGTAGCCCGGCCCGCCGGTGCCCCAAGTCTCGTAATTGGGCCCCTTGCTGTTGGGATCGCCGCCCTGGATCATGAAATCCTTGATGATCCTGTGGAACTTGGTCCCGTTGTAGAAGCCCTTCTCGGCGAGGCTGATGAAGTTGGCGACGGTGTTCGGGGCGTCATCCTCGAACAGTTCGCAGGTCATGTTGCCCATGTTGGTCGCGATGGTCACGACCGGGAGCTTGTCTTTGGCCACGTCTTTCGACTCTCCTTTCTCCTGGATGGGGCCTGACGCGGCCGCAGCGGCGGGCGCGCTGGCACTGGACGGTGGGGGATTGTTGCGATCGGTTGCGGACGTTGTCTGAGGAGTCGGCGGGGCCTGGCCCAGATCCATGGTCTGCACCTGGTCTTCCTTGAACTGGAAGAGCCCCGCGGGACCGTTGACCGTGATGACCTTGTTCTTCACCACGATGTCGCCCTCGAGGGTGCGCCCATCCTTCAAGACCACGCGGCCCGCATCCATCGGGCAAACGAGCGCGGAAACGAGGACCAGGACGGCTACGAGTGCGAGGGTTCTTCGAAACATGACTGGAATGCCTCCTTGGAAACCGACGGCGGCTGACTTCGTCCGACGCGAGGCTGGACGGCCGGCGTGTCGCGCCCGCGGCCGGTCAGGCCGCAGCGGCTCGAGTCTATACGATTCCCTACGCCGGGTGTCAACCACTCGGCGATGCCGTTGCACCGCATGCTAAGATGCCACGGATCCGGAAATGCCTCGTCTCATCTCGCCTTCCCCTCGCTTGCGGGTAGAGCCGCGCATCGCGCCCAGGGCACTCCCTCGCTCGCTGATGGCCATCTACTACCTCGACGAGAACCGCTTCCGCGAGATGGTCGAGCGCCTCGAGAAGGACGGCACGCTGACCAAGCTCATCGAGCGCGGCCTGGTCGAACGCGTCCGCTTCCAGGGCAAGGTCCCCCAGCATCGCTACGAGGAGTACAAGGACGAGGAGCTCGTCGCCTTTTTCAAGCGCTTCCCCATCACCGAGCACCCCGACTGGCAGGCCGATTTCCTCTCCCCGGGCGCCGTCGCCCGCCGCCACGCGTTGGCCCGCAAGTACCGGGTGCCGCTCGGGCCGCTCACGTCCGTCCTGCGCTACCTCTCGTACGCCTCCGCCCTTCAGGACTGCTCGGCGAGGTCGTTCAACTTCCAGACCCGCTCGGAAGAGCCCGACTTCCTCACCTTCACGGCGTCGCCCGAGCTGTACGACACCTCTCCTCACGTCGAGACCGTTCGCCGCTTCGTCGAGCGCTCCGGCCTCTCGGCCCAGGAGTTCAGCTCGCTCTTCCTCGCCTGCAAGCCCGATCCCGAGGCGATCCTCCGCCGTGTCTCCTGCCCCGAAGAGGAGGTCTTCGCGGCCCTCGCCGCCCTCGACAAGATCCAGGTCCTCAACAGCTTGCACTTCGACATGCGCGACAGCCGCGGTCCGTCGCGCGCCGAGAAGAGCCGCGGCACCGTCGTGGCGGAGGTCGTGTCGGGCCAGGGCAACCTCGACCTCGAGCTGCGGCTCCTGGGCGATCGCATCTACGATGTGAAGTACCGGCTCCACACCGAGCAGCCGGGCCTGCACCTCAACGCCCGCGAGCGCGAGCTCATCGAACAGCTCCGGGCCGTCAACCAGCGCAAGACGGTCCTCTGCCGGATCGTCTCGTGTCTCTTCCGGCGTCAGTATCGTTACCTCTTGAGCGGAGACTGCCTGCACATGGCTCCCCTGACTCAGGCTCAGGTGGCCCGGGAGCTCCAGGAAGAGGAGGCGACCGTCAGCCGCCTGGCGCGCGACAAGCTGATCGTGACCCCGCAAGGAGAGTTCCCGTTGCGTAAGCTGTTCCGAAAAGTGGCCGACCTGGTCCACGACCTGATCGTGCTCCGGGAGGCCGCCGAGCTCGCGGCCGGCAAGCGGCGCGAGCCGTACACCGACAGCGAGCTGCAGCGCATCCTCGAGCACGAGTACGGGGTCCGGCTCTCCCGCCGCGCGGTCACGTATCATCGAAACCGCACCAAGGCCGGGTGCAACTTCTACACACGGAGCCGGCGGGTCCCGGCTCGGCAGGTCCAGCCGTGAGCGATCAGCCGACCTCGAAGGTCATACCGATCTCCAGCCGCCAGCGGCGAAAGGGCGGGAAAGCCCCGAGCCGCACTCCGGTCGCAACGCCGGACCTGCCCTCCTTGTCCGAGCCGCTGGCCGCCGCCATGCCCGTGCGCTTGCGCCCCGGCTCCCGCAGCGACCGCAACGTGCAGTCGATCTTCGCCGAGGGCAACCGGTGCCTGCTCCAGCGGAACTTCGCCGCCGCCGCCCAGCGCTACCGCCGCGCCCTGCAGCTCGGCGGGCACCTGGCCGAGGCCTACAACAGCCTTGCGGTGGCGTGCCACCGGCAGGGTTTCTTCGCCGAGGCCCGCCGGGCGATCGAGCAGGCCCTGCAGCTCGACCCCCGTTCCCCGCTCTACTTCCGCAACGCCGCGCTCATCTCCCGCGACGCCGACGAGCCGTTCCGCGCCCTCGAGTACTTCGGCCAGGCCCTGCTCCACAGCCCGGGGTCGGCTGCTCTGCTGCAGGGGAGGGGGGTGCTGTACCACTCGCTGGGGCGCTTTCCGGAGGCCCTCGCCGACCTGGCGAAGGCGCTGGAACTGGACTCGGGGCTGCCGGGGCTGGTCTGCCAGCTCGCCGTGGCGGCCACCAGCGCGGGCGACGCCCCGCGGGCCCGCCACCTGCTCGATCAGTTGACGGCCTCGCGCCCCCAAGACCCCGAACCCTGGTTCAACCTCGGCATCATCTCCTCGCAGATGGGCGACGAGGACTCGGCCCGGCGATACCTGGAGCGCGCCCGCGAGCTGGCACCCGCCTCGCCGCGTATCACGTTCCAGCTCGCCTCGCTCTACGCCAGGCGTCGCGAAGACGGTGACAACCGCAGGCGTGCGGTCGAGCTGCTCTCCCGGTGCGTCGAAGCCAACCGCGGCCGCGAGACGGAGGTGGGGCGCGCGCTGGCGCAGGTCCACTTCCTGCTTGCGAGCCTCCACGATGACACGCCGGCGGGTTATCAGCAGGCGGTCCAGAGCTATCGGGCCGGCCTCGAGTGGGACCCGGACTTCGCCGTGGCGCACAACAACCTGGGCGCCCTGTGCCTGGCGGGCGGCTCTCCCGCCCAGGCGCTCGAGCACTTCGTCCGGGCGCTGGAGCTTCGGCCGACCTACTCGAAGGCGTGCCTCAACTTCGCCAAGACGCTCTACCATCACGGCACGCAGGTCGAGCTGGAGCAGGCGCTCGAGGCCCTGTTGCGGGCGACGGGACGTCAGGCCTCGAGCACGCTGGCGGTCGTCTGCGAGCGACTGGTCGACCTGGCCGAACACGAGGTCTACGAAGAGATCCACGAGCGCGATCACAAGATCAAGAACCTGCTGGCGATGACCGGGACCCGCCTCAAGCGCACCCGCTCGGCGCTGACCGGAACACCCCAGGCGGGCGAACTGGACGAGGTGGTCGAGGTGCTGCGCCAGACCCACGATCAGATGCAGGCCTACCTGGCCGCGATCCGGCCAGGGGCGGGTCCGACCGAGCAGGTCGACCTCAACTTGGCCGTTCGGCGCGTGGCCGCCGAACTTTCGCGCTCGCGTCCCGCCGAGGTGGAAGTGGCGGTAGAGCTGGCCTCCTCGATGCCCGAGGTGGCCGGCGACTCGGCCCGGTTCGAGGAGGCGATCCTCAACCTCGCCAAGAACGCCCTGGAGGCTGTGGGGGAGCGGGGCCGCGTGCGTCTTTCGACCTCCTGGGACCCGAGGGCCGGCTTTGCCGCCGTGGCGGTCGAGGACAACGGACGCGGGATCTCGCCCGAGCAGCAGACCCAGATCTTCCGCTCGGGCTACACCACCAAGCCGAGCGGCAACGGACTGGGGCTGAGCATTGTCCGCCGCACCGTGGCCGACTACCAGGGCGCGCTCGAGCTGGTCTCCCGCCCGGGGCGGTCCACTCGATTCACGATGAAGTTCCCCATCGACGCCGAACCGCTCGCCCAGCCCGGTGGTCTGTCGATGGGCGAGCCGCTCCGGGAGGACCCGAGCGATCTCATCGTCTCGGAGCTGGCATGAGCGCTCGTCGGACTGCCACCCCCAAGGACGCTCCTGCGCCCGAACCCGCCCCCGTGCCCCCGGCGGCGGTCGTCGGGAACCGGCCGGCGGTCAGGCTCCTGGTCGTCGACGACCAGCCCGAGGTCGTGCGGCTCGTCTCCGAGGTGGCGACCGGCCAGGGCCTGGCGGTCGAGAGCCACGGCGACGCCGACTCGGCTCTGGCGGCCGTCAAGAAAGACCCGACCGCCTTCTCGCTCGCCATCCTCGACTACGACCTGGGCCGGCGCAAGAAGAACGGACTCGAGCTCCTGGGCGACCTTCGGCGTGTGGCCCCCGACTTGCGCGTGGTGATGTTGAGCGGCGAGGGGACGATCCCGCTCACCGTCGCGGCGATGAGGGCCGGCGCCTCGGCCTGGATCGAGAAGAACTTCGACCTGTCGGACAACCTGGAGGTAAACCTGCGGAGGCTGCTGGAGAACCGGCCCTTGCAGGACGAGCTGGCCGTCGCCCGGGAGCGCAACCGCGAGCTGTCGGAGCGGGTCGACTTCTACCAGGAGGAGTTCTACAAGAAGTACCGCGTGGTGGGGCAATCGGCGGCCATCAAGGAAGTGCTGACGCAGGTCGAGCGGCTCGCACCGATCCCGCGTCCCGTGCTGATCTTCGGGGAGCGGGGGACGGGCAAGGAGCTGGTCGCGGCGGCCATCCACCGGGCCAGTCCTCGCCGCTCGGGGCCGTTCGTGACGCTCAACTGCTCGGCGCTCTCGGAGGGGCTCCTCGAGTGCGAGCTGTTCGGGCAGGAAGAGAACGCCTTCAACAACGCGCCCTTCCGGCGCGGGCGCTTCGAACTGGCCCACAAGGGGACGCTCTTCCTCGACGAGATCGGCAACATGCCGCACGACTTCCAGCAGAAGATCCTGCGCGTGCTGGAGTACCAGGCCTTCGAGCGAGTGGGCGGCGGAACAACCGTCAAGGTGGACGTGCGGGTCGTCGCTGCCACCAACGCCGACCTCGAGAAGGAGATGAAGGCCGGCAAGTTCCGCGAGGACCTCTACGATCGGCTGGCCTTCGAGAGCGTGCGGCTTCCGCCGCTCCGGGAGCGCCTGGAGGACATCCCGCCCCTGGCCGCGCACTTCCTCCGCGTGATCTCGGCGGAGGTGCCCGGGATCGAGCCCCAGGGCTTCGAGCCGGAGGCCGAGCGGCTGCTGGCTTCGTACGACTGGCCGGGGAACATCCGCGAGCTCAAGTTCTACGTCGAGCGGGTCGGCTATCGCACACGCGGGGCCATCATCCGCGTCGAGGACCTGCCGCCGTTCCGGGAGAGTGCCGCTCAGGCAGCCGAGGCGTCCCTGGGCAGCTTTCACGAGCGTGTGGCACAATTCCAGCGCAAGCTGATCCAGGAAGCACTGACTCGGTGCTCAGGCGACCGGGCCCGCGCGGCCAGCTCTCTATCGCTGTCGGAGGAAGAATTCGCGAGCTTCGCCGGCGGCTCGGGCCCCGCGTCCTGACAGGCTCGGAGGCTCTACAGGAGGAAATCATGGGACTGTTTTCCAGACTTGGCAGGATGATCCGCTCCAACGTCAACGCGATCCTCGACGCGGCGGAAAACCCCGAGAAGACGCTCGAGCAGCTCATCCATGACATGGAGGACAACCACCGCCAGGCCCGCGAGCAGGTCACTCAGGCGATGGTGGATCAGCGCAAGATCGAGAAGAAGGTGGCCGAGCTGCGCCAGGAGGCGATCGGGTGGAAGTCCAAGGCCCAGTTGGCCGTGACCAAGGGCGACGATTCGCTGGCCAAGGCCGCTCTCGTCCGCTACAAGAGCAGCCAGGACCTGGTGACGCAGTACGAGAAGGAAGCCGAGCGCCAGGTCAAGGCGGTCGAGTCGCTCAAGTCGGCCCTGACGACGCTCGAGGCGAAGATCGAAGAGGCCAAGCGGCGCAAGAAAGAGCTGGTGACCCGCAAGCGGATCGCCGAGACCAAGATGCAGATCTCGACCACGGTCAGCGAGGCGAAGGACACCGACGCCTTCTCCGAGTTCGAGCGTGTGGCCTCGAAGATCGAGGACCTGGAGGTCAAGTCGGGCGTTCTGCTGGAGCTTTCAGGCGAGCCCGTGAAGGAAGAGGTCAAGCTGCTCGAGCAGGCCAGCGAGGTCGACCTGGAACTGGAGAAGCTCAAGGCCGAGATGACTGCCGGCAAGCCTCCGGCCGGCCAGTGAACCGATGAGGCGGCGCGTGCCTCCTCGAGACGACGCAAGTGACGAGTGATCTGCAGGAACGCCTGCGGTACGAATCCGCCGTGGCCGCCTTCGCCGGCAGGCTCTTCGCGGGCACCGGCGACGAACACACGCTGACCGCTGCTCTGGCCCCGCTGATCGAGGCTTTCGACGTCAGCCGGGTCTACGTCTTTCGCAATGACCAGCTTCCGGGCCTTGGGCTCTGCTGCAGCCAGCTCGCCGAGGCCTGCGCGGCCGGAGTCGAGCCCCAGATCGACAATCCGGCGCTCCAGAACACCCGCTACGACCAGGCGTGCCCGCGCTGGCGCGACCTGCTCGCGGGGGGGCGGCCTGTCCTGGGACCTGTCCGTGGGTTTCCGCCCGAGGAGCGCGAGGTGCTCGAGCCGCAAGGTATCGTCTCTCTCGCGGTCGTCCCCGTCTTCGGGGCCGGACGTTGGCTGGGCTTCCTCGGCCTCGACGACTGTTGCCGCGAACGGAGCTGGCCCGACTGGGACCTCAAGCTCCTGGAGGTCCTGGCCGGCATCGTCGGGTCCTTTCTGGCCTTTCGGGCCGAGGCGCGAAGTCTGTCCGAGAACGAGGCCAAGTACCGCGCCCTCTTCGAGAGCTCGGCCGAAGCGGTCTTCTTGATCGGCGACGTCATCGAGGACTGCAATGCGCAAGCCTGCCGTCTCCTGGGAAAGGACCAGGACAGCATCGTCGGGCGGCCCGCGGTCGAATTCACCCAGGGCACCCAGCCCGACGGCCAGCCGAGCGCCGCCGTGGTCTCCTCGCGGCTCCGGGAGGCGTTCGAGGGGAGGAGCCAGCTCTTCAAGTTCACCCACGTCCTGCCCGACGGCCGGCCCGCTATCCTCGAGGTCTCGCTGACGCCTGTCCAGATCTCGGGCCGCCTTCTGGCCCTGGCCGTGATCCGAGACCTGAGCGAGCGGCTGGAAGCGGAGCAGGAGCGGCGCCGGATGGAGCAACGGCTGCAGCACACCCAGCGACTCGAGAGCCTGGGCGTGCTGGCCGGCGGCATTGCCCACGACTTCAACAACTTGTTGACCGTCATCCTGGGCAACGCCGGTCTGGCGGCCGAGGAGCTGCCTCCCAGGCACGCGTCCCGTGCTTACCTGGCCCAGATCGAGCAGGCGTCGCTGCGCGCGGCCGATCTATGCCGCCAGATGCTGGCCTTCGCCGGCAAGGGCAAGTACGTCGTTCGGCCCCTGGAGTTGGGCTCGGTGACGCGCGAGATGACTCATCTGCTGCAGGGTGCCATCGGGACGAAGGCGACCCTGGAGTT
>JACQZL010000220.1:19939-21110 GCA_016213865.1 Candidatus Rifleibacteriota bacterium
GCAGATCCGCCAGGTCCTGACCAACCTGGTATCCAACTCGGCGGAATCGATCGGCCCCGCGGGTGGCTTGATTCGCCTTGCCGTCGGGTCGCGTCATTGCACGCGCGCCATGCTGGAGCAATGCTGGCTGGGCGAGGATCGGCCCGAGGGGGTGTACGCGACCCTGGAGGTCTCGGACAACGGCTGCGGGATGGACGAGGCCACGATGGGCCGGGCCTTCGAGCCCTTCTTCTCGACCAAGTTCACGGGCCGCGGGCTGGGTCTCGCGGCGGTCCTCGGCATCGTGCGCAGTCACCGGGGGGCCCTGCTCTGTCGCAGCCGGGCGGGGCAAGGGACCACCGTGCGCCTCTTCTTTCCCGCTCGGCCCGACGTCACGGCCCGGGCCGAGGCTCGAAGCGACGGCCCGCCGGTCGCTGGGCTGCACCGCGGGGCCACGGTCCTGGTCGTGGACGACGAGGAGGGCGTGAGCGAGCTGGCCAGAAGGCACCTTCTGGCGGCAGGACTGCAAGTCCTCTGTGCCTCCGGCGGCCGGCAAGCCGTGACCCTCCTCGAGTCCCGGACCGAGCCGGTCGATCTCGTCCTCCTCGACCTGGTGATGCCGGGACTCGACGGCCGCGCGACCTATCAGGAGCTGCGGCGAATCCGTCCCGACCTGCCCGTGCTCCTGACGAGCGGCTTCGGCGAGGAGCAGGTCTCCGAGTACTTCGAGAACGGCCAACTGGCGGGCTTCCTGCGCAAGCCTTACCGGCGCGAGCAACTGCTCGACGCGGTGCGCAAGGTGCTGGATGCGGGCCCTCAGGCCCCGGCCTGACCGCGGTCGACCCGAGCGGCCAGGGCAAGCCACGCGGTGTCGGCGAACGCGCCCAGGAACGAGATGAGGAAGATCGTTCCCGGCACGTAGGAGACCTCGCGAAGGCGGGCCCAGAGAGCCGGGTCCGACACGATGCCCAGGGCCGCCGTCACATCCGGCGAGGCCAGGTCCGAGACCTTCCTGGCCATGAACTCCTGGAGGACCACGTAGTCCACCCACCCGAGCCAGCCCAGGCTGCCGATAACGACCACCAGGGTGGCCCAGCCGCGTCCGCGAGCACCGAGCGACATCTGCCCCAACCCGGGACAGACGAGCGTGAGGAGCCACCCCTTGAACAGGGCGCCAATCGGGCTGGGAGGC
>JACQZL010000221.1 GCA_016213865.1 Candidatus Rifleibacteriota bacterium
CGCAGCAAAGGCCGCGGCTCAAGGCGCCTCGGGCGCCTTCGTCGCCACGGAGTACACCCTGACGCTCTCCCTGGTGGCCGCACTCGGCCGGCGCGGCGTGGCCTGCTTCACAGCCACGACCCGCCGCGAGGTCGCGGAGGAGCGTCGCCCCGACGGCACGACGGAGAGGCGGAGCCTGTTCCGGTTCGTCCGCTGGCGGGAGCTCCCGGCGCCCTGCGTGGCTGCACCCGTCCGTGGGTAGCTTCCTGTGGCCATGAAGCCTCCAGCAATATGGGAGTTGCGCGTGGATGTGTGAGCCAATGGCTCCTCCAGCTCCATCTAGCGGCAATGCGGCGTGCAGCCGATTTCCCTCGTCCGAGCTTAGGGAGGAGCGAAGCCCTGTCTACCCAACGGGGTGTTCCCAAGAGGCACTCGGGCTAGCTCCACGTGCTGGGATCTTCTTGGCAAGGCGCGAGCTTCGAAGGGTCGTAGGGGCGGCGGGTCACGCACAGGCGGTGCACGAGGCGCAGGTACTTGTTCCCGGTCGCGACGGAGGCCTGATGCCACGTGAGCGGGTTTTTTTCGCGCTTGCGAAGACGGGTCATGTAGGCCGCGAACTCAGGGTTGTTGTGCTGGAAGCCGAGGACGATGCGGTAGAGGAGGTGCCGCAGCGAGCTTCTCCCTCGCCGGGAGATCGAGTGTACGCCCTCCGCGTTGCCCGAGTGGTTCTCGCGCGGCTCGATGCCGGCGAGCTTCACGAGGCAAGTTGCGCGATCGAAGCGCGCAGGGTCCCCGGTCATGCCCAGGAGCAGAGCGTGGTTCTCAGGCACGACGCCGGGGATGGTGTCGAGGACGCTGCGGTAGGGGCTGAGCTGGTGGAGCGCCAGGAGGCGCTCTCGTAGTTGCTGCCGTTGGTGCTCGAGGAGCCGGAAGCGCTCGAGCGCCAGGCCGATCCGGATGAGCGTTGGCACGAGCTCGCGCTCGACGCCGAACGAAGGTCCTGCCTCCAAGCGAGCGACGAGGTTTCGCACCTTCCCGCGGAGGATCCGGGGGCCGGTCGTGGCCCCGATCCTCGGCGCGATTTCGAGGTATGTTCTCGGTACAGCGTCGGTGGGGTAGCAGACGATGCGTAGGGTGGCTTGTGCTGTCTTTCCGAAGGGGTCCTTGAAGGTCTCGAGGAACTCGGGCAGGACGAGGCCAAGCAGCGACTGGACTCGCAAGCGCTCGGCCGTCTCTGCCTCGAGCAGCACCTCGTGCTCATGGGCGAGCGTCTGCAGGTCGATCCAGAGCGGCTCGGCGCCGAGCACGCGGTGGAGCCACTGCCCGCCCGCCCCGAGCCGGTGAATGAGCTCAGCGTCACGGAAGTCACCCTTGGCGTAGGTCAGGTGCTCGATCTCGCGCTGGCGATCGACGGCGAGCGTCGCGACGGTGCGGTATGCTACTCCCTGGCTTTCGAGGACGTTGGCGACGTTCTGCCAGTAGTGGGAGGTAGCCTCCATGAACACGATCAGACGATCGAAGCCGTCCTTTTCCTGAACAAGGCGGGCCTTCTCGAGTAGGCGGAGCACGCCCTCGTGAGAGTGGGGGATCAAGAACCGGGTGATGGGCATGAGGTCGGTGCCCGCCAACCAGACGGCATGTCGGTTCTTGGCCAAATCGAGGCCTGCCAGAAGAGGCTTGCCTGCCAGGAACGTGACCGCACGCTCGCGCTTCTCTCGGCGCCTGCGGAAGCCGACCGTCTCGAATTCGGACGGGGCTTCCGATCTGGACTTTGCTGCGCTCACGGCTGCCTCGCGGCGAACTGGCGGAGGAGGTCGCCGATCACCTCTGCGTCTCGGCCACCGCAAGGGAGCTTGCGCTTGGGTAGGGACAGGACCTGCGTGAGGGGAGCGTGGTGCGCGACGAGGTCGTGGGCGATGAGCTCCTGTCGTGCGGCCACGACGGCCTGTTCGCTAAGCCTCAGGCGGATTGCGATGCTGACGTCGCGGTAGAACGACAGACCGTTGCGATCGCTGACAGCCGCGAGGAAGAGGTAGAGGAGAATCGCATCGCGGCCCAGCTCCCCTGCGTGCTCTCGAAGGAACTCGCGGTCGACCCACGACCAGCCAGATGCCGGCGGACGCCGAACGCGATCGGGAACGAGCAGGCGCTTCTCCATGACAACCTCGCTTGCGAGAACCCTAGCCGGCGGGGTCGACCGAGGCGAGGAGTTTGGACGAAGCGAAGGCCTGCTACGGCGAGTTCGAGGCTCCGGGGAGCGAGGGCAGACGCCGAGCAAGGCGCAGCTCTCGCAGGCGCCTGAGCTCCTTCCTGCGGCAAATGAACTCCCTCTCGCACCACTTGACTCCGGCCCGGATCCCGCGCAGTAGCCACTTCCGCTCGCGATCCTCGACGCGCGTTACCGCTGCGCGACACGCCTTGCTGCAGAAGCACAGCCCCCAGTAGGTCCAGAGCACCGCCTCCCCGTAGCAGCCCGGACGATCGCAGAACGGTGCGCCCGATCTGTGCTCTGGGGCGTGACCACGCGAAGGCCTGTCCGACGGCCCGGAACCCACCTCCGTGGCTTGGTTGCCGTCGTCTGCGGTCGCGTCCGCCGGCAGGCGAGGGGACATGTTCGGTTCGAGCCGTGGCGTGTCCGTGTCCTCGGCGTCTCCGGCGCTGCTCGAGACGACCTCGCGGTCGCTGTTGGGATCGGCCCCCTCGGGA
Organism: Candidatus Rifleibacteriota bacterium; assembly: GCA_016213865.1. The sequence continues at coordinate 2,686 of JACQZL010000221.1, forward strand.
TCGGACTCGGTAGCCACCCTGGGATCGGCGACACGGAGAGCAAGCAGGAGGACGAGGAGTACCCGTCCGTCCCGCGTCGTCGCGCGGCTGTGGCGCGGATTGGGGCGGCGGGGGCTCAGGTCGACGATGTTCAGCACCCCGAGCGTGAGGAGCAGCACGAGCGATTTCCAGCTCTGCTCCCGCCTAGCACGCCGCCGTTCTCGCTCGCGGTCTCGGTGCTGCTGGCGGACTTTGGCTTTCGCGCGCCGCTTCTCCTGCCGCTTCGCCGCCTGCCACCGACGGACGCGCGCCATGCACTCGGCGCGGCCGCAGTAGCGCTGATTCCAGCGTTTGGGAGTTAACGCCTGGCCGCAGCCTTGGCGTAGACATGTCGTGCGTCGGCGACGCCGCCTCCGCTGCTTCCGCCGCCTCTTGCTGGCGCGCCCCCCGGGTGTACTGGCATTCTCGCTGCGGCCCATGGGAGTGTTGGCTCCCTGGCTCAGCCCGAGGGGGCGGTCAAGGTCCCCCTCGGGCACTCCCCATCCCGTCGTCGTGTGCTGACGCTCATCACCGGTACCGAGAGCTGCGCTCCGATGGCAAGGGCAATGGCCAAGTAGTCCTTGCCCCATCCTGAACAGCGCGTCGGTCCAGGACCGCCGTGCTACGCACCGGTCCACGAAGGAGACCGCGAAGGAAACCGCCGTGCTACGCACCGGTCCACGAAGGAGATGCGGCTCCGAACAGGGTTCGGCCCGATACTAGAGGCGCAGGCTTGGTGTGGAGCGGGTGACCAG
>JACQZL010000250.1 GCA_016213865.1 Candidatus Rifleibacteriota bacterium
GGCCAAATCGCCACCCCCCTCCGTCGGCCTCCAGCGGGAGACGGTATTACACAGGGGTATGTCAGGAGGTCTGAGCCTTCAGAAGAGACTGATCGCCTACGTTGTTCTCAACGTCACCGTCATTGCCCTGATCGTCGCCGTCGGGCAGCACCTGGCGGACAATCTCGAGACGGCGATCGGGGAACGGCTGCGACTTGGCGTGGAGTTCCGTACCGTCCGAAAGGTCCATCGCCTCTTGCTGGGGGAGTTCGGCATCAGCGACGACATCCTGCTGGATCGGCGCGGGCCGGCCTGTCTCGATACCAGCAACTGGGAAAAAGCGTCGAGCAGGAGTTGGCTGTTCTGGAGGATCTCCCGGCTTCAGCCGAGACGCTGGCCGAGCTTGTTCGCTGGCGCAAGGGAAACGTCCTGCACGAGGAACTGCTCGAGCGGATGGCGACGACCCCGACGGCGCCGGCGCCGGAGAAGCTGCGCGAGATGCTGGCGCAGTTGCGGGCCCACGAAGAGACCCAGGCTCGGTTGGTCGGTGGCATCGGCGACAAGTTGAGGCAGCAACTGGACGGTTCGGATCGGGACATCCGGGATACAGAAACAAGCGGCCTCCTACGACTGGGCTCTTCGTGTCGACGGACGTCAAGCTTGGGGAAGAGTCCGAGTTGTTCCGCAAGCTCAAGCCGTGAGAGCAAGCATCATCGCCGATACGGGCGGGTTGCTGCGGGCTCTTGCGAACGGACCGGACGGTCGACCGGCTTGGTTCGACTTTGCCAGGGTATTGACCGAGGCCGGCGAGGTAATCGTGCCGGCACTGGTCCTGGCTGAGGTTGACTACTTTCTCAAGGACCGGCGTGAGGCGATGCGTAGGTTGGTTGCCGATCTTCTCGATCCTGAGACAACGTATGAGCTGGAGCCCGTCTTGGCATCGGATCTCGCTCGTGCGGTTGAGCTGGACGGGAAGTTTGCGGACTTGGGACTCGGGCTGGTTGATGCGATGGTGGCTGCTGTTGCCGAACGCCGCCAGGTGTACAGAGTCCTCTCGACAGACCGTGGGGACTTGGGTGCCGTACGAGTCGGGCTGCACTATCGACAGCCGCTTGTGCTGCTCCCGTGACTTTGCGCCCCGCGAGCCAGGATTGCCGACCTCGTGAGGTTGTGGTTGTTGGCGTACACGTGGATAGCGCGGGATGGTCCAGGACCACCAAGGAAGAGACGCCTCCTTGCGGCGCTTCTCACGCCTTGCGGTCGCGGGGGGGCGCCGTCGAAGGGGCCGGGTGGCCAGGTCGACCACGGCCCGGGGCGCGGGCGTTCCTCCGGACTTGCTCATGCGGCCTCCGCGCGGACCAGCCGCGCAACCTGCGTCAGGGTGAAGAAGCGGCACGCGGACCGACAGGCAGAGCGAAACTCCCAACCGACCAGGTCAGGGTGAAGACACGGGGGCAGAGGCAGAAGCTACAGCGGGCGAGGGTGTCAGGCAGCCTTGCGCAGAACGATGGCGAGCGCTTGCCGGCCTCTCTGCAACTCCTCGTCGCGCCAGACGACGGCGCCGGGGTGCTGGGGTGAAAGCGGAGTGAACGCGGGGTGAACTTGGGGTGATCTTGACCGTTTGGTCTCGCGGGCAAGAGAAAGCCCGGAGGGCTGTGAAGCCGCTCCGGGCCTTGGTTTTTAACTGGCGGCCCCGACGAGACTCGAACTCATGACCTTCGGTTTAGGAAACCGCTGCTCTATCCGACTGAGCTACGGGGCCAGTTGGGGCGAAGCACCGGGTGTCGCTGCTCTTTGCCGCAGCGAAGTCTAGCACCCCACCCCGAAAAAGGAAATCGGGTCCCCCGGGGCCCCAAGGTCCCGGCAAAGTCCCCGGAAAGGACTTCGGCAACCCGGTTTCGTCACCCCCGCGTAAGCGGGGGTCCGGGATCGATGCAACCCCTGGATTCCCGCTTTCGCGGGAATGACGACTTCGCCGATGCCCCGCCCAGCCCCCTCCGCGCCGTGCGCCCCGTTGCCTGCCGCCTCACTCCCCTTCGAGGTTCAGCTTGTCCGTCGCCGCGGGGTCGATCTTCCACTGGCCGCCTTCTCGCGTCATCACCAGATACAGCGCCGCCCTGCGCGAGAAGAAGATGGCCGCCGACGAGTCGGCCGATTCGAGGCGATAGTCGCCTTCCTGCGTCTCGAGACCGGCTTCGACCAGGTCGTCCTCGGTCATGTTCTCTGTGGCGTCGTTGAAATCGTCCTGGGCGCGATCGGTCAGGCAGTCGGAGACCGCCGCCCAGTCGCCAGCCAGTTCCGCCCGGATGTACTCCTCGAGCGTCGCTTCGGGGCTGCCAGGAGCGGCCTTCCTTCCTGTCGAGCGCGTCGAGGTCGCGCTCTGCGAAGAGGGCTGCGACTCGGCCGTCGTCTCTCCGGAGGGGTCGGAGGAAGCTACCTCGGCATCCCCGGAGGAGGCGACCTCGCTGCCGCTGCCGGAGCAGGCAGTCATCGGGATCGTCAGCGCCAGGACCAGGGTGAGGAGGAGACGGGCGCGAGTGGTCGGCACGGACATGATTGTAGCAGGGAGCGCGCCGGGCGCGGCGAAGGGTGCGACTGCACCCGCATTCCATGATAGAGCGTCAGATCCCGCATGAGAACCGTCGGGTTTCGTCCGCTGCCCCATCAAAGCTGCCCCGCCCCGGGAAACGGCGAGAAGTGATCAGCCACCACCAGCCAGTTCCCGTGTTCCTCGACCAGAGCTAGGAGGTCGCGACCGGCCAGCTCGTGGCGATTGCCCTCGAGCTCGACTTCGAGCCGATAGTAGTAGGTCACGACGGCAAACCTGCCCTCTCCGAATACCTGGACCCTGGGGGTTTCTTCCTCCCAGCGGAGGATCCGCACGCTCCTGGCGAACGACTGCCAGGACGCGACACACGCTTCGCGGCCCTCCAGGCGCAAGCGGTCGCTGGCAGTGAACGCGACCATCCTCGAATGGAAGAACCGTCCCAGAAGCGCGGCGTTGCCCTCCGAGGCCCACGCTCGGTTCATCGTCTGGACCACGTTCCACACCGTCGCTTCGATCTCGGACTCGGGCATCATCCACACTCCTCGCCAACCTCGACGCTGTCGCGCGGCAGGTCTGATCTCCCGATTGTGCCACGCCCGGGCCGGACCGTACAGAGAGCCCCTGCGCGCGGGAGCGATGCAGACAGATGAGAAGTCGCATCACTGCGAAGGCACGAGGAGACCAAACCACGAAGGCACGAAGGACACGAAGAGCGGCACAAAGGCCTTCATTCGATCACGCCTCTCTTCGTGCAGTCCTTTGTGCTTTCGGGTCTTCGTGGTTCAAGGGTCCGCGGATTCGCCCATGAGTGAGCGTCGCTCCCTCGGCGCGCTACACTGAGAGTCGCGCCGGGCCGGCCGCGCCCGATGCCTGCATGATGCCGTTGGAGGCGACCGGATGTCCGTGCCCGGGTATCGCATCCTCTCGCAGGTGGGTGCCGGAGCCTCGGGGACCGTGTACCGAGCCCTTCAGGAGGACCTCGGCCGCGTCGTTGCCCTCAAGGTCCTGCGGCCCGGGCTGTTCGGTGCCGACGAGACCCGGGCTCGCTTCGTGCGCGAGGGCCGGCTCCAGGCGCGTCTCACCCACCCGAACCTCGTCGCGGTCTTCGATGCCGGCTTTGCGGACGGGCAGCCGTATCTGGTTGCCGAGTTTGTGGAAGGCGGTACCCTCAGGCGGCTGCTGGAGCATCAAGGCGCCCTCGAACCGAGTCACGCGGCCCACCTTGGCTGTCACCTCGCTCAGGCTGTCGGCTGGGCGCACGCAGCGGGTGTCATCCACCGCGACCTCAAGCCCGAGAACGTCCTTCTGACGGAGACGGGGGACGTCAAGGTGGGCGACTTCGGTCTCGCCCGTCCCACCGCCGGTAGCGGGACCCTCGACACCGCCGCAGGGACGATCCTGGGGACACCGGGTTACATGGCCCCCGAGGTGCTGCGGGGAGAGGTGGCCGGTCCGGCAGCAGACGTCTTTGCGCTCGGAGTGATCCTCTACGAACTGTTCGCCGGCATCCGCCCCTTTCGCGGCGACGACCTGAGCGAGCTGCTCGCCAGGGTCCTCGAGTGCCGGCCCCCGCTTCCGTCCAGCCTGCGTTCGGGCCTTGACGCCGGACTCGACGGCATCTTGACAGCCTGCCTTGCAAGAGTGCCCGCGGTTCGCCCGACGGCGAACGACCTGGCCGTCTCGCTCGCGGCCAGGGGCGGCGAGCTGTCCGCGTCCCTCGCGGGCCGCAACTGCCGAGCCACCCGGGCGCTGGAATCCGGCAGGCCGCGTTCTCGCATGACGGGAACCCGGGTGGCCGCGACCACCGTTCGGGCGTCGCCGCTCCCATGCGGACGTTCCCTTCGCCGAACAGCCCTGTTCGGGGCCGTGGCGGCAGGGGGCCTGGTCGGACTTCTCGCCGTGCTCCTGGCGTGGCATGGCCTACCCGACCGGTCCGGCTCGGCGGTGCTCGGAGAGGCCCGTCTCGTCGGGGCGGGAGGCTCCCGGCCCGGCGGAGCACAGACTTCGGCGAGTCTGCGATTCCTCGATGAAGCCGGCGTCTCTTACGGAACGGACCGTGTCCGGCTCGATTTCGAGCAGCCGGCGCCCCTGCCCGTGAGAGTGCGCGTGCAGGGCAGCACCGGGGCGAAGGCCGACCCCGTGGAGGTACCCCGCGGAGTCCGGTCGTGGGCCATCCCGGTGGCGGTGCCGTCGATGCGTGGCGAGACCGTGACGCTCACTCTCGAGGCGGGCTCGCAGAGGCGGACCGCAAGCGGCGGGCTGCTCCCGTCCATCGCACGCACGGGCCTGGCCGTGCTGGCCAGCGCCACCGGAATTGCGGAGCATGTCCGGGTCGCGGCCGACGGCGCTCGGGTCGTGGTGGTCTGGAGACGGGGCGGCAAGCCGGCCCCCCTGGATCTGGTGATGCGAGCAAGCGAGGACGAAGGCCGCACCTGGGGTGGCGTCGTACGCCTCCTCCCCGGGGTCGATTCGCGGGACGGGGTTCCGCTCTCCTTCTTCACCCGAAACGGGCTGTTGGCCCTTTGCGTTTCGAGGAACGACCGCGCGCCCAACGAGCTTCGGGCTACGTTCTGGTCCGGACGCGATCGGGTCGGGCCCCCAAGGGGGCTGGGGCTCGGGGCCGACACGCTGTGCCATCCGGGGGACGGGCCGTCAGGTCCGCACCTGCTGCTTGTCGCCGGGCGCCACCCTCCAGGACAATTGCTGCACGCCAGACTACTGGCTCCGCCGTCGCTCGGCCTGGAGCGGCCGGTCACGACAATCCCGCTGGACGTCGGCGGCGAGATCGAGTGGTTCGGGGCAGTACGGGCCGGGCCGTCGGTGGTCGCTGTGGCGCTGGTGGAACGTGCCGGGGAGCTTCCTCCAAGTCTGCACTCTGCCGTGCTGGACTCCGAGTGCGGGGCGAACAGGCTGGCGTGGCGCCGGCTCTCGGAACCCGGGGAGGTCCCGGGCGAACCCGAGCTCGTCTCGGGCGACGGAACGGCCGTGCTGGTCACCTATGAGGAGACGTCCAAGACGGTCTGGTTTCGCAGAAGCGAGGATGCGGCGAGCGGGTTCTCGGCGCCCGAGCGTCCGATCCAGATGCTGGCCTTCAGGGCGAGCGCCCCGTGCCTCACCTACGGCCGCGGCCGTTTCTACCTTGCGGTCATCTCGGAGCCGGAGGTCATCCCCGTTCTGATGGTGCTGAGCAGCGCGGACGGCAAGGCCTGGTGGCCGCTGACCCAGGTCTCATACCCCGGCTTTCGACCGCGCTCTGTCCGGGCAGCCGTCGCGTCGAGCCGCCTCGTGCTGGTCGGGAAGGACTTCATGGGCCAAATCTGGGTCCTGGGCGTACCGCTTTCCAAAGACCCTCCCGTCCGGCGCTGACGGTCGCGGGTCTGTCAGGTCCCTTCCGGCCCCGGGCGCGTCCCCGCGCGCAGGTACTGGACAGGCACGAGGTTCGCGATCAGGTCGAGCATCTCCTCGCGGCGAAACGGCTTGCGAAGGAAGGCGTCGGCTCCTGCGTCGAGAGCAGCGGCCCGATCCTCGGCAAAGGCACCGGCCGTCACGGCCACCACTGGCAAGTCATGGGTAGCCGGGTCGGCCTTGAGGCGGCGGATCGCCGCGAGACCGTCGACGCCAGGCATCCGGATGTCCATGAAGATGAGCTGAGGGCGCCACCGGTTCAGCAGTTCGAACGTCTCCTCGGCGCTCTCGGAGAGCTCGACTTCGAAACCAACCGGGCCGAGCAGGGCGCGGAGGACCTCGCGATTGGCCTGCTGGTCGTCGGTCACGAGGATGCGCCATCGAGGCTGCCCGCTGGCCAGTCCGATCACCCGGTCGGGGCGCTGGGCAGGCTTGACCCCCATCGGCTCGGAGACGATCCTTACCGGAATCCGGAGACGGAAGGTGCTGCCGGTCCCCGGCGTACTCTCCACGTCGACTTGCCCGCCCAGCAGCTCGGCGTACTGGCGCGTCAGGGCCAATCCGAGCCCCGTCCCTCCGTACCGGCGGCCTAGCTCGTCCTGCTCGAACGGCTCGAACACGCGCCGCAGGTCCTCGGGGGCGATGCCGATCCCCGTGTCCTCGACCTCGAGGAGCAGTTCGGCGGTATCTGCCGTCGAGGCGACGGCCCGGGCCCGCAACGTCACGTGTCCACTGGACGTGAACTTGACCGCGTTCCCGAGCACGTTGAGCAGGGCCCGAGAGAGGTGGTCCCGGTCCGTGGAGACCCATCTGGGCAGGTCGGGGGCGGTTTCGATGTGGAACGTGACTCCGGGAGTCTGGACCCGGGCTCGGAAGATCGCGCCGTACTGCAGGATCAACTGGTGGAGGTCGAAGGTGAGCGGCTGCAGTATCTGTCGCCCGGCTTCGATCTTCGACATCTCGAGCACGTCGTTGATGAGCGACAGGAGGTGTTCCCCGCTGGAGAGCATGTGGTCGAGGATCTGCTGATGAGAGCTGGCCAGGGCCGGTTCGTTCCGCAGGATCTGCGCAAAGCCGAGCATCGCATGGAGAGGAGTCCGGATCTCGTGCGACATGTTGGCCAGGAAGGCGCTCTTGGCGCGATTGGCCGTGTCAGCCGCATCCTTGGCCCGGCGCAGCTCGGCCTCGGCCAGCTTCTGTTCGGTGATGTCCTCCGAGATGCCGAGGAGGTAGCGTGGCTCCCCGTGCGAGTCGAGGATGGGGATCTTCTTCGTGTGCAGGAGGCGCTGGCCGCGGTCCCGGGTCTGGATGGGCTCCTCGGGGATGTCAATCAACGTCTTGTTATTCAGCACCTCGCGGTCCTTCGCGGTGAAGAAGGCGGCTTGGGACGGCTCGAAGAAGTCGTAGTCGTTCTTGCCGTACATCTCTTCGCGCGTGATGCCGAGCTGAGCCTCCGAGGCGCGGTTGAAGCGCACGAAGCGCAGCTCCGCCGCGTCCTTGACGAAGACCATCAACGGGATGTTCTCAAACACGGCCGAGAGGAACTCCTCCCTCTCGCGCAGAGCATCCTCGGCCTCCTTGCGGCGGGTGATATCCGCAGCGAATCCGAGGTAGTGTCTGGCGTCGGCGCCGTCACCCTCGTAACGCGCCACACGGACGTCGGCCCACGTCACGGGCTGCCCGGCGGCCTGGAGACGCAGTTCGAGCGCCAGGACGCCGTCTCCGTCCAGCAGGGTCTTCCACGCATCGCGGGCCCGTTCTCGATCGTCGGCGCTCACGCCGTCCAGCCAGGTCAGGCTGTCGCGAAGGCAGGCCTCGGCCCCCACCATCTGCTGCCAGAGCGGATTGGCATAGACGCAGCGGCCTTCGCGGTCGGTGGCGACCAGCATCGCCGGCACGGTATCGAGGATGCGCGACAAGGCCGGCCCCTCCGTGGCCGGTGTGGCAAAGCCTACCGCCCCTGGCGGCGTGCCCGACCCTGCCGCCCCTGGCGGCGTGCCCAACCCTGCCGCCGGATCGGTCCTCTGGCCGAGCGCGAGCAGCAGGCAGAGCTTGGCCAGCATGCCTCGCGACAGGTCGCGCGCTCGCGCGCGCGGGTCGAGCTCGGACTGCTCCATCAGGCTCGCAGCGTACGCGGCGTCGTGGGTCGGGTAGAAGCC
>JACQZL010000251.1 GCA_016213865.1 Candidatus Rifleibacteriota bacterium
GAAGCAGGACGCGCTCCGGCAAGAGACGACCCGGCGGCTCTCGGAGGGGAAACCCGTGACCGACCTGGCCGCCCGCCAGCAGCAGCTAGAGGAGTCGACCCAGCAGTTGCTCGGCCAGCTCGACAAGCTGGCCCAGGACGCCCAGAAGAGCTTCCCCGAGGCAGCCAAGAAGATGAAGGACGCGACCGAGAAGGCGCGCAAGGAGGGGCTGCCGCGGAACGTCTCGGAGGCGAAGAAGAACCTCGCCGCCAACCAGGGCCAGCAGGCGCTGGAGCAGGAGAACCAGGCGCTGAACAAGATGAAGGCCCTCCAGGAGTCGCTCATCCAGACCCAGTCGGGTATGAAGAGTAAGCAGGTCTCCGTGAACCTGGAGAAGCTGCTGGCCCTGGTCCGGTTCGGCCTCGATATCTCGAAGCTGCAGGAAGAGCTGGCGACGGTGTCGATCCCGGACGAGATGATGGGCGACGGCCGCGAGTTCTCGCGCGGTCTGGCTCGCTCGCAGGGTCACGTGTGCCGCGGGCTCGAGTCGTTCGAGAGGGACTTCGACGCCCTCATCAGCGACGAGGCGATCTTCAAGAGTTCGTTCGTCAGCGCCGTGTCCGACCTGCTCGACGCGGCCCGCGAGGCGGCCGATTCCTTCGAGGCGACCCACGTGCACAGCGGCAAACAACTCGCCGGCGCCAGCCTCGAGAAGGTCAACCGCGTGGTCGCGAAGCTCATCGAGATGGTCGCCCAGCTGATGAATCAGCAGCAGCAGGCCGGGATGGAGGGGTTCTTCGACCAGCTCGAGAAACTGATCGAGCAGCAGAGCCACATCAACGAGCAGGCCGAGCGGCTGAAGCAGGAACCGTCGACCAATCCGCTGCTGCAAGAGATGATGCAGCGCATGGCTGCCGAGCAGGCACTGGTTCGCGAGGCGCTCGAGAAGCTCGCCGAGAAGTACCAGCAGGCCAAGGAGGTCATGGGCGACCTCCAGGGCGTGGCCGGCGAGATGAAGGAGGTCGAGGAAGAGCTGAAGAAGTTCGGCAACTCCGACACGGCGCGCCAGAAGCAGAAGCGCATCCTCTACCGGATGCTCGAGGCCGACAAGTCGCTCCACAAGCAGGGCGAATCCAAGAAACGCCAGGCCCGCTTCGCCCGGGACTATTCCCCCGCCCAGGTCGATCCGGTCGAGCAGCAGTTGACCGAGATCCGCCAGAAGCTCTTCAATAACCTGACCCGGGAGAGCTACCCCGTCGAGCACCGCGACCTGGTGGAGCGATACCTGCGCTCGATCGCGCAGTGAACCCGGAGGTGTCAGGGCCCGTGCAGACCGCTCCGCCGGCCGAGATCCTCACCATCGGCCACTCCAGGGCCTCGGTCGAGGAGCTGGTCGCCCTGCTGAAGCAGCACGAGGTCAAGATGCTGGTCGACGTGCGGGCGCGACCCCACAACGCCTTCGTGCCCCAGTTCAACCGGGACCGGATGAAGATGGCACTTCTGGATTCGGGGATTGTCTATACTTATCTGGGAGAGCGGTTAGGGCGGGTGCCCGACGGACCGTCCTTCACGGACCGTGAGGCGGTCGACTTCTTGCAAGTGGAAAAGAGCGAGCCCTTCCGGCAGGGGCTCGACTGGCTCGTGGAGGAATCCCGAAACAGCAGACTGTGCCTGTTCTGCGGTGAGGCCGAGCCTCACGGTTGCCACCGGGATTTCCTGATTGCCCGGAATCTGCTCACTCTCGGTGTCCGGGTCCTGCACATCCTCCCCGACGGTCGCCTGGAACCGGCGCTCCCCGACCTGTTCCATCTGCCCCCCGAATCCCATGGGAACGATCCTGCTAGTTGACAACCACCCCGGCTTCCGGCAGTCGGTCGGCCGCTACCTCACGCTGGGCGGTTTCTCGGTCGTCGAGGCCGACTCGGGGCCGGCGGCGCTGCTCACCCTCGACTCGCGCACCGACATCTACCTCGTCATCACCGACCTGAACATGCCCGAGATGACCGGTTTCGACCTCATCCGCCGCGTCCGGGCCGACCCGCGCTGGCAGGCCACCCCCATCGTCGTGCTGTCGGTCTCCGGTTCGCCCGAGATCCGAGAGCAGGCACTGGCGATCGGCGCCTCCGCCTTCATGCAGAAGCCGTTTCAGCTGCCCGAGTTCCTCGAGGCGATCAGGCCCCTGCTGAAGGCTCAGAACGGCGGGTAGAAGCCGTTCGAACCGCCCCTGAGCACGATCAGCGGCAGCGTGAACACCGGGTTGCCCATCCCGTTGGATACCGGCGTGAACTGGACGGTGGCGGTCTCGGCCAGCCTCGTGCGGGGGTTGACCGCCTGCACCTGCAACGTGAAAGTCCGGCCCTGGGGCACCGACGGGATGAAGAAGCTGCCGCCCGAGAGCGCAGCCGCCCGCCCGAGTTCGCGCACGACCGCCTGGTCGTAGGCCCCGCCCATCGGCGCCGAGCCGTCCGAGAACAGCACCTGGCCGGCCACGGTCACCACCAGCGGGTCGATCGGCACCGGCCCCGGGAGGGTGCGGGCCCCGGCGCGGGGCGCGATCACGTTGGTCAGCCGGGCCACGGCGGCGCCGTTCAGCACGAACGAGAGATTGTAGGAGCGCACCCGGTCTGGCTGGCGTTCGGGGCCAGCATCAGCATGCTCTGCTGGGTGGCGAACCCATCGGCCTGCACGATCGCCCGCACCGGCGTCAGCTGGCCTTGGCCGTCCACCGCGGGCGGCACCTGCAGCACGTATCGCCCACCCGAGGTCGGGCCGGATGCGGCGCTGGGCCCGACGATGACCGTCGCGTCGTCCACGCTCTGGCCGGTCGCGGCATCGGCCACCATCACCGTGACCGACGAACCGTAGCCGGCGCCCGCGTCCGGCACCAGGAAGACCGAGCCGATGGTCGAGACCCGGCCCGGCTCGACGTAGGCGCGAACCTGCCGGCCGACCGCAGTCTGCTGGCCCTGGCCGCCGCTCTCGGTCGTGATGGTCCGGAAGCCGTACTTGCTGAAGCCGAGCGTGTAGCTGCCGCCGTAGAGGTCGCCCAGGAAGAAGTTACCCATGACGTCGGTCGTGGCGCTGCGGATGACCGGCGGCGCCTCCTGCCTCACGGCGACGACCGAGACGCCCGGCAGCGGCGTGCCGTTCGAGCTGTAGACCACGCCCTGGATGGCGCCGTTGGAGACGCCCGAGTACGCAGCGGCAGGAACCGTCGAGGCCACGGCCAGCAGTGCCGTCAGGACCAGGCAGGACAACCGTGATGCGTTCATGCTCGTCTCCTTCGTCCGCGTGCGTATCGCGGAGTTTGGAGGAGTATGAGGATCATGACGCCGAATGCCTAGTGGGGAGGAAGCAAGCTGGTGGCTGGGGGCGCTGCCCGTCGAACTGAGTTCCTGCTGGAGCTCCGCTCCAGACCTCGCCAGGGGTGAAGTTCACCACTGGACCTCCCGATGACTGGAGAGAGTTCTGCATGCGCTCGCAGTTCGGAGTCCTCGG
>JACQZL010000088.1 GCA_016213865.1 Candidatus Rifleibacteriota bacterium
CTTCGGCCGAGGTCTCTTGTGATCCCTGGATGCGTGCAGCCGCCCTCCGTGCCGGCACAAGAAGACAGGTCCACCGGCTTCTCGAAGGCGCTCCTCTCGCTGCGCGAATAGGAGGCAGCCCGGCGTCGTGGCCAGGGTGACAGCGGGCCATCTCGGGGAGGCCTGCCGACTGACCCTGCGGGGCGTGCGAGCGGCGGCGACGCGCCCCGGGCATCCACGTGAGCGAGCGCAGAGCAACCAAGGCCCGCGTCAGCGGGCCCGGACCAGCCGCGGCGGCCCCTTGGGACCGACGATCATGCGAATGACGTGGTTGCTCGCGTCGGCAATGTACAGGTTGCCGTCTGCGTCCAGGCTCACGGCCTTGGGGCCACTCAGGCTAGCGCTGATGGCCGGGCCGCCATCGCCGGCGTGGCGTCCGTTCCCGTCGGCTGTCCGGCTCTGACAGTAACCATCTCCGGCCAGCAGCGTGGCGGGGCCTGCCGGCGGGACCCGCCAGATGCGGGACTCGTTGTAGTTCACACCCAGAAGAGTGCCATCGGGCAAGCTCCTCGCGTACTCGTAGGACTCACGACGCGGGCCAGGCAGCAGGTAGATCTTGCGGGCAGCCAGGTCGGCGACCCACTCTCGGATCCCGTGCAGGCGAAGACGGTCCGGCCCATCGAGGGTCATGTCGCTTACGTCTGCGACCCTGGATGCGTCCAGGTCGATGCCGGCGGTCGTGGGAGCCTCCATCCCTCTGCCGGTGACGACTGAGATGTTCGGGGGGACCGGGCCAGCCCGGTAGATCGCGAGGGTGATGCGGTCTTTGAAGAAAACTTCTCCCGTGGGTGAGGCGACCATGATCGAGGGCAGGGCCATGTCGGTTCCCGTAAGCTGGACAGGGATATCCCACATCTTCGCAACGACGGTCAAGGCGCCCGTACGGGCATCCGCCCGCACGATCTGCCAGTCCGCCGCGATGAAGAGGTTGTCGCCGGCGTCGACGCAAAGGACCCCCGGGCGGGCCACGGGCACTTCTGTCGCCGAGGCCGCGTCGGTCGAGAAGTCCATGCGCCCGTTGCCGGCGACCGTCTCGATCTGCCCCGTCACCAGATCGATCCGTCGGACCCGGTGGTTGAACAGGTCGGCAACCAGCAACCGGCCGCGGCTGTCTAGGGCCAGCGAAGATGGCCGATTGAGCTGCGCGGTGAAAGCGGGCCCGCCGTCCCCGGAGAATCCAGGCTTGCCGGTCCCGGCGATCGTGAGGATGTCGCCCGGCCGCAGCTCACCGCGCCGGGTGAGGTCGACCGAGCGGCCCGAGCCGCAGACCACTCCGACGGCACACGTCGTCGGGACCTCGAAGTCGGTGGCCGGCTGCGAGGTAACGTAGGCCTCGAACCTCGAGACGCCGTCGCGCGCGACCGTGCGGACCACGAACGGGCTGTTGGTCAGACGCGCCACTTCGCTAGCCAGAATCGGTCGGGTGACACCGGGAGACGGCGGGACCGAGAAGACGTTGAATCCGCGGGTCAGATAGACCTGGTGTTGCGGTCGCGACGTCGGCGGCTCGGGCCTGGCCGAAATGCGCCGCACGCAGTTGTTGCCGCAGTCGGCAAGCAGCAGCGACCCGTCGGGCTCCATGCAGGGACTGGCGGGCCCATAGAAACTGGCCAGCGTCGCGGGCCCGCCGTCCCCGCGGTATCGCCCTTGCCACTGTCCGCCGGGCCAATAGACGTAGCTGTCCCCGGCGACCGTGGTCGTGTTGCCTGTGCGGCGGTCCTTCCAAAGAAGCCGGTATCGCGTGGTGCCTGCCCGTCCAGTCCGAGATCGGAGTAGCCGCGGCCGACCAGGTGTCTCACCTTTCGGGTCCCGAGGTCGAACTCGTACAACGTGTCCCCGCCCAACTGGGCGAAGTAGAGCCGGCGCTCGTTCCCCCCCTGGATCTGGCAATCAGGCCAGGATAGCAGCATCTCGGTCCGTCCCGCGGGGTGAGTGACGTAGAGACCTCCGGGGTCGTCGCTGGAGTGGTACAGAGTCCCGTCAGCCGTGACAACCACGTCTCGACCGAAGGAGAGCCGCTGGAAGGGGGCGTCGATGAGGCCCGTGCGCAGGTCGATCCGCCGGTAGGTATCGCAGCCTGTTATCCAGAGCTTGTCGGTCGGATCGACATGAATCGAGAAGAGACAATCGAACGTCGCGTCGACCGCCGGACCCCCGTCTCCAGTTGGAATGGGGGCACCGTTCCGATCGCGGACTTTGCGCCCTCCCGCAATGGTGCTGATGAGACCGGTCCGGGCATCCACCCGGCGGATGGCGGAGTTCCAGGCATCGAGGATGTAGATGTTACCTGCGCTGTCCAGGGAGAGGTGGGTCGGGATGTAGAGCTGGGCCTGCGTGGCAGGGCCCCCATCTCCGCTGTATCCGGCCGCCCCCGTGCCGGCGATCGTCTCGATCCGCCCCGGGAAGACGGGTTCCGGGACGCTCAGACGAACGGTCTGCGACATGGAACTGACGACGATCAGACCGCTACCGGGTCGGACCATGAAGTCGAACCCGCCCGCCGACGGAAGGAAGGTGTAAAACCGAGGGGCCCCGAAATCGCGCTCGACGCCGCGCGCGACGATCGCCGACCGAGTCTGGCGCGCCAGGTCGGAGGCGGTGAACACGGGGACGAGCGACTCGTACTCCATCGGCACGGCCACCAGGTTCACTCCGCGGCCCAGCTCCAGCGTCACCTCGTACCCCAGCAAGCGCGGGGCCCACACGGTCAGCCAGAGCGCGCCCAGACAGACCCACCGCAAGAGCCTCACGGCCGCTTCACCAGGCGCCGGATGCAGTGGTTGAGCCTATCCGAGAAGTGGAGGACAGGGCCGTGCGGCGCGTGCAGACCGCCGGACACCAGGGACACGGAGCGCGCCGGATAGCTGCCAATCCTCACCGCCTCCATGTTGTACGGAGGATTGAGCCGGTTGCCGGCCTCCCCTGAGCTCGAGCCGGCCACGTGTGACACCCAGCCCGCGTAGCTCCCAATCCGGTAGATCCTGCGCTGGGTGACGTCCGACACGTAGACGGAGCCTTCCGGATCAGTCGCAAGCCCCTTGGGAGTCTGGAGGGTGGCGGCTGTCGCCAGCACGGGCGGATTCGTGTTGGCCTTGACAGGGTTCTGCTGATTGAAGGTGCCCATGACGGTCACCACGGCCGGGTTCCCGTTGGAATCGGGCCGTATGCACCGTACGTTGCCGCGGACACTATCGGTCACATACAAGACCTGACCGCCCGGAAGGGATGCTGCGATACGCTCCGGCTGCGCGAAGCTGCACTCCGCGGGGGCACGCCACTCCTCGTCCGACGCCGTGGTCGCTCCGCCGGCAAAGGTGCTGATGACGCGAAACTGCCCTTCGGTGGCAATGCGGCGGATCCGGCCGTGCCGCTGATCGACAATGTAGGTCGTCCCCCCGACGTTGGCGATCCCGGTGGGCCGATACAGACCGCCACGCCCGGGAGAGAACCCGTCGTTGAGCTCGTCAAAGGGATTGCCCGTCCCGGCAAGCGTGGAGATAGTGCAAGTCCCGCTGTTGATGCGTGTCACCACCCGGACCACGTGGTGCTCGGTGTCGGCCACCATGAACCGCTCGTAGCCGCTGCTGGAACTGACGCAGTCGACGTCCTCGGGGAACGCGAGCGCGGCTTGGCGCGCATCGAGCTGCGCTGGGTCGTACGGTCCCGTCTGTCCGTTCGGGAGGCCGGCGATCCGCGTGTACTCATAGCGGCTGCCGGCCATCATGACGGCGTGGTTCCCCTTGTCCGCGTAGGCAACGTAGTCGAGGTCGGCCGCGTCGGGCCGAAAGGCCCGCAGACCTTCCGGGGAGTTCATCGGAGTCTGATCGTAGGAGACCGGATCGTAGGACGGGGTCCCTGAGGTGGTCGCGGACCGTCCCACCGTCGTGAAGGTCTGGCCGTTGCCCAGCGCAGCCTCGGAGGGCAACCTCGTGGTACGTCGGGGATGCAGCAAGAGGCCCTGGCCCGGTTCGACAGTGTGGTTATCCCCGGTCACGCCCGGCATGAAGAAAACGAAGCGAGCCAGCGTCTTCGTGGCGTTGGGCTCCGTCGCGACCAGGTACGAGAAGCTGCTGCCCGAGCCGGCGTATTGATCGAACCACTCCAGGAGGTCGCAATACGTCATCAGATGCGGCAGTCCCAGTGGGAACCCGCAGGGCACCAGCCCTTTGGGCCAGGGACTGACCATGGTGCCCCCGAGACTGTCGACCGCGGCCGCGGCCGCCGAGGAGGCGATCCCCTCTAGTTCCAGGGTGCGCGGCTGACGCACGAGGACCCAGTACGACAGCGAGGGATCCAGACCAAAGTCGGTGGCACTCAGCCCGGGTACGAAGGTCCGTCCCCTGGCAGCATCGCCGGGGAAGTTGAGTTGGATGAGCACGGCCCCGAGGGCCGTGGCGATGACGGATGCCTTGTACGGGGCACTCGTCACCGGGTCGAGGACCGGGATGTTGACCAGGTTGTAGCCCCTGTACAGACGCGCGAGCACCAAGAGGGCGAGAATGTAGTTGCGCATCATGGGCCTCCATCGAGCTCAGTACACCAGGACGTTCAGTCGGAGGTTCAATTGCGACACTTGCCAGGGCTCCACGGTGTACTCGCTCGGAAAGCAACGGAGCGGCCGCCGCAATCGGTTCAGGGGGTCTGTAACGCTGACCCGGATCACATCTCCCACGCGCACGGCTTGCCCATTCGACCAGTCTGGCTGTACGAGTACGAAGGTCCCGTTCCTTCCCGTCAGCTTGGGCGTGACGCACTCGTCGGTCAGTCCGTTGCGCATGTTGAAGGCCCGGATGACCACGCCGTTGAAGGGAACACAGTAGTTGTACCACACCGGACGGAGCGCGATGCCGGTGATCGCGAACACGTTCGAAGAGACCTCCTGGGCCGACAGGGAAACCGTCGCGCCCGACGCGAGAAGTGTCCCAGCTAGCAACAACCACTCAAATCGCCACTTTCCTCGCATATCATCCTCCTATGGCCGGTCTCGTCAGGGCACCAAAATGTCCTGCATCACGAGGCCTTGGCTTGCTCTGCCCGAGGTCACCACGATACTCGCCGGGGTCGATTGCCGCAGCGCGCCTTCAGAGAAGACCCGCATCTCGTAGGTAGTGGCGTCGGCCGGTCCCGTCGTCTTGAGGGCCGACACGAAGTCGATCGCATAGGTCCCGGCCCCCAAATCGCTCGGGGTCGATGACGTCTGCGTCCGCCCGGAACCCACCTCGTGGATCTCCACGGTCGCACCGTCCAGCGGCGTGCCGGCCGTCGTCCGCACTTGCCCCGACAGGGACACGTCCCCGGTGACAGGCTGGGTCGTCAGCGTGAAAGCGACTGTCGACGTGGCAGTCCCTCCGGCTGGCCCCTGCACTTCCAGGACGATCAGGTGGTCTCCGCCCGGCAATGTCACGGGCACCGTGGGGCCAGTGCTGATAAGTTGGCCGCCTTCGGACCACCTGAACGACGCCGGGTCCAGTTCACCAGCGATCAGGTCGTAGCCGTTGGCGCTCAAGGTGAC
>JACQZL010000252.1 GCA_016213865.1 Candidatus Rifleibacteriota bacterium
GGAACTCCTTGCCAAAGCGGGCTTCAGCCTGCCGGCGCAAGGTCTCATTCATCTGATGGCGGGCCTCGGCCCACGCCAGAGTCTTCTTCCTGGGTCTCTCCATCCGGTTGGTCTCTGTCCGGCCCGCTGGACCGGCTCCCGCCCCGGCGGCCCCGGCCGTCAGTCGAGCGAGAGAATCGCCATGAAGGCCGACTGCGGGATCTGCACGTTCCCGACCTGCTTCATCCTCTTCTTGCCGGCCTTCTGCTTCTCGAGCAGCTTCCGCTTGCGCGTGATGTCGCCGCCGTAGCACTTGGCCAGCACGTTCTTGCGGTTAGCCTTGACGTTCACCCGGGCGATGGCCCGGCTGCCGATCATCGCCTGGACCGGCACCTCGAACAGCTGCCGCGGGATCAGTTCCTTGAGCTTGGACACCAGCGCCTGCCCCCGGTTGAAGGCGCGATCCTGCGGCACGATGAACGAGAGCGCATCGACCACCTCGCCGGCGACGACCACGTCGAGCCTCACCAGGTCCGAGGGCCGGTAGCCGATGAAGGTGTACTCCATCGAGGCGTAGCCCTTGGTCCAGCTCTTCAACTTGTCGTAGAAGTCGGTGATGATGTCGGCGAAGGGCAGCACGTAGGTGCCCACGACGCGGTTGGCCGCGATGTAGGAGGTGGTCTTGAACTCGCCTCGCTTCTCGCGGACCAGCTCCATGATCGCGCCGGTGTACTCGGTCGGGAAGTAGATCTTCATCTCCACGAACGGCTCGTGGATCGCCTCGAAAGAGCCGGCCACGGGCAGCTTCGACGGGTTCTCGATGTCCGTGAACGAGCCGTCCTTCATCTGGATCCGGTACAGCACCGAGGGGGCCGTCGTGATCAGATCCAGATCGAACTCGCGCTCCAGCCGCTCCTGCACGATCTCCATGTGCAACAGCCCGAGGAACCCGCACCGGAAGCCGAAGCCGAGCGCCGCCGAGGTCTCCGGCTCGTAGCCGAAGCTGGCGTCGTTGAGTTGAAGCTTGCCGAGCGCCTCGCGCAGGTTTTCGAAGTCGGCGTTGTCCACCGTGTACATCCCGGCGAACACCACCGGCTGGGCTTCCTTGTAGCCCGGCAGAGGCTCGGTCGCGCCGTGGCGGCCCAGCGTCACCGTGTCGCCGATGCGCGCTTCGCGGATGTCCTTGATCGAGGCGGCCATGAAGCCCACCTCGCCCGCCGAGAGTTCGCCGATCTCCTGCATCTTCGGAGTGAAGATGCCAAGCGCCGCCACCTCGTAGCGCTTGCCGGTCGAGATCAGGGACACCTCCATCCCCTTCTTGATGGAGCCGTCGAAGACCCTCAGGTAACAGATGACGCCCTGGTACGAATCGTAGTGCGAGTCGATGATCAGGGCCCTGAGCGGCGCGCCCGGCCGGCAGATCGGCGGCGGCACTCGCTTGACCACTTCTTCCAGCAGCTCGTGAACGCCCCGCCCGTCCTTGGCGCTCATGAGCAGGCACTGCTCTTCGGCGATGCCGACGACCTCCTGGATCTGGCGGCGGACCTCGTCGGGCTGGGCGCTCGGCAGGTCGATCTTGTTGATCGCCGGGATGATCTCGAGGTTGTTCTCCAGCGCCAGGTAAACGTTGGCGATGGTCTGCGCCTCGACTCCCTGCACCGCGTCGACCACGAGCACCGCGCCCTCGCAGGCGGCGAGGCTCCGCGACACCTCGTAGGTGAAGTCGACGTGGCCCGGGGTGTCGATCAGGTTGAACTGGTAGGTGTTGCCGTCGGACGCGAGGTAGGCGGTGCGGACCGCCTTGGCCTTGATGGTGACGCCGCGCTCGCGCTCCAGTTCGGTGTTGTCGAGCACCTGCTCGCGCATCTCCCTCTCGGTGAGCGTGCCGGTCAATTCGAGAACCCGGTCGGCCAGGGTGCTCTTCCCGTGGTCGATGTGGGCGATGATCGAGAAGTTGCGGATGAAGCGGGATTCCATTGCAGCAGAGGTCTGGCCCGCCGCGGACGCGGTCGGCGCGAGGGCGGCAGTCTAACAAAGGACCGTCTCCCATTTCAATGGCCGCGACCGCGCGTCGGGAACTCCCGACTTGATCGCGACCGGAGGCCGTAATATGATGCCGCCGATCATCCGGACTGAGCGGAGGCGCTCGATGGCCCTTCTGAAAGTCGCCGTACTCGGGAACCCCTGTCTGCGCGTCAAGACCCAGCCCATCAAGAAGTCGGAGCTGGTGCGCGAATCTCTGCAGCGTTTCATCGACGATCTCGTCGAGACGATGCGCGAGTACGACGGCGTCGGGCTGGCGGCGACCCAGGTGCACCAGCCCCTGAGAATCTGCGCCGTCGAGGTCCCGGCGGGCGCCCACCGTGGCGAGCCGGCGGTGCCGCTCACCGTCCTGGTCAACCCCGAACTCACTCCCCTCTCCGAGCGGCGGGAGAAGGACTGGGAAGGCTGCCTGTCGGTCCCCGAGATGCGTGGACTGGTCCCTCGCTGGACGAAGCTCCACGTCGAGGCGATGGACCGGAAGGGCAATCCGCTCTCGTTCGACGCCTCCGGCTTCTTCGCCAGGGCCATCCAGCACGAGACCGATCACCTCGACGGCTTCGTCTACCTCGACCGGATGGAAGACCTCACGAGCCTGACCTACCTGCGCGAGTTCGGCCGCTACTGGAGAGACCATCAGACCGACGAATCCGGCGCCACTCTCGGCTAGCCGCGCGAGGCGACGGGTCTCGAGCCCGGCGCACTCCCGCCCGGCATCCGCCGCGAACCTGGCCTCTCGACCAGCCAGCCCACCGAGGCCGGCACCGTAAGGAATCACATGATTTTCGACAGACTGATCCGCGCTCTGCTCCCGCACGAAGACAAATTCTTCAACCTGCTCGAAGCGGGGTCGGTCAATCTCGCGCATGGTGCGCGCCTGCTCAAGGAGTTCGGCGCTCTGGGCCCCGGGGAGGAGCGCACCGCCAAGGCGAAGGAGATCAAGCTCATCGAGAGCAAGGGCGACGAGATCACCCGCGAGACCTTCGAAGAGCTGATCAAGAGCTTCGTCACCCCCATCGAGCGCGAGGACATCATCGCCCTGGCCACCTGCATCGACGACGTGCTCGACGCCATCGACTTCGCGTCGAACCGCGCCATCCTCTACGACATCGGGGACCTGGGCGACCACATGCGCGGCATGATCGACCTCACCTGCCAGGCGGTCGAGCACATCCAGCGGGCCATGCACCTGCTCCGGCACCACAACCGGTATGACGAGATCCGGCACGTCTGCCGAGACATCCACAACCTGGAGACCCAGTGCGACGCCCACTATCATCAGGCACTGGCGTCGATGTTCCGCGAGTCCACCTCTCCCCTCGAGGTCATCAAGTTCAAGGAACTCTACGAGGATCTCGAAGGCGCGATGGACATGTGCCACGACGCCGGCAAGGTGCTCGCGAACGTCGTCATCCGCAACGGCTGAGAGAGGCGAAGAGCCGGAATCAGCTCTCGAGCCGGGGACGCTGTCCTCAGTTGAGGAAAGCAACCTCCTGGAGCTCCGCTCCAGACCTCGCCGTGGGGCTGCTCCGCCAAGCGGGCAGCCCCGAAAGTCGAAGCTGGGGTTGCCACCCCAGGCCCCTTCGCCCCTGGACCCCCCGATGCATGGAGTGAGTCTTGCCCACGTTCCCAGCCAGGAGTCATCGAGAGTGTCGCTCAGGCCTCGACCGCTCTTCTCAATGCCGGGTCCAGAATTTCACCCTTGGCGAGAGGTTCGGGTGCAGCGCTCCCGACAGGCCTTTCTGGCTCAGCGCAGCACGCGACCCGTTCCCACGCCGAGCGGCGGAGCGGGCTCGCGAGTTGCCGTCGCCGGCTCGGGCAGCGCGTGTCCGGGATGCGTCTGGCTCCAGAAGTAGCGCAGCACGCCGGCCACATGCGAGATGGCCCCAGGGATGGCGCGATCGAAGAGCTGCTTCATGCCCTCGGGACGGGCCTCGTCCCAGCCGATGCCGTTCCTCGAGGTGGTGTCGCTGCAACGCAGCAGCGGCGTCCAACCGCCCGGATCGGTGAAGCCGGCGGAGTCGCCCTCGTAGTCGTCCGATGGGAGCGAGTCACCCAGCTGGGCACCGTGGTAGAAGATGTCGTAGAGCGTCGCGCCGTCGAACGGGGCGCCGGCCATGTCGTAGCTGTACTCGTCCGCGTGAAGCTCGCCCCACTTCTCGACCTCTTCGTCGTCGATCATGTGGGCATCCAGGTGAACGTGCGCCGGCGAGAACATGTCTTCCATCAGGTGGGCGACCCGGCCGAGGTACTCGTAGGCCAGCCTCTTGTTGCCGGCGGCATAGAGGGCGATCGCGCCGGGGTGGTTCGTCCAGCCGTTCAAGGCACGCGCCTTGGTGATGGCGCTCTCGCGCCCCCAGAGGCCTCGACCC
>JACQZL010000253.1 GCA_016213865.1 Candidatus Rifleibacteriota bacterium
GAGTCGCGGGGTGAAGGGCCGGCGAGCAGGGTTGGTGCCAGAGTGAAGGTCGACTGAAAGACAGGGGACAGAAGAGTGAAGAGTGTAGATTTCGAATGCGGTGGCAAGATCGGGCGTGAGACACGGTCCCCGGCGAGGGGCAGAGTCGCGGGGTGAAGGGCCGGCGAGCAGGGTTGGTGCCAGGGTGGAGGCCGACTGAAAGACAGGGGACAGAAGAGTGAAGAGTGTAAATTTCGAATGCCGTGGCAAGATCGGGCGTGAGACGCGGTCCCCGGCGAGGGGCGGAGTCGCGGGGTGAAGGGCCGGTGAGCGGGGTTGGTGCCAGAGCGGAGGCCGACTGAAAGACAGGGGACAGAAGAGTGAAGAGTGTAGATTTCGAATGCGGTGGCAAGATCGGGTGTGAGACGCGGTCCCCGGCGAGGGGCAGAGTCGCGGGGTGAAGGGCCGGAAGGCAGGCTGCGCGAGGGCCAGGTCGCCTGTCTGCAGCATCGTTCCTCGCCCGGATTGCTGCGGGAGCGACGCTGAGTCATGGGGAGAACAAGCCAACAGCCACGGAGACCCTGGGAGACTGAGAGAACTCAGACCAAGAAAGGCGTCTCTGTGCCTCTGTGTCTCCGTGTCTCCGTGTCGAGACTCCTTTCCTGGCGCCTGTGGTGATGCGACTTCCCATTTCTCTGCGCCGCTCCCGATCCTGCTACAATGATGCCCATTGAGGCCTTTTGTGTCAGACTGGAACGCCTTTGCCTTTCCCAGAGCGGCTTTTGCCGATGGCTGCGTAGCGGCTGCCGAGACGAGCCGGCGGCCGGCGACGTGCTGCACGAAACGGTGCAAGCTGCGACCCGAGGGGGCGTCCCGGTGGCAAGGCGGCGGAAAGCCGGGGAGGGGCGAGGCCCTGCTCCCGAGTCTTGGAAGAGCCAGGATGGGCCGAGGACGGCTGCGGGTAAGGGGGCGTGGTTGCCCTGGCCGAACGGAGAGCCGGACGCGGCACATGGCCAGGCATTTGCCTGAGGCGGCCGGGGTTGTCATGACTTTGGGCACCGAATTAAGGACAAGACCAGCGCGACCGTGGGTTGCGGAACGCCCGTTTGTCCCGGAAATGGCGGGAACGATCGGATGCCGGCGGTGCCGGCGGAGCGAGCGATGAAAGAGACGGCAAGGCCTACGACGGGTGTCATGTTTGCCGGCAAGGGCCGGACGATCCTCCTGCTGGTCGCCGCCGCGTTCATGTGCGTGTCGCCGGTCATGGCGGGGTTGACCGTGCCGACGTGGACCCCGAATCCGCCAGGGTCCGTAGCCACGCCTGGACAGGCGGCCGTGGGGACGCAGTTCAACCAGAGCGTGAACGTCAGCAACACCGGTACGCAGACCGTGACGATCGGCTCGGCGACCATCGTCTTCGTGACCCAGAATGCCGGCGAAGTCAGCGTTACCGCATCGACCGGCAACCCGACCACCATAACCACCGGCTCCACGGTCACCCTCAACTTCACGTGCGCGCTCTGCTCGGCCACCGCCCAGGGAGGTGTGGTGGCCAACTTCACGATCAGCGGTACGGAGGCGGTTTCGAACCAGGCGGTCAGCGCGGCGCGGGACCTGGGGAACCTGACCATCACTCCTCGGGAGACCGTCATTTCGGGGACGTGGTACCCGAGTGGCTCGACCCACATGGGCGTGACGATTTCCGCTTTTGACGTGAGCAACCCCGCCGTATGGGGGACCCAGGCCGGAGTGGACGGGGCCTTCAGTATCACGCTCAGCGGGGCCAAGCCGGGTGACTCCGTCAGGGTCGAGGTCACCGGCATCGTCCCGGAGACGACCTTCACCTACACGGTCGCGACGGTAACCGTGCCCTCCGGATGTACGGCCCTGGATCCGGTGTTGCTCTACGACCCCACCTTCACGGCCCGCGACAGCACGAATACGGTGCTCTATGCCATCGGCGGCCGGGTCCGCAACAATTCGGGCGAGTACGTCGGCGGACTGACGATGCGCATGCGGATCCGCCACACGAACACCGACGGCAGCCGCGTGGAATCGGCCGATGGGGCCTATGCGTTCCGCACCGACGACTTCCGCCAGACCTTCCCCGGGAAGTTCGGAGTCAGTGGCGACACGGATCCGGCCGACGGCGAGCCGCTGATCCTACAGCTCACCTCGAGCGACGACGTCGTCTTCGTGATGGACAAAGTCTCCACCGACACGGGCTGGACGTTCGATACGGACACCGATGTTGTTCAGCCCCATCTGGTCCTCTGGGACTCGATCGACACGTACTACATCCCGATGTCGACGGTGCTGACGCGATCGGGGAATGGCGCGGCCGACCTGTACCTGCGCGACTTGCCTCCGACGGCGCGTTTCGTCTTCTCGAAGGACCAGCGCTACGTCGGCGTGGGCCCCATCTACCTCACAGCCACGTTCAAGGAGAACGTCGGTGGGGACCTCCTGGGCTACAGCCAGAACGAGCCTCTGCCTGTCACTCCGACCCTCCGCATCGACCGGCCGAACTCGCCCGGCGACTTGCAGGCGTGCTGCTACGAGATGCAGCGCGTCGACTCGATCAACGCCTGCACCTGGAGCACCGTCTACAACGTCTTGCAGGGCGACGGCGCCAACCTCAAAGACGGCCAGATGACGTTGACGTTGACGAACGGGAAGGACATCGGCGGCAATAGCCAGTCGGCGATCATCCCCACGTCTTTCACGATTCTGACGGTCCCACCGAAGGCGACCCTCACGTACTCGAAGTCCCTGGGCAGCAGCCCACCTTCGGTCCCGCTGACCGGGTTCACCATCTCGGCGACGTTCGACGCGAGGATCGACCCGAACTCGATCGTCACCATCACCATCACGCCCTCCTCCAACGACCCTCCGGTCAACGGCAACACGCTGATCGACGCTGCGATGGTCCGGGTCGGCGACGTGGGCAACGGCACCCTCTACTCCTACGCTTACACGCCGACGGCCAACTTGCCCGGCTACTACAACGTGACGCTGGCCGGCGGGCGCAACCTCGGAGTCCCTGCGACCTCGATCAACAGGACGCCCAGCAACCCGCTCTTCGTTCTGGACACGCACCGGGCGACCCCCACGCTCTCGTACAGCCGGCGCGGCACCGGACCCTCGACGGGCCCGACGATGGTCTCGTCGGACGGGGTCGCCGGGCAGATGCTGACTGTCACCGCGACCTTCGACGAGCCGGTCAGTAATCCCACCATCCGCATCAATCGCCCGCCCCTGGGGACTGGCCAGACCTTCGGCGACTTGCTCGAAACGCCGATGGTCGCCGTGCCGCCGAGCGCGACGTCGACGACGCTCTGGGGCATCACCTACAGCGTGCTGGGCAGCAACGGCTCGAACCTGCTCGACGGCACGGCCTCCGTTACGGTGTCGAACGGGATCAACGCGATCGGCAACTACAGCAACTCCCCGGGCACCAGCAACAGGTTCGACATCGACACGCTGGCGCCGACCCTCTTTTCGCCCACGGCCACCGCGGTCACGGCGACGCCGACCCGGATCAGCGCGACCCTACCGGACTTCTCGAACAAGCTGCGGATCCGCGCCCACTTCAGCGAGGGGATGTCCTCCACCTTCCCGCCGCGCCTCAAGGTAATTCGCCCGGGGGCCGCGGCGGCCGCCGTGACGACCGCGGACATGACGCCCGTATCGGGCCTCACCGACACGTTCGATTACCTCTACACGGTCCAGGCGGCCGACCCTCCAGGCGTCATCGATGGGGCGCTCGAGGTCTCCTTCCTCCGGGCCGAGGACTACGCGGGCAACATCCTCAAGCCCATCACTCCCACCTTCAACGCCACCGTCGTCACGACGGCCGTGCCGGTCGTTCTGACGTACTCGCCGAACAAGCCCAGCTACCGGGCGGGCGATGTGGTGACGCTCACCGCGACGGTGGGGACGAACCGCGCGCCGCTGTACGCGCTGAGCGGGTACGCCCAGCCCGGTCTGCGCTTCACGGGACCGGGCTCGGGGCGCGACATCCCGTTCTTGCCGCTCAACCTTGTTGCGGCCAACTCCTACACGGCCACCTACTCGGTGACTGCCTCGAACGAGACCACGCTGCAGGACGGTCCGGCCTGGGTCAGCGTCCTCGCGCAGGACGACGTCGGCAACCTCGTCACCGACTCCAGCGTCACCAACCGGAGCTTCCAGATCGTGGCCACGCCCCCCGTGGTCGAAGTCACGGTCGAGCCCTCCGTGGGCGACGACGGGGTCACGCCCTCCGTGATCACAACCGGGACGTACACGGTGACCGCGCACTTCCTGAAGTCGCGGACCAGCCCCGGCGATGCCCTGATGGCCATCACACCCACGCTCTGGGTGACGGGCCCCGCGCCGCTCCCGGGGCCCAACGACGTCACCGCCTCGATGGTTCGGGCCGGCGACTCGGCTCACTGGACGTATACCTCGACCCCGGTCCAGAGCGGCCGGGACGGCGAGTATCACCTCACCATCGCGGCCTCCGACTCGGCGGGGAACGTCAACGAGGATCCCTACACCCTGTTCCGGATCGAGACCCAGGGGCCTGACGTCGGGCTCCAGTTCTCGCAGGCGTCGGGGGTCCTGACGACGCCTGCCGTCGCGGCCGCCGGGCCCATCACCGTCACGGCGGTGTTCACCAAGCCCATCGAGTTGGCCACGCCGCCGCAGGTCCAGATCCGCTCCGAGCTGACCGGCCTGTCCGGGCCGAACACGGTCAGCCCGACGGGCATGACGCGGGTCACTTCGTCGGTCTACACGTTCCAGTACACGCTGTCCAACGGACAGGACGGACCTTTCCTGGTCGATATCAGCGGCGCCCGCGACGCCTTCGGCAACCTGAACAAGCCGACCAGGCTCCCCGAGAAGCGCCTCACGGTCCTGACGGCCGCTCCGACCGCGTATCTGACGTTCAGCCAGGACGACCGGACCAATCCGGCGTACTTCCGGGCCGGTCTGGTCAAGATAACCGCCACCTTCAGCGAGCCGATCACGCCCACGGCACCCACCCTCCAGATCACGGGGCCGCAACCCATCGGACCGGCTTCGATGGCGGGCGCCGTGCCCGCGACGGTCTGGACGTACGACTACACGATCACCGCCCTCCCGGCCATCGGACTGGCGACCGCCGATCTGACCGCGACCGGCAGCGCCGGCGGACGGGTCACCTCTGGAACCTACAACAGCCAGATGGCGCTGGACACCACGAGCCCCGCGGTCGCCCTGGCCTATGCCTCGAGCGGCTCGGGCACGATGATACCCGCGGGCTCGCTGACCGTGACCGCCACGTTCTCGCCGGAGGGCCTCGGCGCTGGCGAGACCCCCGACGTGACCCTGACGCGACTGGCCGGCGGCGCCAGCCCCAACAACGTCAGCGCGCAGATGCACCGGGTCACGAGCACGGTCTTCGTCTCCAGCCCGGCCTACGCCGGAACCACGCTCACGATCACGGGCCCCGGCGGCACCACCGACGGTAACTTCCAGGTTTCGCTCGCGGGAGCGCTCGATCGGGCGCGGAACACCGCCCTGACCCCCTCCAACAACCAGGTCACGATCGACACCGTCCGGCCGGCGGTCACCAAGCTGGTCTACTCCAAGGACGTCGGCTCGACCATCGGGTCCGGGCCCCTGTCGGTCACCATCACCTTCTCGGAGCCGATCAGCCCCAGCTCACCGCCGACGGTACGCATCAGCCGCCAGCTCCCGGGTCTTCCGACGGTCAAGGCCGCTACCTCGGTCGTCGCCTCGACGCCGACGTCGATCTGGCGGGCCGACTTCAGCATCGGCGCCCAGGACGAAGGCGACTGGCTGCTGGAGATCTCGAACGCCCGGGACTTCGCCCGCAACCTGTCGACCTACAACCCCGCGCAGTTCGCGACCAGCCGTTTCGCCGTCGACCTGACGGTGATGGCGGTGACCATGGTCTACCCGCCGCTGGGCGAGCCTCTGACCAAGTACTCGACGGGGGCCTCCTTCGTGGTCACGGCCATCTTCAACAAGCCGATCGTCAACACGCCGCGGATCGCCATCAGCGGCGGCACGTCCTCACCGATCAACGACGTCGCGGCCTCGCCGATGACGGCCACGACCAACAGCGCGATCTGGTCCTTCGCCTACGTCGGCGGGCTGCGCCAGTCCGACGACGGCCTTTTCCGGGTGCAGATCCTCGACGCCAAGGAGCGCTCGGGGCTGACGACCAACCCCGAGGTCGGCAACGCGACCTTCGCGGTGGACACCGTGGCGCCCGGGATCGTCTCGTTCTCCACGAGCAAGCCGTCGCCGCTCTCGAACGGGACGCTGCAGTTCGTCATCCAGTACGACGAGACCCCGGTCACGCTCCCAACGATCCGGATCGTGGGCGTGGGCAACGCACCCAGCACGGCCAACGACGTCAATCCGGCGGTCGACATGACCCGCGACGAGGGTAACCCGGCCCGATTCCGCTTCGTCACGGACGTGGCGACCGGCGACGACGACTTCATGGCCGTCACGATCGCGAGGGCCCTCGACGCGGCCGGCAATGCGGCCCCCAATCCGACCACGAATACCTACCAGATCGACACCGTTCCCGCGGTCATCAACCTGACCTACAGTTTGTCCAGTCCGGTGGCAACCGGCCCGCTCACCATCACCGCCACCGCCCAGGGCGAACCCCTGACCGGGACGCCGCTGATCACCGTCGACAACTTCCGCGAAGGGACGTCGATCAACAAGGTGTTCCGCGGCGCCATGACGGCCGACCCGCGCGACGCCAAGCGGTACAGCTACACCTTCGACGTCCAGAGCGGCAACGACAGCCCGCCCCCGTTCTTCGTCACGCTCGAGGATGCTCGCGACCAGGCCGGGAACGTCTCGACGGTCTTCAACAACCAGCAGTTCAGCGTCGACGGCGCTCCGGGGGTCGCGCTCTCGTACAGTCAGGCGGGGACGACTTTCCGGACCGGACCTCTCGCCATCACGGCGACGTTCAACGAGGCGATCATCAGTACCCCCCAGCTCTCCGTGTCGGCGCCCGGCGGGACCGGCACCACCAACGGCGTCACGGCC
>JACQZL010000254.1 GCA_016213865.1 Candidatus Rifleibacteriota bacterium
CTCTGACTTGCGAACGTGGGCAAGTCTTCCTCCAGTCATCGGGGGGTCCAGGGGCGAACTTCGCCCTTGGCGAGGGTTCGGGAGCGGAGCTCCCGAGAGGGAAATTGGGAGTTCTCCGCGCTCGACGCGTACGCCCTTCCCGCGCCCTACCGGAAGTTCGCGCGGCGCGCGTCCTGGCGGGCTGACGAGGCCAGCCAGTCGAGCGCCTTGCCCAGCAGCTGCTGGCGCGCCTCGAGGGGAGAGACGCCTTCGAGGCCGAAGCCGAAGTAGGCGAGCCGGGCCTTGCCCGACTCCGACACCACGGCGCCGGTCTGGCCGTTGTCGTAGCGCATCAGAGCGGACGCCCCGGCCAGCGCTTCGATCCCCTCGGGGAAGTTCTGGGCCTCGGCTCCGGCCCCGCCCAGGCCGCAGGAAAGGCCGGCGGCGAAGGTGCCCGCGGCGCCGACGAGCGCCTTGCCCTGGCTGTTGTCCGCCACGTACCTGGCCTTCAGAACGTCCTTGTAGAACGGGCTGTTCTTCAGCTCGTAGCCGATGTCCTGTCCGAACAGCAGCAGTCGCCCGCCGTCGGCCAGGTAGGCCTTGAGCAGATTCTGGTCGGCTGCCGTGAGGGTGTCGCGCGAGGCGTTGCCGGTGAACCAGACGACCGCCGAAGCCGAGCGAAGGACCGCGGCGGAGGGGGGGGCGGAGGTGCGGCTCATCTCGTAGATGGCGTAGGCCTTGCCCAGCAGATCGAGGGCGGCCGTGTAGTGGGGCGTGTAGTAGGCGCCGTCGTCGTCGGCCACGATCAGCACGAGGCTGTCGACCACGCTGAACGAGAACTCGCCCTGGGCGGGTACGCGCAGCTTGCGGTCGCCCGCGGCCAGTTCGAAGTGGTAGGCGAGCTTGCCCAGCGCGCCGCCGGGGAGCTGACCGGAATAGAGGCCATCCTGCCCCGCCGTCATCGGCGCTCGCTGCTCGGCCTGGCTGCCGGCGCGGTTGAACACCAGCTCGACCGAGCTGGGCTGCAGGTTCGAGGCCTTGCGCAGCCTGGCCGTGACCGGATACGGGCCGGTGCGGTCGATGGTGGAGGCCAGCGGGTCGTGCTGCAGAGGAGGGAATGGGTCGGCGGCGTTCTCGAGGAGCCACAGGCAGGCCTTGTCGTTCGACTCGACGATGCCGGCCACCTGGTGTTCCTCGGGAACGAACTCCTTGCCGAGTTCGATGGTGAACGCCAACGTTCCCAGCTCGCCGTACATGTAGTCGTCGAAGTCGCCCGAGGTCGGGTAGAGCTGGCAGCTCTGCTCGGGCTTGTAGCCGGTGATGCGGCCGAGAGCGGCGCCCACCTGGTTGAACACGCGACCGTCGGGCGTTGCCTCGTAGGTGTATCCCCAGGGCCAGAGGACCAGCTCGCTATAGCTGTGGAAGCTGATGGCGGCGATGAACTTCTTTGCCAGCGAGAGGTCTCGGATGGCGCGCGTCTCGGGCTCGCTGAAGGCGGCCGGGCCGCGGAACGTCTCGTCGCCGGGGTCGGCGCTGGCGCCTTCCTGGCCCCACTTGTAGCCGTAGTTGCGGTTGACGTCGACGCCGAAGCTGCCGTCGGCATTCTTGCGCCGGTTCTTGCGCCACATCTTGTACTCGGTCTGGGAGTAGTGGACGCCGTCCGGGTTCATGACCGGGACGATCCAGATCTCGCGCTCGTCGACCAGCTTGCGGATGCCGGCATCGGCGGCGTAGCCCTCGACCAGGCGCTTGATGAGTCCCATCGGCACCTCGATCGAAATCCACTCACGGGAGTGGTGGGCGCCGGTGAAGAGGAACGCGGGCTTTTTGCCATCTTCGGGGCAGGAGCTGATGCGCACGGCCCAGATCTTCCGGCCTTCCACCGACTGGCCGATCTCGCTGAGTTTCGCCAGGTTGGGGTGGGCGGCGACGGTCGCATCCAGCTCGGCCTTGACCTCGTCGAGCGTGTGGTAGACGCCCAGGTTGGCCACTTCCTTGAAACGGCGCATCGGGGCCTCGGCGTCCTCCATCAGCACCCGGCTGCGAAGGGAACGCACGGCCGCCGTGAGGCGCGGCCGGGCGTCGGCCGGGACCAGGACATCCGCCCAATCCTTGCCGGTGGACACGATGTCCGCTCCGGCGCGAGCGAGGGAGGCGAGCTGCGCGGTGGTCGTGAAGTGATAGCGGACCAGGCGTGGCGGAGGAGTGCCCGCGGCCGTCAGCATCGTGGAGAAGGTGCAGCCGAGGATTGCCAGTGCCAGAAGTCCGCGAAGCTTCATCGAGTCGATCCTCCGGAAATAGAGCGCCGCCGGCCGTGTCCCGGCGGAGTGCGCAGATTATGAAGACTCGGGCGAATCATGGCAAGCCCGAGAATGCGCGAGGGCGACTTGGATTTGCCTCTCGGGAGCGCTGCCCTCACGCATGGACAGATCGTGAAAGGCCTGATTGTAACAGAGGAAAACAACCTCCTGGAGCAGAGCTCCAGCAGGGGTCCGGGGACAGCGTCCCCGGAGACTCCCGATGCCGTCACCGCCTCGTCAGTCGTCGCGCGGCGCCGGCTCGTACTGGACGACGTGGTCTTTCTGGGCCATGACCGTGGCGGCGGCCTCGGTGACGTCGTCGTTAGCCAGATAGAGCAGGCGAGCGTGGGCGGTGTAGCGAACGGGGACGGAACTCTTCAGTGGAATCTGCAGGACGCCGGCGCCGGTGTGGCCGATGGCGGTGCCATCCTTGTTGCTGAAGGTCATGGTGCGCTTGATCGGCGCCTTGCCCTTCTCGTCGCTCTCCAGGTAGACGACCAGGCGGACGGAGGGGGCGCCGTGGTTGCCGGTGGGCATCATGTGGGGCGTGCCGACGTTCTTCACGGTCACCGACAGTTCGCGGACGGCGGCGTCGTACTCGAACGACAGTTCGGCGGCCTTGCGGAGCAGGGCGGCCAGGTCGAAGGCGTGGTTGGTGCTGGTCTTGCGCTTGCGCAGGACCTGATAGAAGCCGACCGCGAGATGCCGCTTCACGCCAGGCATGTGGCAGGTCTGACAGGCCTGACCCGCGAGCTTGCCGGGGGCCTCGCGAGACTCGCGCACCGTGTGGGCATGACACTGCTGGCAGGCGCGTTCGTCCTTGAAGCGCTCGTCCTGGACCGACCGGTGGGCAGAGTCGACGTCGTAGGGGCCGCGCGCCACGCTGCGCAGAACATGGCACGAGATGCAGTCGACGCCCGTGTCCTGGCTCCAGGTGCGGGTGGTGAGGGGAGTCTCCTGCGAGGTCACCGGGACATGACAGGGCAGGCAGTCCTTACGGCTGTAGTTGCCGGAACGTTGCACGAAGAGCGGGGTCGTATAGGACCGAGCATGGGCCGAATCTCGCCACTCCCGGAAGAGAGCGCGGTGGCAGTCGCCGCAAGTCTCGTTGCGAGTGCCCTTGGGACCGGTCGAGATCTGGAAGATCTGGAAGCCGGTGAGGAACAGCCCGAGCGAGCAGAACAGGATGGCCGTGGCGAGTCGTCTCACGTCAGGACGAAATCTAGAGAAATCAAGCCAGAAGTGTCAACAAAAAACGCGAATCTTTTCAGACGGATCTTTTCGTATTAAGTTAGGGACGACTCCGGTTCGGTCCATGAAAAGGGGCGGCCCCCGGAGCCGGCACGGTTCGGACACGCGATGGCTCGATGGCCGCCGCCTTCGCGCCCTGGAACCACCCCAGTTCTCTCTCGGAGCCTTTGGAACATCTATGCGCGAAAAGAACAAGATTCCCCGGGGGCAGTTGAGGTCGGAGACGCTGAAGGTCAAGGAAGCACGGCCGAGGAAGCCGGTGCCGGAGCCTGTGAAGCCTCGACTCCAGGAGTCCGCTGCTCTTGGCAAGGTCCGGGAGAAGATCCTGAAGAAGGCCCAGACGGCCCTGGTGGAGGGCGTGCCGCTTCCCGATAGGGTGCCTTTCTTCAAGCAGTTGAAGTCGCATGGCTCGGCAGTGGCCAAGCCTGCCACGAAGCCGGGTTCCAAGGGTGCGCGCAAGGGGGCGAACAAGCCCGGAGGCGCCTATTCGCGGGGGCCTGCCTTCTCGCGCTCGGTCGATCCCGACATCACCACCAGCTATCTGAAGGAAGTGAGCCGGCACGAGCTGCTCACTCGGGAAGAAGAACTCTCGCTGGCCAAGCGCGTGCTGCGCAACGACAAGATCGCCTTCGACGAACTGGTGAAGCGCAACCTGCGCCTGGTCATCAGCATCGCCAAGAAGTACGTCAAACGAGGCATCCCGCTGCTCGACCTGGTCCAGGAGGGCAACAAGGGGCTCATCCGGGCCATCGAGAAGTACGACCCCTACAAGGGATTCCGCTTCACGACCTACGCCTCCTGGTGGATCAAGCAGTCGATCATCCGGGCCATCGCCAACCAGGCCCGGAACATCCGCCTGCCGGTCCACGTGGTCGAGACCATCGCCAAGATCAAGCGCGTCAGCCGCAACCTGGCGGCTCGCACCGGCCAGCGCCCTTCGTTCACCGAACTCTCCGAGTCGATGGAGATGTCGATGTCGAAGATCCAGTACGTGATGGGGCTCAACAAGGACACCATCAGCCTGGAATACAAGCCGCTGAACGAAGACGGCACCAACCAGCTCGAGTACTTCGTCGAGAACCGCCGGGTCCCTCGTCCCGAAGAGATCATCAAGCACAAGCTGCTCCGCGAGCAGCTCGAGGACGTGCTCAAGACCCTCAAGTTCAAGGAGCAGATGGTCATCAAGTACCGCTTCGGCCTCATCAACGGGCGCGAGAGCACCCTCGAGGAGATCGGCCTGCGGTTCAACCTCTCGCGCGAGCGCATCCGCCAGATCGAGGCGAAGGCGCTCTCGCAGCTCCGGCATCCCAGCCGTTCGAGCAAGCTCCTCGACTTCTACGGCGAATAGGCCATAGAGACTGCACCGATTCGGACACGGGCCGGGGAGCAATCCCCGGCCCGCTCCGTCGTGGTGCGCCGGACCTTCGTCACGATCGCGCCGCGCCTCCAGGGCCGGAATCCACGATTCGGACGGCGAACGCACGCCATCCTTGTCTGGCCAGGTTCATGCTTGCGACACTGGATCGACATCCCGTCGTCATTCATCAAGACCGGAGGATGACTCCAAATGGCTAGCACCTTCTCGCCGAGGGCCGCCGCATCACAGGCGTCGCTCGCTCTTCTTCTGCTCATCTGCCTGGCCGGCAGTCTGCCCGCCACCATCCTCGAGAAGGTCGAATTCGACCGGCTCTGCCAGTCCGCCGACCGCATCGTGGTGGGCACCTGCACTGCCAGTGCGTGCCGCTGGGATCGGGCCCAGACCACCATCCTCACCGTGTTCGGATTCAACCTCTCGCAGACGATCAAGGGGGCCCCGGCTGCCGCGGTGCGCGTGACCACGCTGGGCGGCATCATCGGGGACCGCGGCATGAACGTCGCGGGCTCGCCGCGCTTCCGGATCGGCGAGGAGTACGTGCTGTTCCTCGAGCCCGACACCGAGGGCGGCTGGAAGTGCAAAGGCTGGTCGCAGGGGTGCTACAAGGTCTTCGTCGACTCGGCCACCCGGACCCGTTCGGTGAAGGGCGACAACTCCGGGGCTTCGCTGATGGGCAAGGGCTCCGCCACCATCGAGGAGGGCCGCCCCGGCCGGCCGATCGCGCTCTCCACCTTCATCCAGTCGATCCAGGGCCACGCCGCGAAGGGAGGCGCCCGATGAACCGCGCGCTGCTCATTGCTCTCCTTCTGCTGCCGGCGATCCTGGCCTCGAGCGCTTTCGCCTGGGTGCCTTCGACGATCAGCACGGCCCTGGTCCAGACCAAGTGGGCCGGCGGCGCCGTCAGTTATCGGTACAACGTCAGCCACGGCAGCAACATCACCGGCGACAATACCGCCGTCCTGAACGCCGTCCTGAATTCGTTCGCCCACTGGCAGGAGGTGAGCAACACCTCGCTGACGATCACCAATGCCGGCACGACCGCCATCACTCAGAAGAGTTCTGGCGACGGTGTGAACGCCGTGCTGTTCCAGGATTCGGCTTCGCAAGGACAGGTCGGAGGCGCGCTCGCCGTCACCTTCACCAGCTTCAATGGCGTCAACGGCAACTTCGCCGACGCCGACATCGTCTTCAACATGAGCCAGACGTTTGCTGCCGGCGCGGTCACCACGGGCAGATTCGACCTGGAATCGGTGCTCACCCACGAGGTCGGCCATCTGCTGGGGCTGGATCACACCGACCTGTTCTCGTCCACGATGTTCCAGTCCACCCCGACTGCCGCCGACAGCCAGCGCACGCTCGCGGCCGACGATATCGCGGTCCTTCGGGCGACCTACCCCGGCTCCACCGCCACCGGCGCTCTGTCCGGGCGCGTGAC
>JACQZL010000255.1 GCA_016213865.1 Candidatus Rifleibacteriota bacterium
GGAGATCGGCGCTGATCCGGTCCTGGCAAAGGCGGGTGCTTACTACCACGACGTGGGAAAGACGAAGCGCCCCTACTTCTTCATCGAGAACCAGATCGGCGGCGTCAACTACCACGACAATTTGTCGCCCAACCTTTCGCGGCTGATCGTACACAGCCACACCCGCGACGGCGTCGAGATTGCCCGCAAGTACAACCTCCCCAAGTGCATCACCGACATCATGGCCCAGCACCACGGCACTGACCTGGTGGCCTTCTTCTACCACCGGGCCTGCCAGGAAGAAGACCCCTCGGTCACTCCCGTGCACGAGGACTCGTTCCGCTACGCGGGGCCGAAGCCCAAGACCCCCGAGGCCGCCATCGTGATGATGGCCGACGGGGTCGAAGCCGCCAGCCGCACGCTCAAGAAGCCGACCCCCGCGAGCATCGAGTCGCTGGTGGCCAAGATCCTCAACGACCGTTTCGCGGACGGCCAGTTCGACGAGTGCGACATCACCAAGCGCGAGCTGGAGCTGATTCAGGCTCGGATGTCGAAGACCCTCACCAGCATGCTCCACAACCGGATCTCGTACCCGGACGGCTACCAGCCGCCGGAGGACCCGGCAGTCAACGGCCAGGCCCCGGCGCCCAACGGAAAGGCGGCCTGAACCGTGTTGCTGACTGTCGACTGCCGGACCCCCGAGTTCCTCTTGCACGAAAGGCGGCTCCAGGCCGTGGCCCGGAGCTTCGGCCGGGCCCTGAAGGTGCCTGACGCGGCCGCCGTGGGCCTGGTGCTCTGCTCCGTGCGGACGCTGGCGCGGCTGGGCAAGAAGCACTTCGGCCAGGCGAGGACGACCGACGTGATCGCCTTCCCGACGGGCTTTCCGGAGATCGGTGGCCTCCTGGGAGAGGTCTGGATCGCGCCGGACACGGTCGCCAGGAATGGCCTGCGGTACGGAAAGGGACTCAACGGCGAGTTCCTCTTCGTCCTTGCCCACGGGCTGCTGCACCTCCTGGGGGCCGACGATGCGACGCCCCGGCAGCGGGAGGCGATGTTCGCCCGCCAGGAGCAGCTCCTTTCGACTTGCCGGGGCGGCCCGGCGGACCCGCTGCCGCGCGTACTGGAGCGGACGGGCAGTCGCGGGCCTCGCAAGCAGGGTCCTCCGTGGTGACGGTGCTGCTCGTATCGGCCGGCCTGTTGGCCGCGCTGCTCTTCGCCGGGGCCGAGGAGGCCCTGCTGGCGCTCTCGGAGGACCCCGAGGTCCGCGAACGGACATGGCTGCCGGAGCGGCTCGAGGCCTTGCTGGCCCGCCCGCCGCGACTGCTGGCCTCGCTGGTGGCGGGGAACCTGGCCGCCGTCGCTCTGGCCGGCACCGCCTTGACCCTCGAGCTGACGGACAAGTGCGGCGAGTCGTGGGGAAGCGTGCTCGCGGTGCTCATCCTGGCCCCGCTCGTCGCGCTGGTCAACGAGATCGTGCCGCGAGGGTACGTGCGACCGCACGCGCAGGGGTTCCTCCTGGCCACGGGGGCTCCCCTGGCCGTCTTGGCGCGCTTGACGCGACCCCTTGCCGTCGCCGGCGAAACGCTCGCCGTCTGGCTGCACTTTGCCCTGGACCGGACGTTCCCACCCAGGGACTTCCCCGCGCAGACCTCCGCGCGCACGACCGCGGCTGCCCGCCCCCAGGCCCGCGAGGACCTGCTGGAGAGCGTTCTGGAGTTCTCGGAGACGCTGGTCAAGGAAGTGATGGTGCCGCGCAGGGACATGATCGCGTTGCCGTGCGAGGCAGACCTCCGGGCAGCCGTGTCGGTCGTCCGGGATACTCAGTACTCGCGCATCCCGATCTACCGCGGAAAGCCCGAGAACGTGGTCGGGGTGATCCACTCCAAGGACCTGCTCGCCTGGGCCCGTGAGCCCCGCGCCGCGGCGCCGACCCTGATGGCGATCGCTCGCCAGCCGCTCTACGTGCCCGGAGTGATGACCCTGGACGACCTCCTCGCCCAGTTCCAGCTCGGCGGCACGCACATGGCTTTCGTCGTCGACGAGTTCGGGAGCACCGCGGGGCTCATCACGCTCGAGGACGTCATCGAGGAGATCTTCGGCGAGATCCAGGACGAACACGATCGTGAGGAGCAGCCCATCCGGCGGACCGGTCGGGCCTCCTGGCTCGTGGATGGCACGGCCTCCGTCGACGACGTCGAGAAGGCGCTGCGAGTGGAGTTGCCCGAGTCCGAGTGCGAGACCCTGGGCGGGCTGGTCTTCCTGACGTTGGGCCACCTGCCCGAGACCGGCGAGACCTGCCAGCTCGGCAGCGTCCAGTGCAAGGTCCTGCGAGTCGAGAACCACCGCATCCGCGAGCTCAACGTCACGTTGACCGTCCGGCAGCGAAGTCGTCCGGCAGCGTCCGCAAGCTGATGGAACCGTCGCTCAACGCCCTGCTCGAGTGCCTCGCGCTGATCCTGGCCGTCTGGGGCCTGGCCCTCTTCACCGGCCTGGAAGGTGCGCTGGTTGCGCTGGGCCGGCTGCACGGCGCCGCGGAGGACCCGTCCGGCAAGGACGAGCTCTTCGCCCACCCGCAACGGCTGCTCGCTTTCCTGGTGACGGGCGCCACCCTCTGCGTCTCGACGGCCCTGGTGGCGGCGGCGGCCCTTTGGCTGGAGCTGCTCGGACCGGCCCCGGCGCGGCTGGCCCTCGTCACGGTGTTCGTGACGCTGCCGGTCGTCTACGTCCTGGGCGAGTTGCTGCCCAGGGCGCTCTTCCGGGGTCGGGCCCAATCGGTGTTCGCACGGCTTGCCGGCCTTCTGCGCCTCCTGTACCGGCCGTTCTCGGCCGTCGCAGACGGGATGGTCCGGGTGGGGCTGGTCGGCATCGATCCCGAACGCGGAGGCGCCTGGCGGCCGCGGCTGCTACGTGCCACGCGTGAAGAGCTGCAGAGGCTGCTGGCCGCCGAGACCCGCGAGCGCCCGGAATCGGCCGCCGGCCACCGCATCCTGTCGCAGATCTTCGACGCCCGCGAATTGACGGTCGACCGCGTCATGCACGACCGCAGCCGCCTCGTCTCGGCCCCCGTGGACGCCAGCCGCGACGAACTGATCGCGACGGTGGTGCAAAGCGGCTTTTCGCGGATTCCTGTCTGGCGCGAGAACCCCTGGACCATCGCGGGCATCGTGCACGCCACCGACCTCCTGCAGGACTCC
This sequence comes from Candidatus Rifleibacteriota bacterium, assembly GCA_016213865.1. Next base: position 3,174 of record JACQZL010000255.1, read on the forward strand.
GACTCCACCAGGACCTCGAGCGGGACTGGGCGGCCCGGGCAGTCCGACTCGCCCGATCGTCCCGAAGCCGTGCGGCAAGGAGTGCTCCGCGAACCGCTGAGGGTCTCCCCGGAGACGACGGTCCTCGCCATGCTCCGCCGTTTCCAGGCGTCGCGCAGCCACATGGCCATCGTCGAGTCTCCGCCCGGCACGGCGGTCGGCCTCCTGACCATCGAGGACCTGCTGGAGCGGTTCATCGGCGACATCCGCGACGAGCACGACCCCAAGCAGTCCGGCACGCGCCAGCTCTTCTGGGACACCTTCCTGGTCGATGCCGGCCTGGACATCGCGTCCGTCAACCGCCGCGTCGGCGTGGAGATCCCGGCCGGCGAGTACGATACGCTGGCGGGCTTCCTCCTGGATCGGCTGCGCAAGATCCCGGTGGTGGGCGATCAGGTCTCCGTCGGAAGCGTGCTCTTCTTCGTCACGAAGGCCGACGGCAAGCGAGCCGAGCAAGTGGTCGTCAAGCGCGTCGGTGGTTCGCGCGCCCGGTGAGGTTTCGCCTCAAGCGTGCATGATCTTCTTCCGATAGGAGGAAGAGACGGACGCCCGCCACCATGCCCTCTGCCGCTTCCTCGACGCCAAAGCCCGCACCCTCGAGCTGGCCGAAGCCGCTTCTATCGCTTCTCCTGGCCGCCACTCTGCTCATGTCGCCGACGCTGGTCGGCTCGGCGCCGACGACGGACATGGCCCTCATTGTCGCGATGTCCACCGTCAATGACGTGCGGGAGTCGCTCGACGAGAAGCTCGGGCTCCTCTCGCAGGCTTGCGAGCAGTATCGCGAGCTGAAGGCGGGCTCGCGCGAGCGGGAGGCCCTGCAACGCGGGATGGAGCTCCACTTCCAGAACGCCAAGGACATCCAGGAGCTGGCCCTCAGCTTCCTGGGCAGCTCGTCGCAACGGTTCCCGGAGTACGGTCGCTACTGGGACAACTACCGCCAGCGACTGCTCGAGACCTGGCAGAAGGTCCGCGTCCTCCACGATGCGCTCCAGCGGGCGCCCGAAGTCGCCGAGGCTGCCCCGCCTGCTCCCGTGGCCGCGCCGGCCACCCGGGCGGAGCCCCCCCGTGGGGCAGCGGCCAAGGTCGGCGCCGACGACGGCAAGACCGACGAGCAGCCTGACCAGGACGCCGCGCCGTCGCAACCAACCGCGGCCGAAGAGCAGAAGTCGCTGATGGCGGGCTACCGGGACGCCTACAAGAAGTACAACGAGGGGACGCCCCGGTCGGTGGACGAGGCCCGGCGCGAGTTCGAGGCCCTCATCCGCCGGGAGCCGGCCTTCCATCTGGCCCGCCAAGCGACGGCCGCGCGGCCGAAAGCCCGGCTGGCGCCGGAACTCGGTGGACCGGCGGTTGCCGCGGCCCTGACGGCGGGGCGCTGAGCCCCGGGGCGCGCAACGCGTCGCCTGGTCCTATTTCGGCGCCGCGGCCGTCTTCTCGAGCGCCTTCCTGGCGAACGCGTCGTTCGGATCGGCCTTGAGCGTCCGCATCCAGACCTTGCGTGCCTGGTCCTTGCGACCCAGTTGCCATAGCAGCTTACCCAGGAGGTTCGTCACTCTGGGCGCGACCGCGGGCTTTTCCTTGACCACTTTCAGGAGGATGGCGGCCGCGTTTCGCCGATCGCCCTTCTTGGCCTCGAGGACCGCCTGCTGGAACGCGCGGTCCTCCGGGTCGGACGGCACGGGAAGCGGTTCGAGCCCCGCGGAAGCGCTCGTCCTCCCTGCCTGACCGGCGGAATCGCCTCCCGGTCCGGGGCCGGCGTCGGGCTTCGGCTTGTCCTCCGGGATCTCCGTGCCCAGGACCGCCGCCAGGAGGCCGGCCAGCTCGTCGGGAGCCAGATCGGCCGAGACGACGGTGGCTGTCAACTCGGCCTGCTTGGGCCGGAAGGTGCGCTGTGTCTGGGTGGAGACCGACTCGAAGAGCGGACCGAGCGCGGTCCGGACGTGATGTCCCTGGTAGCCGGCCTCCTGCTTGGCGCCCGCGGCCGGGGGCAACGTCTTGCCGGAGCCCGGCTTGCGGATGACGATCGCCCGTTCGGTCGCGACGAGCTCCATGCCCAGGCTCTGCAACAGCCCTGGCAGCTCTTGCTTGTAGTTGAGGAGCCCCTCGATGAAGGCGACGTTCTTCGGCACCTCGCCCGCGATGACCAGGTTCTGGTTGTACAGCCGGCAGATGGCGGCCACCATCACGTCGGCCGGGATCTGCTGGCGCAAGATCGGCGCGGCCGCCTGCTCGCCGCCGCCGCGGCTGACCATCACTTGTTCGGCGCCGATCTTCTTGACCGTCATGCCCGGGGCGAACTCCTCGCCGGCGGCCACGACGGCCCACTTGTCGGCGCTCGACTTGGTGACCACCACGTAGGTCGTGCCGGTGCCCACCGCTTCGGCAAAGGAGACGCCGGCGACCTGGAACCAGTCGGCCCCGTCGGAAGCCAGCACGGGATGGACCGACAGGAGCAGCGTGAGGACCAGGGCAAGCGGGCGCACACCCGCATTATAGCCGGCCGGCGGCCTGCTGTCTGCGAAGGCCTGGAATTGGGGCCGTCCCCGCCACCCTTAGTGTCTGTGCCGAAACAAGCATGGCAATGCGTGCCGTTTCCCAGAAACTGGTAGGGCCGGCCTCCGTGCCGGCCAATGGTTGACCGGCACGGAGGCCGGTCCTACCACGTCATGTCGTGGATTGGTCCAGTTATTTCTATACAGTCGCTTACTTCAACAACCCGGCGTAGACGCTCCGCTCGGTCAGCTCTTGCCGCGAAATGTGCAGAGACTCGCACATGGCCATCACCTTCGCCGCCAGCTCGGTCGGCACCTTGAGCTCCTTCTTGCGGCGGTCCAGACCCGGGTAGTCGAGCGGAAACCCGAGGAACGGGTCCTTCAGCTTGGAGTTGTGCACCAGTGCCAGCCCGCGACCCAGCCGGAGCGTCAGGATCTGGTTCTCGCTCGCGTCCGGGTGCCGGCCGACCACGCTGAGCCAGATCCGCGGGTCGATGAGGAACTCCCACGGCACGGTCTGCAGCGCGTGGTCCCTGATGTAGGCGGCAAGCTGCCGTCCGTAGCGCTGGAACTTCCCGTCGGCGGCGATCTCGATCTTGCCCTCGAGCACGAACCCCGGGCAATCCTCGGCCTTGACGTGGAGCTCGCACCGCGGGAACAACCGGCTGACAGCCAGCATGGCCTCCAGGAACTGGGCGACGTCGCTGAGCACCTCGCCCGCCTGCAGCGACCCGAAGTAGTCCGTGGCGTCTCCCGGGTCTCCCATCTGCAGAGCGGGCCGCTGGTTACACCACAGGCCCTTCTCGATCTGGACCTGGAAAGCCTCTTCGAACCGCCCGCCCGTCACGGTACGGTTCGCGTTCTCACCGAACAGGTCTTTGACCTCGAAGAAGATCTCCATCTCGGCGTCCACCGGGTCCGGACAGTCCGCTCTCCCGGTCCTCTATCCAGGTGGAGTTAAACCGCTCGCGGCGCCCCCGTCAAGCGGCGCGGCGGTCGCGCCCTGGGGTGCGCTCGCAGCTCATGGGTGAAACTGGTAGGGCCGGCCTCCGTGCCGGCCCAGGAAGCCGCGCCAAGGCTGGCGAGTCTGGAAACAGGCCAGCGGCAGGGGAGATAAGATCGCCGACGTGGCAATGCGGCTCCCCGCATTCCGCGAACGCACCCCCGCCGCTCCTACCTCTTGACACGGCCCTGGCGCCGAGCTGCACTCGCCTTCACAACGCGGGAGACTTCAACCGAGGATGCGCACCTGCGAAAGGGGGGCGTATGGTCCGAGGGCTTGGCTCGAGGGTATTGGTGCTGGTCTCTCTCTGCATTTTCGTGACCACCTGGACGGCGCGCGCCGCGCCGCCGCAGGTCCGGGTGCTCTTTCCTGCACCGGGGTTGAGCTTCGTGGAGGGGGAACCGGTCTGGTTCGGTGCCGCGGTGCAAGCTCCAACCACGGTGCCGGCCGCGGCCATCCGCTGGGTCTCTGACCGGGACGGCGTGCTGGGGGTCGGGCACTCCGTCTGCACCACCATGCTCACGACGGGCGTGCACCTCGTCACAGCGTCGGCGACGAGCGCGATGGGCGAAACGGGCTCTGCCTGGGTGCGGCTCAGGGTCTGGGACCCGCCCAGTGTTCCGCCGCCCACCGTCTTGATTGACTCGCCGGCAGCCGGTACGACGGTTGTCGCGGGCACCCTGTTGTTGCTACGCGGACGGACCATGGACTTCAGAGGACACGCGCTGCCCGATCAGTCCATGTCGTGGGCATCGACCGTGGACGGGGGCGTTGCCTCCGGACCGTCCGCGAGCGTCACGACGCTGTCGACCGGGAGCCACCGGCTGGTCCTCTCGGCCACGGATTCGCTGGGTCATACGGGCATCGCTTCCGTGCCGGTAACCGTTCTCGACCCCTTTTCGTTGGCGGCCCCGACGGCTGTCATCGATTGGCCGCCTGCCGGAGCCGGGCCGTTCTACGCCACAATCCCGATCGACATGGCCGGGCACGCCTGGAGCGGCCTCGACGGCACCTTGCCCGGTTCCGCACTTCGCTGGACCTCGGATCTGAGTGGAGAGCTGGGTGTCGGCTGTTCCTTGCAGGGCCTCGTGCTCGCAACGGGCACGCATACTCTTGGCCTGGCCTGTACGGACAGCCGGGGCCTGTCGGCTTTCGCCACCCGGGCGGTGACCATCCTCGACGCCTCGATGATGCCACCGCCGACCGTGAGGATCGATCAGCCACAGGCGGGCAGCTACTTCGAGGGCCTCCCGCTCACGCTTCAAGGCTGGGCTACGGATGTCAAGGACCGCCGTCGCCGAGGTAGTCATCACGGTGCGCCCCGAGGGCGAGATTCCGATCCCCGCGGTCTGGCTCAGCCAGCCCAGCGCGACCGGCCAGTACTTCGAGGGGTTGTCGGTCACGTTTTCTGCATCGGCCCTCAGCCTCAAGGACGGGTTTCTCACCCCTCCGGCAACAGCGTGGCGCTCGGATCGCCAGGGGTTTCTCGACTCGCAGCCGTCGTTCACGTGTACGAGCCTCAGTCCGGGCATCCATCAACTGGTTTTCTCGGCAACGGACAGCCTGGGACGGACGGCAAGCCAGACGGTGACGATCACCGTCCGGCCTCAATCCGAGATACCTCCCCCTACCGTCTACCTGGCCGAGCCCCGGACGAACGGGATGTACTACGAGGGATTGCCGGTGGTGGTCAGCGGCTGGGCGACCGATCTCGTGGATGGATGGGTGGGCGGCGAGGGGCTGTCCTGGGCATCGGATCGGCAGGGCCCGATAGCCAGCGGGGGCTCGTCGAGTGTGACCACCCTCGCCACGGGCCAGCACGTGCTCTTGCTCGAAGCTCGGAACAGCCGGGGCCAGACAGGCGTTACAACCGTCGCAATCCTGATCAGGCCGGTAAGCGAGATACCGGTACCGGCGGTGCAGGTGTCGAGCCCATCGCCGGGATCGACCTGGTGGGAGACCGTGGCGATTCCGGCGTCCGCGTTCGCGCGCGTTCTGGCCGACGGGGCACTCACCGTGGATCGCATCGAGTGGACTTCCGATCGTCAAGGAACCCTTGGCAACGGCACGTCGTTGTCGTTGTCAGGACTGGCGACGGGCCCTCACGTGTTGACGGTTGCCGCGACCTCTTCCCGGGGGACCATCGGCATCACGACAGTCTCCATCACGGTTCGACCTCTTAGCGAGGCGCCTCCACCCGGGGTAGCGATCTTGTCGCCCGCGTGGGGAAACGCGTACCGCGTCGGCAAGCCGCTGCCGCTGTCCGGCTGGGGAAACGACGCTGTCGACGGGTTGCTCTCGGGCCCGGCCCTGCGCTGGACGGTCGAGGGGCTCGGCGAGGTCGGTACCGGGACGAGCGCCTCGTTTGTCCCGCCGATACCCGGCGACTACGTCGTCCGACTCACGGCCGCTGCCAGCCGCGGCGCCTCGTCAGCGGTTTCGCAATCGGTGGCCGCGATCGATTTACCCGTCGGCTCGTTCCCGTCCTGCGAGCTCACGGCGCCGGCCAGTGGCACAACGGTTACGGCGGGCGAAACCCTGCAGCTTTCCGGGGAAGCCTACGACCTGCGCGATGGTCCTCTCCACGGCGAAGCGTTGCAGTGGAGCTCCGACTTGCAGGGTGCGCTCGGACAAGGGCAGTCGCCTTGGGTCCGCTTCACGCGCGTCGGATTGCACCGGGTGGTCCTCCTGGCCAGCAACTTCTACGGCGGCACCGGAGTGGACTCCATCGAGGTGAACGTGCAACCCTCGACGCCGCAGGTGGTTCTATCCCAGCCCTACGAGGGCCAGCGTTTCGAACGCGGAGACCAGGTTGCTCTGCGCGCGAGCGCCCACGACCTGCTCGATGGGGAGATGCCGCCGTCCGCGGTCTCTTGGTTCTCGAACCTCCATGGTCAGCTCGGCTCGGGTGTTTCGACGGCGGTCTGTCTCGTCCTGACGGGCACCGACGTGCTGACCCTGGTCGCTGTGAACAGTCTGGGGGTGGCCGTCCAGGCGACCGTGTCGATCACGATAGCCGAACCCTCTCCACCGATGGTGGACATGTTGTGTCCGAACACCTGGCAGACTTATTACGACGACGCGCCTGTCCCGTTCCGCGTCAACACCTGGGACTCCCGCGAGGGCGTCGTTCCCGACGAACGGATAGCCTGGTCTGACAATGTGGAGGAGCCGCTCGGCCAAGGGGACGAGTTCTCGCGGCCGCTTGCTCGCGGGCCTCACGTGGTCCGGGTCGTGGCAACCAACAGCCGGGGAGTGAGTTGCGAGGTCACGCGCGCGATTGAGATACACGATGCCTCCGTACTTCCGCCTCCCGTGGTCCAGATCCAGCGGCCCTTCGCCGGCCAGCCTCTCTACGCCACGGTCCTCTTCGCGCTCAACGGCAACGCCAATGATGCCCTTGGCCGCTCCATCGATGGCGAAGCGCTCGTCTGGTCGTCTTCACTCGACGGCCCCTTGGGCGTGGGCAGCGTCGCGACCGCGGCGCTTTCGACCGGCCATCACCGCGTCTCGCTCGAGGCCCGCGATTGGCGAGCCCGCGTCTCGACGGCCGCCGTCGAGCTCGAGGTCGCCAGCGCCGAGACGATCCCACCGCCGCAGGTCCAGATCGCGTCGCCTCCTCCCGGCGCCCTCTTCTACGAGACAATGCCGATCTGGCTCTACGGAACCGCATCCGATGTCCTGGACGGCTCCCTGTCGGGCTCCAGACTGCAATGGCTGACCGGCGACGGCCGCACGTTGGGTGAAGGGGATCCGGTCGTGACGACACTGCCGGCAAACGGATACGTCGTTCGTCTGGAGGCCCATGCCAGTCGGGAGCGCATCTCGGTTGCGACGGTGCCATTCCTGGTACTGCCACTCGAAGACGCGCCACCGCCGCAAGTGTCGATCTTGACCCCGTGGGCCAACCATGCGATTCCGAGGGGCCAGACCGCAGCGCTCTGGGCGGTCGGACAAGATCTCATCGACGGTGCCCTGCCGCCGGAGCAATTCACGTGGCATTCGGAGGCGCTCCCGGGCCCTGTGACCGGAGCATCCGTCGTGACGACTTTCGATGGCCTGCCCGGGCTGTACGTGCTGCACGTGGACGCCGGGACCAGCCGTGGGACGACCGGAACGGCCAGCCGAGCAATCGCGCTGGTCGACCCGCAATCGGAGGCCCCGCCTGTGGTCCGGATCCTGGCACCTGCACCGGGCACCGTGCTCCCCTTCGGTTCCCAGGTCGTTCTCCGGGCCGAGGCCTTCAGTGAAGGCGAAGGCGTGATCGGCGGCTGCCGGATCGTGTGGAGCGATCCGGAAGGGAACATGATCTACCTCGGAAACGAGGTGACCTGGAGCGCAAGGCCCCCCGGCTCGGGCGTGCTGCGCGCCGTGGCGCTCGATGGCCAGAACCGTTCGGGCGAGGCGACGGTGGCCGTGAGCGTGTTGCCTCCGACACCCACCGTCACGATCGTGCAACCTGCGGACGGGTGGACCCTGTTGCCGGGCGAGACGCTGACACTCCAGGCCCAGGCAGGCGACGGTGCTGGCGGGTGGTTGGACGGAAGCCGGATTCGCTGGGAATAGGACAGACAGGGGCCCCTCGGCGAAGGGGTCAGCGTGGTCGTTACGGGCGTTTTGCCGGGCGAGCAGCGCATCACCGTTCTTGCCACCAATGCGTACGACTGCACGACCTCGGGCTCGATCACGGTCGTGGCCCCGGCCCCTGCGCCCGTGGTCCGGATTCTGTCTCCCACGCCAGACGAGCGTGCGGATCTCTACCTTCCGATCCTGTTCCAGGGAGAGGCCGAGTTGCCTCTCTCCATCCCACGACCTCTGCCCACGACGGCGCTCGCCTGGACGCTGGATTCGACCCGGCCGGCCGGGGTGGGGCCGATGGTCGTCGTGACAGGCCTGGCGCCAGGACCGCATGCCGTCGCTTTTTCGGCGGTTGGACCCGACGGAACGAGCGTGACTACCTCGGTCATCTTCTTTTCCGACCCGGAGGCCCACGACGCCTGTGACACGGTTGACCCGCAGGATGCGCGGCCCATCAAGATCCTGGTCGAATCTCCGGTGCCGTGTCACGAGCAGCAGACGGTCTTCGATGGAACGCCGATCCTCCTGCAGGCCTCGGCAACGGACGCCAGCGAGGGCGTTCTTCCCGACTGGGCGACGAGCTGGTCGTCGTCGCTGCAGGGGCTCATCGGAGCCGGCCGGCTCATCCAGACGACGGACCTGGTCGTGGGGGACCACGTCCTGACGGTCTCGGCCCAGAACGCGCAGGGCCTCACGGCAGCCACGACGATCGGCGTTTGTGTGCAGCCCCTGCCCGGGCCATCCGTCCAGATCCAGTCTCCGCTTCCCGGCGGTCTGCTGCCAATCTACCCTGGCCAACCGCTGCAGTTGCGTGCGGCCGTCTCGACCCGGGCCGAGCCGTCTCCCGAGCCCAACCGGCTGACGTGGTCCATCTTCGGGACGACTGTGGCCACGGGTCTTCAGACCTTCGCTCCGGCTCCGTTCCCCGGCGAGCGAGTGCTCGTTGCCCGGTATGTCGACTCGAGAGGCCGAGCCGGCGAAGCCACCACCAACCTGCACGTGGAAGACCCCTCGGACTTCCATCCTCGGGTGCTCCGGGTCCACCGTTGGTGCCGGCCGTGCTCGCCCCAAGCCACGGTCGGGGCGGACGGTCTGCCTCCGCATCGCGGCGTCCTGCTCTGGCCTCCCGCGGCCCAGGCCGGCCAGCCACCGCTCTACGCCAGCGACCTGGGACTTGCCTGGACGGTGGCGGGGACCGCCGGCCGGCCCCTGACCGCGCGAGCGCAACTGAGCGGGCCCGCCGCGAGCGTGGCGACCGGCCTCTGGACGAGTTGGGCCGCTGTCCTGGACGCCGGGGACGGAACGGTACAATCGGAGTCGTACGGATTGCCTCCGCTCACGACGACCTCCGTGGAGTTGACGTTGCCCTCGACTGTCGTTCCGATCACCCTCGTGCTGCTCCGAGACCGTTCGGTGGGGTGGCAGACGGTCACCGGGCCCAGCGCCGTCCAACTCACTCTGCTCGACGAGGCGGGTTCGGGTCTTGGCCCGCCGCTGGTCTTGCCCCTGCTCCCTCGCGAAGAGACGCGGCCAATCGTCACCGTGACGCCCCCGGGGCCGGTCTTTGGGCCAGTCGGTCAGACTCCACTCGTGACGGCCTCGGCCGTGGATAACGTCGACGGACCGTTGCCAGCCGAGGAGATCCGCTGGGAAGCGCGGGAGCCTGCCGGCACCTGGTTGGGAGTCCAACGCGGGACCGTCCTGACAGCCCCTCTTTCGCCCGGTTCCGTCGAGTACAGGATCTCGGCGCAGAACAGCGACGAGACGACCGGCACAACCTCGGTGACTGTGGTTGGACTCGGTCTTCCCGGGGTATCGGCGGAGGTCGAGCCTCCAACGAGCTGGCTGTTCCAGGGAGCCCCGGCAAGACTGGTCGCCCGGGCCGACTGGGGTCTTGGCGAGGCGGTGCCGACCACCTACACTTGGCACTCGAGCATCCAGGGTGCCCTCCCGAGCACGGCCGTCTTGGCTACGCAGGTGCTGGGCTTGGGCCAGCACGAGTTGCAGGTGACGGCAGCGGGACCCGCGGGGCTCTCGACCGCCACGACCCTCGCGATCTTCGTGGCCCCTGCGCCCGGGGTTTCGGGGCTGTCGGTAATCGATGCCTCGGGGATGTCTCATGCTCTGAACACGGGGAGGGGCGGGGCCACGGTGATCCAGACAGGCGATCGGGCCCTTCGGGTGGCGCTCTCCAACCCCGCGGGACTGGCCGCGGACTTCCTCGTGCGAGCGCGCCTGCCGGCGGGATGCTCCATTACCGTCGCCAGGGTCTTCGGTGGAGAGCCGCCACAGGTGGTTCTGGAGGTGGCGTTCAGCGAGGGTCCAGACGGCGTCTTCCGTCTTCCGCTGCCCGCGGGGGTCGCCGTGTCGGCTGTCGAGCTGGTCCTGAGCTGGTCGACCGGCAAGGCCGCGTCGGACGGGGCGTTCTCGATCGACTGCGGCTTCTCCGGCCCCGGAGGAGAGCTACCGGAAGACTCGGGTGCCGCGTTCTCGGGCATCGCCGGAGGGTCGCGGCCAGGCACACCCGATGATGATTGGGACGATGATGGGATTGCCAATGCCGCGGACTTCGGCTTGGTCAGCAACCCGTTCGACCGGGACACGGACGGCGATGGGATCGCTGACTCCGCTGAAGCTGCGCGTGGGACCTGGCCCCAGGAAGCTGACAGCGATATGGATGGGTGGATGGATGGGGTCGACCCAGCACCGACGGACCCGGCGGTACCGGGGAAGCCGACCTTTGCGGACCGAGTCCCTGGAACCGTACTGACAAAAGCTTTCAGCCCCAAAGTATGGCCCGCCATTCGGTGCACGGGGCCGGACTATGTCGAGCCCGACGGGTTTTCGCATTCCTGGCATTTGTGGCTTCAGGGGTTTACGTCTGCGCGAGGTTTGGTCTGGACGAACTGGGACCCGACCAACGTCCTGTTGCCAGAGAGGCCAGCGAGTGTAGAGCTGCCACCCGGTTACTACTCGCAGCCAGCGTACGATTGGTCTGGGGGCCCCATGCTCTCGATAGGGCTCGGACGATGCCAGTGGGACAGACCGAATTGGTACCACCTGCGGGAGGCGAGTGTCGACTGGAAGCGAAGGCCCAACGGACAATGGGCAGTCTTCTTCGGCTGGTACGATCTGCCTGCAGGAGGATGCGACTTTCTCGAGACCCCGTGGGGACAAGCAGGGCTGAGCGTCAAGTACTGGCCCGGTGATTGCCCAGCTCCCGCCCCCACGATGACGCTCGAGGAAGCCGGTCCCTGGCCACGACCTCTGGTCGATGATTCGGCCTTCGACTGCAGCGGGGCGGGGCCGGTCTTCACCATCCACAACTCGAAGGACGAGCGAAACCCGGTCCGGCTGCGCCTGTGCAGCCCGGATCGGCCGATGGGGGAGATCCTGGCCCATTGCACGAACATCGTCGCCATACCGCGGCGTTTCGAGGGGACAGTCTGCGAGTTCGGAGACGGGTGCCGTCACACGGTCACCTGCGCGCTACCCCCTGGCGACTCGAAGGTCTACATGCTGCCGGCGCAGCCGGGCAACGTACACGTGACGTTGGAGTACTGCACGTACAACGGGCTCTGGAAGACAGCCGCAACTCGTCGGCTGCGTTGCGCTTGCTGGGAGGGCGTCGCGAACGTCGTTCGCATCCCGGCATCCGGACCGGAAGAGACCATCTGCAACAAGGTCCAGACCGAGAACGGTCCGGTGAGCGGCACCCTTTATGACGCAGACGTCGGGTTCCGCCTGGAGTTCGGCGCTCCGTTGCCGGACGAGACACCGATCTGGATCGGCGCGGCTGCCTACGAGCCCCCTGCCAAACGCGGAGGCGGCAAGCGTATTGGCAAGGACGGTCCGCCGGTCAGCGCGCACGTGCTGGGTGTCGGTCAGAAAGGGGCGTCGTCGGTGACGGTGACTGACAAGCCGGAGAGCAAGGGGATAAAGACCCTGCAGATCGGAAACGTGCTGGGGCGAACGCACCAGGTGAACTTCGAGGTGGAGCCGCCGGTCCCGTGCATTCGGCAGATCAGCCGTATCACCAGCGATGGATTCGAACTGCCGGCCCTGAATGACTCCGGGTTCACGTTCGATGATCAGGCGATTCGGCTCGTACTCGAGCGAGCGGTCCTGACTGATTACGAACTCCTGCTCCAAGCTCAGCAAGGCGATGCTCGCATCTTGAACCTGCCGGCTTGCGATCCCTCTTGGAACGGTTCTTCCGGGACCTACCCGAGCATCGTGAGCGTCCCGCTGTCCGCGGGCACCTCGAGCGTTCTGATTCCCCTGCGGGGCGATGCGTCCGAGGACTTCCGGGTCCCGATGCCGGCGCAACAAGTTTTCACGGTGCTGGGACGCTCGCCGGGTGCGAGCACGGCCAACAGCTTGTCCGGCATCCAACCCGCTGGAGAAAATACACCGAACTTCCTCTGGATCACAGGCGGAAACCCGCAGGTAGGCAAGTGTGGCGATCCAAGCAGCTTCGTTCCGCTGACAGTCCGTCTGGTCCGGCACGTACGGATTCCGCTGAACACTCCCGCTTCGTGGCAGCAATTGACCACGAACGAACGCCTGGCTTTTGCCTCGACCCCGTTTGCCCCGGGGACGATCACAGACCTTCGGCCCGTGTCGAACTTCAGCGTTCGTTTCCAGCCGACTCCCAACATCCAGTTCTTCGGCAGGGAATCGGGGCAGGCCATCGACCTGAAGGTCAGCAATCCGGCCGGCGGCGAAGTTGCGGCCACGGCAGTGGTAGTGGAGACGATCTCTGCCAACGACGACCCGAACCAAGACTCGGTGGTCCAGGCCTACGTGGTTGACCCTCGCACCAACGGCCCGCTCGAGACAGTGATCGGGATCAACGAGAGGAAGTCTGCCTCGCCGCTCCCGGTGCCGCCGGAGTTCGGTGCGCCCATCGCGCCACCGATCGTCACGGCCGACAACCAGGCTCTCTTCCCCGCCCACAAGGTGGTGTTCAATCTGGTTGGGGTGCCGCCCGTGCTTCCCAGGCCGACCGTGTACGTGCAGGTGACACCCGCAGCCGCTGCGCGTCTGGCCAACTGCAAGCGGATTCTGGCGATTGAGAAGATCAGCGGATTGCCCCATGAATTCTCACATGTGCTTTCGGCCGCACAGACAGATCCGGTGCTCGATGCGAGTCAGGTTGTTCAGGATGCCGAGGATCGAGTGCGGGCGCTGCTGGAGCCATCGGGCATCAGTGTGTTCTTTCCCGCCTTCTCTCAGCCTCCGCCCAGCACCCCCGATACACGGACAGTCCTGTGGGTCTCGGTCGTCTCAGACACCAGAGAGGAAGACACTAGCGATCTTGGGGGCCTGAGGGATGAGAACCCGGGGAGGCTCGACAGCCTACTGTTTGCCTCGCCGCTGTCGTTGACAGAAGGGACCAGGCCGAGCCTCGGGCACGGCTTGCTCAGGACGGCCTTTGAACAGGCTCTTCCATCGAGGTGGACCTATCAGAACCGATGGGTCGACGCCATTGTCCCGGTGGAGGCGTTCTTCCCCTACGCGGCCGTTCTCCAAGCGGACACCTTCGGCTCTGTCTTGGCCTCGACCACGGTCCACGAAGTGGGTCACACTATCGGACTGGTCGAGAAACGCCTGCTCGGGACGCGAGGTGAAACGAATGACCCCGTGCCGGACCTTCTTGGACACCGGTGGGTCCGCGGGCACACTGTCCGGCGCGAAAACGACCCGGAAGCGGTGGTGCCGGTGCTCGGCCAGCCAATACTGGCAATGGAAGCTGATGCGAGAGACCTCAAGCCCGATCGAGCTGGCGGCCAGTCTCCCGAACTCTGGCCGGTCAAGTGGCACAGTCTTGAGAAGCGATTCCTGGATGTCCTTGGAGGTGTGGCACCATGAAATGGCTCATCTTATTGGTGGTTTTCGCCGTTCCCTGCGGATTGACATTGGGTCAAGACGAGCTCGATGACGCCAGCTACAAGCTCAACGCCTGCCGCGGATGGGGGTCCGAGATTGAGGGCAGGGTGCGTTTCGCCGAGGTTGTCGGTGTGTTTGAGTACGTCCGGATGCGGCAAGAAGTGTATCCGCGTTCAGGGTGCACTTACCGTCAGCAACGCTGCACTTTGCGCCTGTTGGACTTGCTGGCTGCGCGAGACGGCAAGAGCGTACGTAGCGGGGAGACCGTGGATGTATACAGCAACTTCTTGAGAGTCTTCACTATTGACGGCGTTCTTGTCGAGCCCGCACCGGGCATGCGTCTACTCGCTGCTCTGGGACGGCCGCAACCAGAGAGACGCTACCGCGACACCATCGCGGCGTCGCTGCCGGGGCTGTACAGGGCGTTTCTCCTGGATGGTGCCGGCATTCTCTTTCGTGACGAGGCGATGTTCTGGTTGGAAGTCGCTCCGGGGATCCACAATGGACACGACGTACCCAGAATCAAGACGCGTGTTCTCGAGCAACTGACATCGCCCCATCGCTTCCTCCGCAAGCAAGCGTGGGCCGCAGTGGAGTCCGACAGCCTCCAGTGCACCGTCGGCACGGACAAGACGCTGCACCACCATCCTGTGCTTTCGCAGGTGACTCTCGAAGAAGCCGAGCGCATCTGGAAGCTCGCAGAGGCAGACCCCGAGGAGGACGATCTGAGCTGGTTGCGCTGGCTCTCGGTCCACAGCGAGTTCGACGTTCGCCCGATTCTGACTCGGATTGTCGAAACGAGGTGTGACAGGACTTCGTGGATCTTCTATCACGCGTATGACGAGTCGAGGTTCGAGGGACAGGTCGAGAGTGTCCTCGCCACCATCTCCAAGCGCTGGGGCTTGGAGTGGTTTGCCAAGCTCATCGAGTCCAGGGCACGTCCTCATCGCTGGATGATGGTCCTGGCAGGGCTAGGGTGGCAGCCAGCCCGTGACTACTGTCGGTCCGTCCTTCGACGTCCCCACATACCGGAATTCGAGCAGAGCCTGGGGCGTGCCAGCGGATGGCCGTGGGCCCTGGACGTCCTGCGTGAAGCGCCCGCTCGCTGCAAGTCCAAGGAGTTGGCCGACAGAGTACGCCAGAATCTGGAGCATCTCGAAGGCGTCGTTGCGAATTTGAGGAGGACGGCTAAGCCGCCGAGGTAGTTGCGAGGCGATCGCGGAACCACGCTCACCGCCGTCGAGGTCGGCCCTTCGACGGGTAGCTGCGTTCTCGCTCAGAACGAACGGAGGGGCAAGCCCGAGCGCAACGCGAGGGCAGTAGGGCCGGCGTCTCCGCCGGCTCTGACCCGGCGCTAGCCGGGTAAGCCCCGCCCCTACGTTTTCCCGGTGTTGTCGCTGGCTTACCAGGCTACCGACATGCTCCCCACACCCTCAGGGTCCCGGCAAAGTCCTCGGAAAGGACCGCGGCAACCCGGTTTCGTCACCCCCGCGCAAGCGGGGGTCCATGAGCGATGCGCCCCCTGGATTCCCGCTTTCGCGGGAATGACGACTTTGCCGATCCCCTGCCCGCACC
>JACQZL010000256.1 GCA_016213865.1 Candidatus Rifleibacteriota bacterium
ACCATCACGATTTAATGCCAGTGGGGCCAGCCTCTCAGCTCTCCAGCACGCGCGTCTCGGCCGAGACCAGATAGGTAACGACCGGGTGCTGCTTGCCGCGGACCATCAGGGGCTCGTTGGGCCGGGGCCGCGGCTCCAGCAGGTTCTCGATCCGCGCGAAGGTCGTCTCGTGGATGAGGAGCTCGCCCGGGCGGCTGGCGGACTCCATCCGGGCCGCCAGGTTCACGTTGTCGCCGACCACCGTGTAGTCCATCCGCGTCTCGGCCCCGACGTTGCCCGAAAGGACGTTCCCGGTATTGACGCCGACGCGGATGCAGAGGCGGCCCAGGCCCGCCGCCTCCCAAACGGAACTGAGCTCGCGGACCTTTGCCTGCATGCTGATGCCGGCGCGAACGGCTGCCAGGGCATGGTTCGGACGGTCCGACTCCTCCTTGAAGACCGCCATGATGCCGTCGCCCATGAACTTGTCGAGGATGCCCCCTTCGGACTCGATGATGCGGACCATCTCGGTCATGTACTGGTTGAGGTACTTGATGACGATCGTCGGCTCGACTCGCTCGGAGATGCTGGTGAATCCGGAGATGTCCGAGAAGAGCACGGTCGCGTCGATGACCTTCCCACCGAGAGCGAGCTGGGTCTCCCGGTTGCGGTGGATCTCGTCGATCAGGTCGCGCGGAATGAAGCGCCCCATCTTCTCCTTCTCGATGGCGATCCACCGTTCGCGCTCGAGCGACTGGCGCAGGTCGTCGGCCATCTGGCGAGTCCTCTCGTAGAGCCGGGCGTTCTCGATGCCGATGGCCGCCTGGCCGCTGATGGCCTTGAGCATCTCCAGGTCGTCGCGGACGAAGGCGCCGCCGTCGATCCGGTTGATGAGCTGGACGACCCCGATGATCCGTTCGCCGACCTTGAGCGGGACACACATCACCGTGCGGGTCCGGAAGCCGGTCTTGGCGTCGAAGGTCGGATCGAACCGCGGATCGGCGTAGGCGTCGGGGATCAGCAGGTCCTCTCCGGTCTTTGCCACCCAGCCCGAAATGCCCTGCCCCACCTTGACAGTGAACCTCTTGACCGAGGCTCCGGCCCGGCCCTGCGCCACCACGAAGACCAGCTCGCTCGCGTCCTCGCTGAGGAGCATCAAGGAGCTGGCCTCGGCCTTCAGGATCTCCTTGGTCTTGTTCATGATCAGGTCGAGCAGGGCCTGCGAATCCATGATCGAGCTGATCGCCTGGCTGATCTCGTACAGGATGGAGAGCTCCTGGACCCCTTTCTGGAGGAGCTGGTTCGCGTTCTTGAGCTCCTCGGTCGCCTGGTTGACCCGCAGCTCCAGCTCGTCGTTGAAGCGTCCCAGGCGCTCCAGCAGCTCCATGTTCTGCTGATCGCGGGCCTCGAGGACGGTGTTCTGGATCTGCAGGGTCTCCAGGAGGCGGCGGTTTTCGCGCTCCAGGCGGACCTTGTCCAGGACTCGGTCGATCGCCAGAAGGAGCGTCTGGCCGACCTCGCGGGTCTTGAGGATGTAGTCGGAAGCGCCCAGCCGGATGGCCTGGATCGCCGTGCCGATCTCGTCGTTGCCCGTCAAGAAGATGACCGGCAGGGCCAGTCCCGCCTCGCGGATGCTGGCAAGGAAGGCGATGCCGTTCATCTTCGGCATGTCGATGTCACTGACCAGGAGATCGAACTTGTGGGCTCGCAGCCGATCGAGCGCCTCGCTGGCCCGAAGGAAGGCCTCGACCGTGTACCCGGCCTCCTCGAGAGCGTCGCGGAGGAACTCGAGTGCCAGCCGGTCGTCATCGACGACCATGAGGGTCTCCGAGTGCGTCCGGGTAGGTTGCAGGGTAGGCAGGCTCATCGCTCGACTCCGAAGGCATCGCGGATCAGCGAGTGGCTCCGCACGCTCCCGGTCCGCCGGTCCCACTCCAGCGCCAGGAGGTCGAATCGGCACGGCCGCTCGGAGCAGCCGCGGGCGGCCAGGTAGAGCCTCGCGGCCGCCACCAGATGCTCGCGTTTCTTGGCGGTCAGGCTCTCGGCAGCGGTGCCAAAGCTGGAGCCGCTGCGCAGCCGCACCTCGATGAAGCAGAGATACTCCCCCTCTTCCGCGACGATGTCGAGCTCACCGAAGCGGGTCCGGAAGTTGACCTCTCTTATCCGGAAGCCCTGGGTGCGCAGGATGTCGGCCGCCGCCCGCTCGCCCTCGAGCCCCAACTCGCGGCGACCGGTCACTGACCCGATCGGGCGAACCCTCCGACCGGCCCCATCTTGATGCTCAGGACCTGGTCCTGGTCCATCGACGCCTTTTAGGTGACCGAAGCCTGCTTGTAGCCCTTCTTGGTGCACGTGATGGAGACGATCTTGCCCCGTTCCAGGTCTTCGAAGATGAAGTTGCCGTTCCGGTCCGTGTCGGCGGCGAACCCCCTGCGGTTGATCGTTACCTTGGCCCCAGAGAGGGGCTTTCTGCTGTTGGCGTCGATCACCGTTCCGGTGAGCTTGGCCGGCCGATCCCTGATGTCGGTCATGTCTTTACCTCTTATATCGCGCCGGGCAGGGTGTCAATCGAAACGCCCAGGAGCCGCAGCCTCTCCCGGTAGGCCTTTCGTAACGTCGAGAGCTCGGACGGGGTGAGGTGGGTGCCGGTGTCGCGAATCCGAACGCCCGCCGTGCGGAGGGCCGTCAGGGTGTTGGCCCGTCCGATCGACTCGAGGAAGAGCCGGCACGACGGCAGGGCATAGTCCGCGACCGGAGCGAAGCTGCGCCGGTGGAGCTCGCACGGTCCCCACTTCTCCAAAGCTTGCATGTGATCCGGCGTCCCGTACCCCTTGTTCGCCTCGAAGTGGTATCGGGGATAGCGCTGGCTCAGGTCGATCATCAGGTGGTCCCGATGGACCTTGGCGACGATCGAAGCGGCCGCCACGACATAGCTGCGCTCGTCACCTCGGACGAGAGAGACCTGAGGAGGCTCCACGTCCTCGAGGTGCATCGCGTCGATGAGCAGCGCCGCAGGCCGCACGGGCCCGCAAGCGGCGACGGCCTCCTTCATCGCTCGCAGAGTGGCCCGATGGATGTTGAGCTGATCGATGCCCGCGGCGTCCACCTGTCCCAGCCCGAGCCCCAGCGCCCGCCGCCGGATCTCGACGTCCAGGGCCTCCCGTTTCTGCGGGGTCAGTTGCTTCGAGTCGTTCACGCCGTGGATCGGGTCTTCCAGGGGAAGGACGACGCAGGCCGCCACCACGGGCCCAGCCAGCGGGCCCCTGCCGACCTCGTCGACGCCACCCACGGGCAAGCAGCCCTTCACGGCGAATTGGGTCTCGTACGCGAGCATCTGCTCGAGCCGCGCCTTCTCGCCGGCGGCCGCGGCCAGCCGCCGGGTCAGCGTGGCCGCCAGCTTGCGAACGCCCGTTCGTCCGTCGGCCAGGCAGGCATCCAGGAACCCGTCCGGCAGCGAATCCTGCTCGGCCAGCTTGCGGATCTCCTTCTCGGAAAGCGACGATAGCTCCATCGGCCCTCGGAAGAAGTCTAGCAGAGGACTGGGGAGCGCGGGCCCAGGGGCCGGCAAGCCGCAGGGTCGCCAGAGCCCGGGCCCATCGCGTGAGCCCGTGGCTGGCAGTCGATCACCGAGTCTCGAGGGCGGAGTCGCGAGGGCCGATCGTCTCCCCCAGTCGAGGCACGTGGAAACACCCGACGGGGATTCCGCGACGCGTCAGCTCCCTCTGCAGCAGCCGCTCGGGCTCGCCGAAGGGTTCGTCGGTGAGGCGAAAGGTGCCGAAGTGGATGGCGACCGATTCCTGGCTCGAAAGGTCGACGTGGGCTTGCACGGCGTCCTCCGGCGAGATGTGCACCCGGCCCATGAACCAGCGCGGCGCGTAGGCCCCGATGGGCAGGGCGGCCAGCCGGATCGGGCCGAATCGCCGGCCGATCTCCTTGAAGAAGCTGCCGAACGCCGTGTCCCCGGCGAAGTAGAACCGCCCGGGGCCGCTCTCGACCACGAAGCCCGCCCAGAGGGTCCGGTTGCCGTCCCACGGGGTGCGCCCCGAGAAGTGCTGCGCCGGCACCGCGTGAACGCGCACGGGGCCATGGTCGACGGACTTCCACCAGTCCAGTTCGACGACCCGTGGCATGCGATGCCTGCGGAACCAGGCCGCCAGCCCGAGCGGAACGACGAACAGCGGATCGTCCCTTTCGGCCAGCCGCCTCACGGTCGGCAGGTCGAGGTGGTCGTAGTGGTTGTGACTGATCAGCACCACGTCGATCCCGGGCAAGGACTGGAAGGCCACGCCCGGGGGATGGTGGCGACGAGGCCCGGCGAAGGTCAGGGGGCTGCACCGCTCGGACCAGATCGGGTCGGTCAGCAGAGTCAGGCCGTCCAGACGCACGAGCATGGTCGAGTGGCCAATCCAGGTCACCGACAGCGCGCCGGCCGGCGTCGGAGGCAGAGGGTGGGCCGTCTGCGGCCCGGCGCCCGTGCGATGCCTGCGCCGCAACTGCAAGTGGCGCGTGGCGGACCAGCGGAGCAAGGCCAGGACCCTGTGCTGTTCGCGGACGCCGCCCAGGTTGTGAAACCGGCGGCCGTCGCAGTGGTCGGACACCGGAAACCGGGGCCGCCGCCGAGCGCCCAGCCTGGCCCTCAGGCGGGAGACAAGGGGATTGCGCGAGCGTTCGGCCCGCGGTTGGCGCCTACCCAGCAACATTGGTGTAATCTGGCCCCGCCGGGGCCGTCGATAGCCTACCGCAACTCCACCATTCTTGCAAAATAGCCCTCTTTCGTGTAGAGTCCCGTGACCTCTCCGGCGGGAGTTGTATTCGTTTCCTTCCGGAGCGCAGGACAGGAGGTTCGCAGTTCCAGATGAAGACCGGTGAGCTGAAGGCCAAGAGCCTGGCGCAACTGAGGGATTATGCCGCCGACCTGGACGTGGTGGGTCGCCATCGCATGAGCAAAGAGGAGCTCATTGACGCAATCCTCGATGCGAAAGCCCAATTGGCGGCCCGGCACGAACGGCGTTCGACGCGTCCTCTGTCCGCCAGGCCCGCTCCGGTCGCAACGGACTCCGAGCGCCCCGGCAGGGCTCGGCCGGCCACGGCTGGCCGCAAGACCGTAGCCCGGGAGGCAGCAACAGGGAAGGCATCAGTGAAGACGAAGAAGAGCAAAGACGGCAGCAGTCAAGAGGCCGCCATGGGGACGAAATCTCAGGCAAGGGCCGCCACTCCGATCAGAAAGCCGGCTGCCCCCGCCGAACCCGCTGCACCAGCCAGGGGGCTGAACGCGGCCAGCAAGAAGCCAACCACGCCGGCAGCGGCGGCCAGACCGGCCCCTGCTCGCCTCGAGCCAGCCTCCACACCGGCGGGCAAGGCTGCGCCGGCACCCGCTGTGAAGGCCGCAGCACCCGCTGTCGCCAAGGCTCCCCCGGCACCCGCGGTGAAACCGGCACCCGCGGCCGCCAAGGCCCCCCCGGCACCCGCGGCGAGACCGGCACCCCCGAAGGCCGGAAAGACAGAGGTATCGCGCAGCCTTTCCGCGCCGGCTCCGATACGCCAGGCGCCTGCAGCTCAGCCCACTGACAAGCGGGACAAGCTCACGTCCTCCGCCAAGGCCGCACCGGCTTCCCGCCCTGCACCGGCCGTCAAGGCTGCCTCAAAGGTCCGAAAGGTCACTCCCAAGGCAACGCGGTCCCTGCACCTGCAGGTCGACACGCTGCGGGTCCGCACCCGCAAGGCGAAGCCAGCCCCCAAACCCGAGCCGCCGCCAAAGCCCAGAGCCAAGCCCAGCCGGCGCAAGGTCGCTTCCAAGCGTAGCTACCGGCTCACGCCGGCCGCGCCCGCTCTGGACTTGCGTGCAGGCATCATCGAGGGCGAACTGCCCAAGCCCCCCGCCCGTGGTCCCGGGGCCGTCGAGAAGCCCGCATCGGTCCAGCCGCCGCTGGCTCCGCTCGATTACCTGCCGACCATCTACCAGGACGATCGGCTCGTCTTGCTGGCTCGGGACCCGCAGTGGATGCACTGCTACTGGGAGTTCAGCGAGGCGACGATGACCGCCATCCGCGATTCCCTGGCCCGCAACGGCGGCAACCTGGTGCTGCGCGTCCACGACGTTACCGGCATCGCCTTCGACGGCCTCAACTCGCACCGCTACCAGGACCTCGTCCTGCCCGAGCAGCCCCAGGGCAACTGGTACTTCCAGTCCCTCGGGAGCGACATCGACCACCTCATCGAGATCGGCATCCGCTCGCGCGAGGACCGCTTCGTGGCCTTCGCCAGGTCGAACGTGACCCGCACCCCGCGTGCCGTCGAGGCGCCCATCGTGACCTTCGAGTCGCAAGTCCCGCCCGAGGTCGCGGGTCTCGGCACCACGGGCCCACGGGAGACAGCGGACGAGCCGCAGGCCGCCCCGGCCGCCAGCCAACCGCTGGCCCCTGGCAAGGCGCCCAGCATGGTCCAGCCGGGCCACCCCTCCAGCTTGGCGGGGCCAATCGGCCCGCACGGATTCGTTCCGACCAGCCCGGCCGGCCCGCCGGGTGCTCCGACCAGTCCGGGTGCCGCGTTGGTTCACGTGCCCGGTTCGGTCGTCCCCCAGCAGGCCAAGGAGCGCTCGTTCTGGCTCGTCGTCGACGCCGAGTTGATCGTCTACGGCGCGACCGTCCCCGAGGCCAAGGTCACGCTGCAGGGTCAGCCCATCCAGCTCAGGCCCGACGGGACCTTCAGCGCTCGATTCGCGTTGCCTGACGGACAGCAGGTCATCCCGGTCGAGGCCACTTCGCCCGACGGTGTCGACCACCGAGTGGTGACCCCCGTCGTCGAACGGCAGACCCGGGAGTCCGACTAGTGCCTCGTGCGGGGGCGAAGTCCCGACTGAAGGGCTCCTTCGCGCTGGTCCTCCACGCGCACTTGCCGTTCGTCCGTCACCCCGAGCACGACGAGTTCCTCGAAGAAGACTGGCTCTTCGAGGCGATCACCGAGACCTACATCCCGCTCCTCGAGGTCTTCGAGAAGCTGCTCGAGGACGGAGTGCGGCTGAGAGTCAGCATGTCCGTGACGCCCACCCTGGCGTCAATGCTGGCCGACCCGCTGCTCCAGTCTCGCTACCGGCGCCGCATCGGCTGCCTGATCGAGTTGGCCGAGCGCGAGGTCCAGCGAACGCGCTGGCTTCCCGACTTTCAAGAGACGGCCCGGCACTACCTCGATCGCTTCCGGCGGTGCCGCGAGGTCTTCGAGGACCGCTGCCACGGCAACCTCCTCGGCGCCCTGTCCGAGCTGGCCAGACAGGGGGGGCTCGAGCTGCTCACCTGCGCGGCGACTCACGGCTTTCTGCCGCTGCTGTCGGTCAACCCTGCCGCCGTGCGCGCTCAGATCTGGATGGGTGCCCGGTGCCACCGCCGGCTGCTGGGGCTCGAGCCGCGCGGCATCTGGTTGCCGGAGTGCGGCTACACGCCCGGTCTGGAGACCCAGCTCGCGCGAGAGGGAATCCGCTTCTTTCTGGTCGACGCCCACGGGGTCCTCTCGGCCACGCCCGCTCCCAAGCTCGGCGTCTTCGAGCCGGTGCGCTGCGGAGGCTCCGTGGCCGCCTTCGGCCGTGACCTCGAATCGTCACGCTCGGTCTGGAGCGCCAACGTCGGCTATCCGGGAGACCCGGAGTACCGCGACTTCTACCGCGACATCGGTTACGACCTGGACTACGACTACGTGCAGCCGTACATCCGGCGGGCCGACCGGCGTATTCCAATCGGCATCAAGTACCACCGGATCACGGGCCCGACCGATGCCAAGCTCCCTTACCGGCCCGAAGCCGCGCGGGAACGCGCGGCTGTCCATGCCGGCGACTTCGTCGGCAAACGCGTGGCGCAGGTCGAACGCGTGTTCGCCCAGACCGGCCGGCGGCCCATCGTCGTGTCACCCTACGACGCGGAGCTCTTCGGCCACTGGTGGTATGAAGGCCCGCAGTTCGTGGATTTTATGCTGCGCAAGCTCCACTTCGACCAGCAGGTGCTCCGCGCGACCACCCCCGTGGAGTACCTCGACGAACACCCGAACCTCCAGGAAGTGCGCCTGCCGTTCAGCAGTTGGGGCCACCACGGCTACGGTGAGGTCTGGCTCAACGAGAGCAACGACTGGATCTACCCGCACCTCCACAAGGCCGCCGACCGCATGGTGCAGATGGCCGACCGCTTCCTGCACGCGAGCGGCCTGCCCGAGCGCGCCCTCAACCAGATGGCCCGCGAGCTGATGCTGGCGCAGTCGAGCGACTGGGCGTTCATCATGTCCCACCGCACGGCGGTCGAGTACGCGACCCGCCGCACGCGCGACCATCTGGGCCGGTTCGCGCAGCTCCACGATCAGCTCGATCGCGACGCCTCGGTCGACGAGCGCTTCCTGGCCGAGGTCGAATCGCGGGACAACATCTTCCCGGACCTCGATTTCCGCATCTACTCCACGCGCGTCCCGGTCCTGGGAGTGTGAGCGGCGGGGGTGGGTGGTCGGGTGGCTGGGTGGCTGGGTGGGGGCTGCAAGGCTGCAAGGCTGCAAGGCTGCAAGGCTGTGAGGCTGCGGGGCTGCAAGGCTGCGAGGCTGCAAGGCTGCGAGGCTGCAAGGCTGCAAGGCTGCGGGGCTGCAAGGTGCGGCTGTCAGTAAGGCCACCATCACGACCGACCGTCCCCCTTCGGGCCTGACACCTAACACCTAACACCCAACACCTAACGACAGGGCCCAGTTTTCATTCCAGGAGCAGTCTGCGCGTGGTAAACTCACCACTGCGACGCCGGTCCTTCGCCGGTCGGTGTCGCGCTCTCGTGGAGGCGCCGGTCTGCTGCGGATCAAAAACAAGCTGCTCCTGTCCATCGTGCTGCTGCTGGTACTGGCCGCCGTCTCTTCGTTCGTGGCCACGGAGTTCGTCGACTTCGGCACGCGGTCGGCCCTATCGCTGGTCCTGGCCCTCTCGCTGTTCATCGTCGGGCTCCTGGTCAGCATTTATCTGCAGATCGTGTCGGCCATCGACGCGGTTGGCGAGTCGCAGAAAGGGGGCGCTGTCTCCGACTTTCCCAGCGAGGTCGACTACCTGGCCCACTTCCTGGGCAGCTTTCGCGACCGGTTCTTCCGGGTGATGGACCTGGCCCGGCTGGGCGAGGAGTCGCTCAAGGAGGCCCGCAAGCAGATCGAGCAGTTTCGGAATACCATCCTCTCGATGGAGGAACTTCTCAAGCAGCGTGTCTCGGCCGCTCCCGAGGCTCTGACGGGCCTGGAGGGGATGCGGCGCATCACCAAGGACTTCAACGACCTTTCGGTGCGACACCGGGTTGCAACCGCCCAGATGGCCGAGGGGCTCGAAACCGTGGAGCGCAACACGCTGGAGGCGACCAAGCTCTTCGACGACGTGGTGCAACGGGCCCAGGCGTCGAGCCGCGCGGCGCGGGTGACAGCCGAGGGAATCGACCACATCCGCCGGGCGATGGGCACGGTCTCGACGGTCATCGGGAACCTCGGGACACGGCTGGAGCGAATCGGCGGCATCCTCGAAGTCATCGGCATCGTGGCGGAGCAGACCAATCTGCTGGCGCTCAACGCCGCCATCGAGGCAGCCCGGGCCGGCAAGCACGGGTCGGGCTTCGCCGTCGTGGCCGACGAGGTGCGCAAGCTCTCGGAGTCGAGTCATCGTGCGGCCATGGAGATCGGGGCCTTGCTCGAGGGCATCCGCCAGGACACCGAGGAAGCCATCCGCGCCAGCCGGGAAGGGACGCAGCGGGTGGAGGGCGGCATCGCGCTGGCGCTCGACTCGGACAAGACCTCGCGAGAGATCATCGACATCATCGACCAGGTCGAGGCCTACATCGACGGAGTCGGCCGCTCGACCCTGACGCAGAAGACGTCCTCGCAGGAGCTGCTGCGCTTCGGCGAGGAGATCAACTCCGTGAGCGACCGCCTCAGCTCGGCCTCGGCCGAGGAGATCGAGACGGCCTCCCGGATCCGTGAGGAGCTTCGCAGGGTCCAGGACTCGGTAGATGAATTGAAACGCTATTCCGGGACCCTGGAGGAGATCGGGGGCACCCTGGGGCGAGCCTTCGAGAAGCTGTCCGCGGCGCGTCAGGTCTGACGACCGGCCAGGCGGCAGCAGGGAGCCAAGATGCAATTGTCAGCTTTGAAGACCGGGGCGGGCCCGAACGGACCGGCCGAGGAGTCCGTCGAGAGCGGTCCGGACCTCCGGGTCACGGTCCTCTCGCTCTCCATCCTGCTGCTGATCGGCATCCTGCTGATCTTCACGGGGTACCAGGCCGCGGACACCGAGAAGGTTTTCTTTCGGGAAGTGGCCCTCAACGCCAACCAGGAGATCGCGACCCTGGTGGGGCGCCAGTTCGCCCAGACGTTCACCAACTGCACGGCCCTGCTCGAAGACGTGGCGGGCTTTCCCTCGGCGGTCCAGCGCGACGCCCCGGTGATCGACGAGCTGTTCGGAGTGCTGCTGAGGCGGCACGACATCTACCGGGTCATCTACCTGCTGGACGAAGAGCTCAAGCCGGTCAAGCTCCGGTACAACATCGGCTCGGCCAAGTATCGGCCGATACCCGACGACAAGCTGGCGCTGCTCAAGCGCCA
This sequence comes from Candidatus Rifleibacteriota bacterium, assembly GCA_016213865.1. The sequence continues at coordinate 10,567 of JACQZL010000256.1, forward strand.
CGAGGTGACGCGGCTCCTGACGGACTTCTACAAGAGCGAAGAGGACCCGGCGATCTCGTTCGCCTGCTCGGTCGTCGACAAGCAGTACAATTTCCGGGGCATCATCGGGGCCGAGCTGGACCTGAACTTCATCCAGGACATCATCACCAACGTCCGGGTGGGCCGCACCGGCGAGATCCTCCTGGCCGATCGGAGCGGCAAGATCATCTTCAGCTCGCCGGGCTTCACGGGTATCGAGGAGTTCCGCCAGTTCGACGTCAAGAGGGCGTTCGACAAGGAGAAGGGCAGCTCGGAGTACGGGAAGACTGCCCGCCGCCTCGTGGCCTATCAACGCCTTCGAGGGATGCCCCTGAAGGCCCTGGACCCCATGCAGACCATCACTCCGATGACGGCCGAGATCCCCGACTGGCTGGTGGTCGTGCAACAGAACGCCCAGGAGGCGTACATGGTGGCCGATCGGATGAAGTACAACCTGATCATCCTGGTCGTGGTGGGCGTCATCGGGTTGCTGTTGATTGCCCGGTTGTGGGTCGACAGTCTCTAGAGCAGCGGCCCGGCCGGGTCGCAAAACGAGGTCCGTCAAGATGGAGTGCCGAGTTCTGATCGTCGACGACGACGAGGCCCTGCAGTACACGTTCCGAGAGGTCTTCTCGAGCCACGGCTACACCGTGGAGGCGACGGGAGACCCGTTCGAGGCGTTGCGATTGGCCCCTATCTTCTGCCCGCACATCACGGTGCTCGACTACAGCATGCCGCGCATGTCGGGGCTGGAGTTGCTGGCCAAGCTCAAGGAGAAAGCCCCGGACGTCGTGTACATCCTCATCACCGCCTATGGCAGCGAGGACCTGGCGGTGAAGGCGATGAAGGCCGGCGCCTACGACTACTTCAAGAAGCCGTTCGACAACGACGAGATCGTCCTGATCATGGACAAGGCTCGCGAGCGGCTCAACCTGATCGCCGAGAACAAGGCGATCCAGAGGCGCCTCGCCGAGAGCGTCGAGATCATCGGCGCGGGCCCCCGCATCCAGGAGATCCTGCAGATCGTCGATCAGGTCGCCGCGACGGACGTGACGGTCCTCATCCAGGGCGAGAGCGGCACCGGCAAGGAGCTGATCGCCAACGCGATCCACAGCCGCAGCCGCAGGGCCTCGGGCGCCTTCATCAAGCTCAACTGCGCGGCCCTCCCCGAGACGCTCATCGAGAGCGAGCTGTTCGGTTACGAGCAGGGGGCCTTCACGGGGGCCACCCAGCGCCAGAAGGGCCGCTTCGAGCTGGCCAACGGCGGCACCATCTTCCTCGACGAGATCGGGGACATGACCCCGTCGACCCAGACCAAGGTCTTGCGCGTCCTTCAAGAGCGCGAGTTCGAACGCCTCGGCGGCGGCAAGGTCATCA
>JACQZL010000266.1 GCA_016213865.1 Candidatus Rifleibacteriota bacterium
CGGCCGACCATCTCCTGCCGGCAGCCACCCGGTCGCCTTCACATGTGACGCTCGACGGGCGTCGCAGCGTCGACCCGCTCGGCCGCACGCTGCGATATCAATGGACCCAGCTCGCCGAACCACCCTCGCCGCGACCGGTGACCCTGTCGGGCCAGGGCCGAGCCGCGGTGGTGACTTTCACGACCGAGCTGCCGGGCGACTATCACTTTGCACTGCGCTTGTGCAATGGCCAATCGTGCAGCGTGTGGGCCCCGACGCTGGTGCGAGTCGAGCGCCTCACGCAGCGGGCGCCGACGGCCCACCTCGTCGCCCGGAACGCGGAATCCGGCTCGACCGTGGACGAAACCCGGCCTCCCCTGGTGGCCCAGGTTTTCGATGCGATCGAGCTCGACGCGGGAGGCTCCACCGACCCGGAGCCGCTCGACCGTGGGCATCTGACGTACCTGTGGGAGACCCCGTCGGGCCTGCAGTTGACCAACCCGACGACGGTGGCGCCGGCCTTCCTGCCCAACACGACGGGGACGGTCCAGCTCGGCCTTCGCGTCCGTGATCCCGGCGGCCTGCTCAGCAAGCCCGTGACGGTCCGCGTGTCCGTGCTTCCCCGGCGCGTCGCGCCTCGGGTGCAGGTGAACGCCGTGTCGGCCGACAGCGGCGAAACCGGCGCGGACCTGGGTGACCTGCCCGTGGAGCGCGACCATCCGCGGTCGTTGCGGGTCTCCTTGCAGGCCGGGGTCGTCACGTCGGTCACATTGAAGGCGGTCTTGCGGGACGCGGACCCCACGATCCCCGTGACGTTCTCGTGGCGCCGGCTCTCCGGTCCCGAGTTCGAGATCTTCGGCGAGAGCTCCTCGACCGCCCGAGTACGGCCGACGACACCCGGGGTCTACGAATTGGAGGTGGCGGTCAGCCCCCGGGGCACCGGGTCCGACGATCCGACGAAGGTGACGACTAGGAGCCGGATCCGGTTCCTGGCGGAGACGGCCCAGGTTCACCTTCCGTCGGCGACGGCCACGGTATTGACGAGCGGTGGCGCCGGCAAGTCCGGTCGGCTCGCGGCCAGCGGGACTCCTCCGGTCGTCGCTGCCGGCCAGCGAGTCGAGCTGGATGGCCGAGACAGCAGGGCTACCCAGGTGGGCCGGCGCATCATGACCTACCGGTGGGAGCAGGTCGCCGGTCCGGAGGTGGTGCTGTCCGACCCGGCGTCATCGGTGCTCACTTTCTTCGCTCCCGATACGCACGACGGGTGGTCCCACGACGTCGTCTTCCATCTGTACGTCGACGACGGCGTGTCGCGCTCGGAGGCGGAGCCGGTCTGCCTGCGCACGCGACCGCCGGAGAGAGCCCAAGGGCAGATGCCGCTTGCGCCGGGTCTCAACCTGGTCGCCTTCCCCGTCGAGCCCCTGACGCCCAGCGAGCACACGTTGAGCGCCGGCCCGATCGCCTCGCTGCTGAGCGCCGGATGCCTCGTGCGGACGACGGTACCGGCCTGCGGCGGCAGCTCGTACTGGCCTCTGGTGCCGGGATTGACGGGCGACTTCAGCGTCGAGCCGGGCCGCGGCTACCTGGTCCAGCTTCCCGCGCGGGCCGGCGGGTGGACTCCACTGTCGGTGGACGGCCGGGCCTGGTCGGAGAGCGGTCACCAGGTCGTGCTGAGCCGCGGCGTCAACCTGGTCGGGCTTCCTGGCCGGCCGGCGACCACGGTCACCGCGGCGCAATTCGCGGCCTCGACGGGTGCGAACTTCGTCGCCCAGCTCGTCGCCAGATCGCCTGGTCCGCCCCGGTTCGAGGTTCTCTGGGCGGGCGCGGCGGTGCAGTCCCAGACGATGCTGGCCACCGGACGCGGGTACGTGGTCAGCGTCCCCTCGAGCCGACTGGTTTCGCTGCCCTGAGCGGCTGGCGGACGGGACGGCCCGAGCAACGCGAGGGCAGTAGGACCGGCGTCTCTGCCGGTCCTGGTCCCCGAAGGGGGCCAGCCCTGGGCGAGTCAGCCCTCGGAGAGCTGCTCTTGCGACCGCCCGTGCTGCTCTTGGGCGTGCTCGTGGGAGGTGGCGACTTGGTCCCCGTCTTGGCGTGGGGTGGGGCCCTCCTGCGAGACTGATGGCGCTGCGTGGTACACTGACTCCCGGACGGGCGGTGAACTCCATGGCCGTACAAGTCCTGTATCGCTCCAGGTTGCTCGAATCCGATTGCCTCGTCCGGGTGCCCGGCGTCTCGGAGGCCCAGTTCGACGCCCTGACGGACGAGGACACGCCGTACGAACTGCTGGACAACGTCCTCATCATGCACTCCCCGGCCAAGGTCGATCATCAGGACCTCGAGGGGTTCCTTCTGGTCCTGCTCCGCGGCTACGTCTCTGAACTGGGCCTGGGCCGCGTCCTGGGCTCGCAGGCGATCCTCCACCTCAGGACCGGCCGCAAGGTCTGCCCGGACGTCATGTTCCTGGCCACCGCGCGGGAGCCGGCGATTGGGGACGAGGTCGAGGGGGCGGCGGACCTGATCATCGAATTGATGTCCCGCTCCACGCGCAGCTACGACCTCGGAGACAAGCGCCAGGCCTATCACGACGCCCGGACGCCCGAGCTCTGGCTCGTGGACTCCGCCAGGAAGCAGGTCGTGGTCGACGTTCGGGTCGGCCGCGCCTACCGCAGGCGGATCGTCAGCCGCGGCATCCTCGCCTCGCGCGCCCTGCCCGGCTTCTTCGTGGAGCTGGAGTGGCTCTGGCAGAGGCCGCTCCCTCGCCCGCTGGCCTGTCTCCAGCAGATCCTCCAGGGCAAGACCGAGGAGAAGGCTCGCTAGTACGGGAGTCGGGGGTCCGGCGCCCCGGCCCTCACTCCACCGCGACGGTCGGCTCCTGATTGCGGTTCCAGAGCGGGAACAGCTCCTGGGAGGCCTTCTGCTGGATGCCGATCGACGTGATCAGCGTGACCACGCTCTTGGTGATCCGCTCGGCGTCGGGGCGGTTGCGGTTGGCCTCGATCGTGACGTCCGGGGCGCACGTCACTCGAAGCGTGACGTAGTTGCCGTAGCGCTTCTCCGCCACGTTCTGGAACTGCGGCGCCTGGAAGTAGAAGATGACCCGCTCGAACCGCGCGAAGGTCAGGACCTTGCCGTTGCGGCTCACCATGTTCGTCTTGGGGTCGAAGTATAGCGCACTTTTTCGAGCGTGGCTGTCGGGCGTGAGAGGCTGAGGCCGGGGTTCTCCCGTCAGGGGGATCTCAGCATCCGAAAGGAGGTCGAGATCCGCCGACTCGCGATGCGCGAGATAGAAGCCCGAGAGCGCCGTGCCGCCGGCCAGATGGCAGTCCCCTGCGAGAGAGGAACGTTCCAGTTCGGCGAGCAGCTGCCACTCGTGCAAGTGCGCGCTGGTGAGGTCAGGTACCACGGCGAGCTTGCGCAACCCCGAGCAACTCCGCGTACAGCGTGATCAGCTCGGCCACCTCGGGGGCGATCCGCGGGCGGTCGAGGTTTTGACGGATGCCAACGGGCAGAAAACCTGGCCCTCTAGTCCTGCCCTGGGCACTCCCGACCCACAGCTATAGCCCCAAGCTGCCTGCCCCGGCCCTCCTCCCCGGTCGAGACCCCCCGCTTATCCTTCCTACCCGTAACGTCTGCCAGGCCCGGTGCGCGCTCTGCGCTTACGGCGTGGACGCCAACGACGCGCGAGCCCGGACGCTGTCCGTCGAGGAGGCCGTGCGGGTGGCACTCGAGGCGACGGACGGGGAGCCGCTCACGGAACTGCGTCCACCGGCTCGCCCACCGTCTGGGACTCGCCTCCAACGCCACGATGCTCTTCGGCCACGTCGAGACCCCGGCCCACCGGGTCGACCACCTGTTGCGCCTGCGCGCCCTGCAGGACGAGACCGGCGGCTTCCAGGCGTTCATCCCGCTGGCCTTCCATCCGGAGAACACCGCGCTCTCGCACCTTGCGGGCCCAAGCGGCCTCGACGCGCTGAGGACCATGGCCGTGAGCCGGCTGCTGCTCGACAACTTCGGCCACGTCAAGGCCTACTGGGTCCAGTTGGGGGCCGACCTGGCCCAGGTGGCGCTGCACTATGGCGCCGATGACGTGGACGGCACCGTGGTGGACGAGAGAGTCACCCACGCGGCCGGGGCCCTCTCGTCCAGGGGTCTCTCCCGGTCCCGCCTGGTCTCGCTCATCCGCGAGGCCGGTTTCATCCCCGTGCAGCGGGACACGCTTTACCGCGAGCTGAAGCGCTGGTGAGCAGCGCCACACGGCGCCGGTCTTCGGCCGGCAGCCAAGCGTGGGCTTCGGGCTTTGGCGTGAAACAGCGCGGCGGGGCAGAGCATCTGCTGGCCCGTCAGGTCCACGACGCGCGTCTCGACTCCCGGTCGGGGTTCCTATCCTCCGCCGAGCACCTCTCGGACCAGATCCTCGAACCAGCCGCTGCGCTGTTCGTCGTCGATGATATCCCGGAGCGCTCGGCGGACATACCCCAGATCGAGGTTCTCTCGCTGGACGCCGACGAGTGTCTCGATATCGGCCTTGTCCTTGGTCCGAAAGAAGATGAGCTTGAAGAGCAGCGTGTCCTCGGCGGACCAGTACCAGGCGGTGCTCGAACCCAGGGGGGCCTGGACCCGCCGTGGGAACGCCCAGTCATACAGGAGCATGTCCGGCGAGAAGACGTCGACTCTCAGCAGCCCGAAATCGACGGCGAAGTAGTGCGCCGTATTCAACTGCCATCTGCAGACGTCCCTCTCCAACTGGCCCCCGAGCGATTCCAGCAACTCGAAGAGGATGTCGGCTCTCTCTCTTGCGACGAACGCGCAGACATCGACGTCCATCGTACCTCGCGGTTCTCCCCAGAGTCCGTAGGCCAGCGCGCCGCCGATGGCGTAGTCGATTCCGGCCTTGCGGAACACCTCGGTCAGCCGCTCTGCCAGCTCGATGAGGCCAGGAGCGTCAGGCACGAGAGCGGTACCTGTCCCGCAACCGCATGAGAAGCTGCTTGGTGTCTTCGGAGATTGGCACGCGATGGCGCGGTCCGCGAGCCGTATTGGGGTGCGACATCGCCTGCTGCATGGTGGCTCGACAGACGATTGGCAGCAGTCCAGCCCGTTGCTCCACGGTCATGGAACGGTATCGCGCGAGCTTGTTCTCGGTGAAGTGAGCAAGCACGTCGGGCTGGGCCCATCGTGGCAGGCGAGACTTCCGAAGCGGAGGCTGGTCCATCGATCAGAGTTCCTTCCGGATCCAGTCTACCCCACCTCAGGTCGCGAACGCGGAGCCCGGATGGCTGCTTCACGGCTACCCAGCTCACCCGCCTCCATGCGGACCGACTCGCCTGCCCCTTTCGGGCTCACTGGCTGCCCGGCAGGACCACCGTCTTGGCAGCCGGTACCACGACCACGTAGGCCGCGCCGTCCTGCAGCTCGAAGCTGGCACTCAGTTGGGGCACGTAGGCCTCGAAGCGTCCGAGCGCGTTCAGCCGGGCGACGAAGCTCGCGCCGGTCAGTGACTGGAGCTGCGCGGCGTCGTAGCCGAGCGGCGTACCCGCCGGGAGCGCCACCAGGTTGGCGCCCCGGACCAGGCCGCGCCGCAGGCTCTCCGCCGGCCATGGCGAGCCAATGATGTACTCGGCAGTGACGGCGAGCGGCCCGCCGACCAGATAGCCGTGCCCGCCAGCCACGGGGAACGGAGTGCCTCCCAGGCCCCGGTGGTAGACCTCGAACCGTCCGGTGTTGCCCGTGCCTTGGCTCCCGAACCGTGCCAGGAAGCCAGAGCGGTTCGGCCCGCAGACGGTCTCCAGCAGATCCTCGGCCGTGTAGGGGTCGCCCGTCGTGGACGGATCGAACGGGACCGACACCAGGTTCAGACCCGTCCTCAGCGGCAGGTCCACCTGCCCCCGCGGGTCGAACTGCAGCTCGCCCACGGCCGGTTCGCTGGCGTCGTTCCTGTCATCGACCTGGAGCGAGAACCGGAGCCGCTGCGTTTGAGTCCGCCCGGGCAGTACGGGCACGACAAAGGTCGTCACTGCCCCGAGCGGATCGGACAGGACCACGGAGGGCCCGCTGGTCTGCCTCCAGCGGTAGATCAGGGGCTTTGGTCGCGGCCCGGTGTCCAGCGAGCACCGGGCGTCCATCTGGATGCGCGCCCCGGCCCGGACGAACGTGAGGGTGGGCCCCACCGAACACGTCTTGCTGACCCTGCCCACCGCCAATGGGGCCTTGCCGCGGCCCGGTCTCAGGAGCGTCATCTCGAAGGCCGCCTCGGGCACCCCGTTGTCCCGGCTGTCGACGATGACTCGAATCTGCCGCTTCACCTCGAGGCCAGTGGGGCTTCCGGTCTCGTCGAGCTTGCTCGCCACGCACTCGAAGACGTGGACCCGCGAGGTGGTCGGTTCGAAGGTGGCAGTCGAAACCGTGCGGTCGGTGTTGGCCAGCACCGCCCCGGTCAGGGCCGCCGCGGGACCCTCGAGCTGGCGCCACGCGAAGGTGAGGCGGTGCTTGAGCGGAGGCCGTCCCACGTCAGGATCGTCGACGATGGCCTTGAGCGTCACGACCGTGGGAAGGCTCACGCGCAGGCTCCTCGTCTCCTTGACCTTCTCGGCGTCGCCCAGGTCCTCCCCGACGCCGTCCGTGGTCGACGCGCTCGCTTGCAGCGACAGGCGCGGGACATGCCACGCCTCGTGCCGGCTCGACACGTCCGTCTCGACCGGCGTGCTGCGCGCGCCGTGCGGATCGATCGCGACCAGTTCGAACCCGGCGCGCCCGGGGGCCGCGGGCACGAAGTGGACCCGTGGTGCGGTGGGCGACACATGGTTGCTGTCGTCGAGCAGCTCGACCGCGCGGCCCTTCGTCTGGCGCCACTCGTAGCGCAACGCGCCGCTGTCCAGCGGGTCCGGGTCGTCCGACGCCCTCGCGTCGAGCGTCACCGTGTCTCGCCCGGCAACGATCGAGCCGCCCGCCCCGGCACCCGAAACGGCGACCCGGGCCGTTGGGGGCGAGTCTTCGGCGTTCACCAGCAGGCGGACCTCGTCGGGCGGGCTCGAGAAGGCGCCGTTGCTGACCGTCAGTGCAAAGGCGTACTCGCCGGAGCCCGCCGGCACGAAGGTCGGGGTCGGCGAGTCCGCCCCGGCGAGCGCGACGGTCGGGCCGACCGTCTGGACCCAACTGTAGGTCAGCGGGCGCGGCGGACGGTTGGGATCGCTCGACTCGTGGCCGTCGAGACGGAGGAACGCGGCCATCCCTCCCAGCGGGTCCGAAACCGTGGGCTCGAGGCCCCCGCCGGCGCGGAAGCGCACTCGGACATTGCGGTCCACCCCGGCATCGGCCGTGGGCCTCAGGACGGCCCGCTGCTGGCCACCGGCCGACACCAGGTCGCTGGACAGCACGGAGAACCAGGCCCGACCCGGCGCCGGGTTGCCCCGGACGTCGAACTCCAGGATGAACACCTCTCCCGCCCGCGTCAGGTTGGCCGCCTCAAGTTGCAGCAGGCCGGCCCCCAGAGGGGTCAAGCCGACTGGCGGGGTCCCGGCCGCCTCGCCGCCCGTCAACCTGGGCACGTCCAGAAGGTCCTCGTCGTACTGCACTTGCACCCGGGCTGACGCCAGCGGCTCGGGCATCGGGTCGATCCTCACCGAGAGACGCAGCACGCCCTGGGCCGTCGAGGCCGCCGCCACCACTCCCGGAGGCGTGCCAGCCAGCACCGTCATCGCGTAGTCCTTCTCGAGCGACTGCGCGGGCTGACCGGAGTCGGTCACACGCAGCCGGAACGGGTACTGCCCCGCGGCCCCGGGAGCGCCGCGCACCTCGCCCGTCCGTTCGTCGAGGTCCACGCCCGGCGTCGACTGCAGCGACGCCGGCCCCGACGGCGCCCTCGATGCCCCCCAGCCCCCCGCTACGGTCGCGCTCCCCCCTCGCAAACGGCATGCCAAGCAGCGGCACCAACGCCAACCAACCCATCCAGGGTGCTCCGGCTCGGTGCTCGCGCCACCCACGAGAATCGCCGGCCGCCCGGCGATTGGCCTTCGTCCCGGTTCCCGAGGTCCGCTTGAACATGACGCCTCCCATCGGCCGGTCAGGCCGAGCAACTCCGCTGGCAGGAGGTTTTGCCTTGACCGCAGCAGCTCGCGTGCGCGCGCGAGCAGATCCGGTGGCTCCGCGTTCTTGGCGGCTCGACGAGGCCGTCCACCATGGGGAAGTTCACGGCGAAGGTCTCCTCCCGCGGGCGCAGGAAGGGCCCTGTCATCCCATCGTCGAAGAGGCTTCGCCAGGCCTCCGCCACCGCCTTGTAGCGCTGCGGTTGGTCGGCGGGCCGGGAACGCCGGGTCCTCGGGAGCAAGGCTTTCCGGGGCCGCGCTGCCAGCCGGAGGGCAGCTTCACGCGCTGGCGAGCATGGTCGCCGTCCGCGACGCCTGGGACTTCGCTTTCTCCGCTCCCGACCGAGGGCGCTCGTTGCTGCTGCACAAGTGACGCGATGCTCAGTTGAACTCTCGCGGGACGCGGGACTTCCAGCAGCGACGCCGGACCGGGCGCCCGTCGACTGCCAACCGGCGCTCGAACTTCGCTTCCAGGTGAGTCGCATCCGAGCGAACCTCCACGGTGGTGGCCAGTTCGAGCGTACGGCCGGGTTCGACGATTCGGGTCGTCTCGTGGCCGAGAAAGGCAGCCGCGGCCGGGTTGCTGCGTGGCACCGAATACGTGCAGGACTCCTCGACCTCGAACAGGCGGGCACCTATCCGATAGCGGTCGCTCCCACCCTTCCGCCACGTCGTGACGTCCGTACTCGACACGGAGCTGGGCGTCGGGGCGGCAGCAGGTGCTCGCGCCTCCAGGCGGCGAGCGTCGGGACGGGACGGCAAAGCCGGCGGCCGCCCGAGGACGGGCGCGGGGTGACTCGCAGGTGAAACGAAGGGCAACTCGAGCCACGTTGCCGGGTCACCCACCAGCAGCCGCGCCGTCATCGCGTGAGGCGTCGGCCAGAGCATCGGGAACTGTGAGTTCGAGACCGCCAACGGGATCCGGTGACCCGGGCGAAACGTCCACGTCGTGAAGCGCAGGTCGAAGGCAAGGTCAGCCATCTCTCCTGGAACGAGGGCCGATGGACGAAGCCGATCCTGGCGCTGTGACCCGTTGAGGGCCCCTCCCGTCACGAGTGAGACCCGACCATCCGGGAAGACATCCTCGAGTCGCGCAACCCAGTGGGCCAGCGGGGCGTCAGCCGTCGACCGGAGCCGCACCGTGGGGAAGCCGATCAGCACTCTCCGTGCTGAGGGGCGGCGTGTCGAAGGTCAGGCTGCAGGCGTCGTCTCCTCGCATGTCCCCGGTCAGTTCGCCCCACCAGTCGCCGGCAGCGGTGCCACTTCCTGGAACGTAGCGGAGTCGAACCTCTCCGCTCGCCCCGGGCCGCTCGAGCAGGCGGCGGGCGGTCGAGGGATAGAAACGCGTGCGCCGAGCACCGCGAAGAGGCCAGGACTCCTGTCGCCAGTGGCCCGGCACGACCGAAAGCGAGGTGTCCGGAGGGACCGCCTCACGGACGAAGACCAGGAAGCGGGGGCCCTCCTCGAGGCCGGTCCTCCAGCCCCGGAGCCATCGGTTCCACCAGCGGGTCGCCCTCTCGCGCCAGTCGTAGTACGGGCCGGGCGCGCCGGTATCCGGGAAGTCGTGGTTCCAGGGACCGAGGTCTGCTTGGATCGGGACGGCCGCGTTCTCGAGCATGCGCGCAAGGCTGTCCCGACAGCCGTCGAGCAGCCCTCCGATGAGGTAAGCCGGCACCCGCAGCCGGTCGTACTGCCAGCGCAGGGAGCCCTCTCGCCAGAAGGCACCGTCCCGCTGGTGCCGGAGGTAGGTGAAGAGCCAGGGGCGGCGCTCGAAGCGATCTCGAAAGGTGGCCTCGTCCAGCCGATAGTCCGGCGAGCACGGCAGCCCGTTGTCGTGGTCGATCTGGACCTGATAGGCGTCCAGCGCAAGATCCCGTCGATGAAGTGGACGTCGTCGTGGAACAGGTCATCCGAAGCGTCCGTTCAGCGTTTGTCTGATGCCCTTGTCGGGGTTTCACGGCGCCTTTCCCCTACTTCCCCTGGCTCGCCGCGCGCCACCCCTCGAGCGCCCAACGCGCATCTGCCTGGACGTCATAGGGGCCTTCCTCGGAGAGTTCCTTCAGCCTGGCTTCGACCCCAGCCGGAGGCTCTCCCAGGGCCGTCAGGCCGTTCACCGCAGCGACCCAGATCCTCGGCTCCTTGTCGTGCAGCGCCCCCAGCAGGATCGGACGCACGCGGTCGGGGTCGTCCGTAACGCGGGCCATGGCCACGAGGCAAGCGGCCCGGTTCTCGACATGGCCCTCCGCGGCCCACTTGAGCAGTGCCGGCAGCGTGCTCGAGGCCTGTTTGCCGAATTGGCCCAGAGCGCCGGCAGCGTAGGCGCTGATGTCGTAGCTGGAGTCGGCGAGCAACTCCTCGACGGTTTCGAGCACGCCCGGGGTCTTGACGCCCAGGCACTGGAGCAACCCGAGAGCGTTGAGCTTGAACAGATGCGGACCGGTGCGCAGCTTCTTCCTCAGCGGCGACACGACCCGGCCGCCCAGAGAGCAGAGGTAGTCCTTGGTCATCGTCGAGTCGTCGAGCCTGTCCAAGAGCGCGGGGACTACCCGCCGGTCTCGGGTGCCAATCTCCTTGAGGGCCCGGAAGGCGTCCTCGCGTTCCGCAAGTTCGGGACTCTTCAACTGGGTCAGCCAATGGCTTGCCGGCAGGCCTCGGTACTCGAACTCGGCGAAGAGCAGCCAGTGAACTGCCGGGGCCACGAACACGACGGTGGCCAGCGCAAACCGGAGCTTGGAGCGGGAGCTGACTTGCACGATGGAGCCCTCCTTCGTGGATCTGCTTGCCTCGGAGTCTCATCCGAAGCATACCCGACGATGACCGCGACAGGCGAGTGCAGCAACCGCACGGTCAAGAGACCGCGGACCGCAAGGCAGGGGAGCTTGCGCCAACGCCCCAGCCGCAGCCGTGACCTGTCGTAGTCCTCGTGCGGCTCGAAGCCCAGGACGGTGGTCCTGATCGCGGCCCTCCTGTCGCGTACCATTGCCGCGTCGCGCTCGCGGCGGTTCCCCATCAGCCACGGACGGTCGAAGATGCGCGGGTAGACGTCGGCCCCGGCTCCGAAGGGGCACGTGTACTGGCTGTCGTAAAGGGTGAATTGACGCTTCATCTCGGGGAAGGCCGCCGGTCCATCTCGGACAGGACGAAGCCCGAGCGCTGCTCCTCCTCGAGTACCATCCGTTCGGAGACCACGGCTATGCCGAGGGATCCCCCGGCCTGCGCGAAACTCCGCGCCTGGCGCTGGACGCCGGGTTCAGTCACGATGCCGAACAACAGCGGATCGACCTCGACGGCGACAAGGTCCTCACCTCGAACGACCGCGAGGACCGAGACCTCCTCAATGCCGGCCTTTCGTTCAAGTGGCGGCGCGCCTCGGCCGCCGGGGAGCTCTTCCGCCAGGAGACCTCGCCCGCTGGAGCCGGCGGTCCACGTCCGCCTGCGCCGCTCTCATGCATGGCGGCAGACCGGTGACGGCCTCGAGGCGCGTGGAAGAACTGGAGACACTCGACTCAGATCCCAATTGAGTCGTGCGTCCCGACTCTCTGGTGGGAGCGATGCAGAAGACTGGGAAGCCGCATCACTGCGTCGGGGCTTCTCTGGGCTCTGGTGGTGGCCGGTCTCCAGACCCGCCTGTATCGGGGCCGCTTCTTGGCCGGTCTGGAGACCCGCTACCACCAGTTCACCCACGAACTGCGAGCGCACCCCCGCCGGTATCGCGCCCCGAGACCGAGTCCTTCCAGCCGTCGGCCGCCTTGCCCTTCTCGTCTGCCTCGCGCTTCCATCCTTCGCCCGTTCGAGCCAACTCGACCACGTCTGACCAGTCCAGCCCAAGCCGGTCAGCACTCTCCGCGGCATGGTCGGACCACTCCACTTCGCGGGACTCGATGACCCGGATGACTTCCGGCGGCAGGTTGTCCCTCGCGTTCGGGCACCTCTCGCGGCTCACGCTCGCCGGCTTCCAGTCCGCTCCGAATGCTCTGTCGAGCCTCGGCCTCGGAGAGCCCCACCTCGCACGCGGCGGCCAGCAGGGCAGCCTCTGTTGCCACGCGCTCGAGCAAGCCGGCCCCGACAAGCTGGCCGAGGCTGAAGGCGGCCCGATTCAACGTCGCGTTGCGCTCTCCCTCTTGGGCCGCGCGGACCCGTGCCAACTCGGCGGCCAGCGCGGCGGCAGCGTAACGGTCAGCCATTCGACTTGCGGCCGGCTCGGTGTGGGTTTCGGCTTCGGGGTGCCGCTCTCCGTTGCCGGGGCTCGCCCGGCGCCAGCTTGTCGAGGTCCAGTACCGCGGCTGTCAGACTGACAACACCGTCGTTACCTCGGGTTGCGCCGTCCCGGTAGACCGCGGGCGACCACGCGGGCCCGTCCTTCCGCTCGCTCCGTTGGTGGTGCGTCAGGCGATCGACCAGGGCGCGCCACGCGAGAGACTCGGGAACGGGGCGGATGTCGCGGGCGTTGTGGAAAGTCACGAAGCGGATCGCGTCGGCCTCCGCGCCAGACTGTGGGTTCACAGGACGTTGCTCCGTCACAGTCGCTCGCCTCCCATCTGCCGCTCGCGCTCGACGGACAGGAGCAGTGCCACGGCCATGCCCCAGTCGCACCTCTCGAGCCGCCGGACGAACGCCGGCAGGCTGTAGCTCTTGCGGTGGACACCTGGCGCGTCACAGCGCAGGCGGTTCCGCGGCGTCACGCGCAGGGTCCTGCGGGTATCTTCGCAGAACGGACAGACGACCCGGCCGGCGGAGTCCCAGTGGAGTCCGAAGAGCCGGCGAGTCGAGTTGACCGGATCGACGTGCCGGGAGCGCTCTAAACCACCTGGCGCACCTGGCCAGTGCCTGCGGGGTGAGGTCTTCCAGCCCGTCTGCCCAGTCCGGCGGCAGCACCGGTTCTTGGCTGGCCTCGGGGGCCGCTTCGGGCTGCGGCTCGGCCGAGGCAGCCGGGGGCCGTTGTCGGGACCGTCGGGCGCGTACCGTCGTCACTCTCTCCACCTCCTGCGGGTGGTCCTGACGTGGAAGGGGGCGGGCCGGCGGGGCGGTCAGGTTCCGCCGTTCGGTTGCAAGCCTAGCCGGCCGCTCTTTTCAGTCTACTTGGTCGGCGGCTTCGGTGTCTCGGCCTTCGGCCGTATCGCAGGTTCCAGCAGCAAGGCCGGGTTCGCCTCGAGCGCCCCGATGCCGGCGCGAAGGGCCACGCGCGAGACGGCGCCCGCCCGTTCCAGATCGGCCACGATGGCCCGAGGCGTCAGGACCGAGGACCGATGCTCATGGACCTTGGAGACGCCGGCCTGGTTGGCCCGAAGCTCGGCGACTGCCTGGACCAGGCCCGGGCAGCGGTGTCAGGCGGCGAGCTTGCGCGTCTTCAAGGCCAGCATCGCTCGACCGCGCCGAAGCTCGGAGTCAGGCCAGACCCTCGCGTGACAGGCGTTGCACTCGAACGGCATGAGCCCGTCGACTTGAACCCTGCCGCCTTCCACGTTGTACATGCGCGTCGTCAAGACGCGTGCCAGCGTTCCCTTGCCACACTCCGGGCAGCGGTCCTCAGCGGGCTTCGTGAATCGTGACGACATACCAGTGACGTTCCCCTTGGAAGTATACCTGCTTGCCCGCAACGTAGACCTTCCGGCCGCAGCAGTCCCTGCCTTCGAAGCTGTCCTTCCAGCCGTCGATTGCCTCGTGCTTGTCATCAACCTCTCGCTTCCACCAAGTGGCCTTCCGGGCGGCATGCGCCACGTCTTCCCAGTAGAGGTCCATGTCGTCGGCGTTCTCGCCGGCATGGTCAGACCAGAGAACCTCGGCAGCCTCGATGACCCGGATGACTTCCGGCGGCAGCTTGCTCGCGCCCATCGCCGGCCAGCCTACCACGACGGCGCCAGCCTTGGCGTCATTGTGTCTTTTCTGCCGTAGAAAGAAACTTTGTCTGGTACTACGACCCTTTCCCGCGGGGGCTGGCTCGATTCATGCCTGGGGAGGACCCGTTGAACGCCGGGGAAAGCCCGCCGCGAGCGCGAAGCACGTGCTTCCGCGAGTGTGGCTACGTTGCCGCGTACAGCTCATGCGTCTCGCCGTCTTCGGTGAGGCGCCCGACGCACCGAAGACGCCCGGCGCGGAACAGGTCGGCCAGCGTGTCGCTCAGTCCCTCGAGCTCGTCGTCTGTCACGAGATGGAGGGTCGCGGCCAGGTCGCGCTCAGACAACGGGCCTGCCTTGCGTATCAGGCGCAGGGCGCACAGGTTCGCCAGTTCGCGGGCTTCGGCGTCTCCCTCGAGCCGATCCAGGATGGCGACGCGCAGGCAGCGAGCCAGACAGGCGTTGAAGGCGTGCGCGCGGTCCCATGGTCGACGGCTGGCTCCCGGGCCTGTCTTGCCGCCCGAAGGGTGCCGGTCGGCCTGGTCGTGCTGCCGCCTCACGTACCAGCCTTCGGTGGCTGACCACCGGGCGAGCGTGCGAAAGCCGACGCCCCACCTGACCGCCAGCTCCCGCAGCCCGACGCCGGGGCCTTCGACGTACTCGGCCGCGGGTGTCGGGAAGTCGGAGCCGGGCGGGGGCAGGGGTGTCAGTCGAGGCTGCACGGGGGGGCGGGTCAACCAGGGGGCCGGGCAAGAACCGGGCGTTTCCGATTCCTGGGAACTTGATTTCCCGGCTGAGGCAACGTTGCCTCACCACCAACTACGGTAGCCGGGCGCCAGGCGTTCCCAAAGAACGGCAACTTCGTTGCCTCCCTGGCGTGATTTTGGCGTGATGGCGGGACGAAAACAGGCCGATTTGTGGAAAACCCTCCCCCGGCAACGAGAAAGCCCGGAGGGCTGTGATGCCGCTCCGGGCCTTGGTTTTCGCTGGTGCCGCAGGGCGGAATTGAACCGCCGACACGCGGATTTTCAGTCCGCTGCTCTACCATCTGAGCTACCGCGGCACCCTGTACGACTACATACCGGGCCGCCGCGCGGGTGGCCCGGTACGAAAACTCTGTGGCAGGGCGGACGAGACTCGAACTCGCGACCTCCCACGTGACAGGCCGGCGTTCTAACCAACTGAACTACCGCCCCGCTCTATTTCAAAGACCAGTGATGCTTGGCTGCGTGTCGTGGGTGGTGGGCGGTACAGGATTCGAACCTGTGGCCCCCTGCGTGTAAGGCAGATGCTCTACCACTGAGCTAACCGCCCACGACAAGAGCGGTTCCTGCGAACTTCGGAACCGGGCCGTATGATACTATGACGCTCCCCCCGGGTCAAGCACGATGTCCACTGCGGCCGCTTTCTCTCCCCGAGGCTAACCTCACGTGGTTCCTTCCGTAGTCTGCGATCTGCGCCGGGTCGGGGCCGCGGCCAGAGGGGCGATCGACCTTGCCCGCGCCCACGGGGCCGAGCTGTTCCTGGTCGAGCCCTGCCAGCTCCCGTCGCTTACAGCCCACGAGGGGGCGCCGGTCGACTTCCTCTCGGAGTGGTCCTCGTCGCTCGACGGCGTCGCGCTCGACCCGCTGGCTGGCCGTTTCCTTCTGGAGGCATCCGAGCTGGCTGCGTTCCGGCAGTGGGCAGGGGCTCGCCGGGGCAACCTGGAGGCTGTCCTGCGCTTCGCGGCGCCAGACCTCGCTCACCTGACCGAGGATGTGACGTCCTTCCTCGAGGCCCGGCCTGGGCTCTCGGTGGCTCTGGCTCCGACGGCCGCGGACGTCCCTTCGCTGGTGACGGCTGGTCGCCGTCTGCTTGCGGCCGCCCCCTGGCCGCTTGCCTTGTTGCCGTCCACCGGCACCTGGGACGAGACCGAGTTCGTCCTCGGCGCGGCCTGGCTTCTCGAATCCCGACGCGTACGCATGCTCCTCTCTCCGGGGGCGTCCCCCGTGGAGTCGGTTCAGGGCTCGACCGCGCTCCTGAACGCGCTCGAGCTCCGTCGCTTCGGCGTCAATTACGTCAGTTGCCCAACCTGCGGTCGCTGCGAGGTCCCCCTCGAACAGATCGTCGCCGCCGTGCGTGAAAGGACCGCCCACGTGACGGCGCCGATCACGGTGGCCATCATGGGCTGCGTCGTGAACGGGCCGGGCGAGTCGCGCCACGCCGACCTGGGCGTCGCGGCCGGCAAGTCGGGCGGGGTCCTCATCAAGGACGGCAAGGTCGCCGGCAAGCTCCAAGTCCACGAGCTCGTGGACACCCTGGTTCGCGAGATCGAGGCCCTGGCCGTCCGGAAGGGAGCACCGTGACGCCCATCCAGCGGCCCGCGCGCACACGCGTCGTGCGGATCGGCAACCTCGAGCTCGGCGGCTCCAACCCCGTGCGCATCCAGTCGATGACCAGCACGTTCACCCACGACGTGCGCTCGACGCTTTCGCAAATCCACGCCCTCGAGGCGGCCGGTTGCGAGCTGATCCGCGTGACAGTCCCCGAGGCCAAGGATGCCCGGGCGCTGCTCGAGATCCTCCGGGAGACGCACGTGCCCTTGGTTGCTGACATCCACTTCGACTACCGGATGGCCCTGGCGGCGATCGAGGCCGGGGTCCACAAAATCCGCATCAATCCTGGCAACATCGGGGGCAAGGAACGCCTGCGGACGGTCGTCCAGGCCGCCGCGCAAGCCCGAGTCCCCATCCGCATCGGCGTCAACTCGGGCTCCCTGGAGAAGGCGCTGGAGACCTCCCACGGCGGGGCCACTCCGGCGGCGATCGTCGAGAGCGCGCTCGGTCATCTCCGCTTCATCGAGGACCTCGGCTTCACGGACCTCCTGCTCAGCGTGAAGAGCTCGTCCGTGCCGCAGACGGTCCAGGCCTACCGGCTCCTGGCTGCAGCGTGCGACTACCCGCTCCACGTGGGTGTCACCGAGGCGGGCAGCGGCCGCGATGGCCGGATCAAGAGTATCGTGGGGATTGGCGTACTGTTGCTCGAGAACCTCGGCGACACGATCCGCGTGTCGCTGACCGAGTCGCCGGTGGCTGAGATCGAGGTCTGCCGCAAGTTGCTCGGGGCGGTGACCCGGCTGCGCGAAACCCAGGGCTCGAGGTAGGGGCGGGAAGGGGCTCACCCTGGGCGGGCTCTCTCCTGTCTCTCGCGAGCCCCCGCGCCTTCACGGGAGCGTCCCTGAAACGTGGAAAGCCACGTCGTCGAGTGGCCACGGTGCCTGTCTTCAACGCCAGGACGCAAAGGCGCAAGGACGCAAGGAAGGTCCTATTGATCAGCATTTCCTGGCGTCTTTGCGTTTCGTCCTCTCTGCCCCATGATCCGGGGACGCTCCCCGCCTTCACGCTCCCCCAACCCCGGCGCCGGCTTGCATGATAGGATGACTTTCAGCCATTCATGCGCCACCCGGGTACAAAGACAGGTGAGCAGCCGTCCCCGCAGAAGTCGGGCGACGCCAGACCCGCAGTGTCTCCGTTCCTGGAGCTCAGGGCCCAGGACGAGGTGCTCGGGCCGTCGGGCACGAAGCCGGCCGCCGGCGGACGTCCGACCGGCCTTACGCAGGCGCCCGACCTCGACCTCTCGACCGAGCTGAAGCAGATCCGCGAGGCCTCTCCGCTCGTCGACTCGATGCGGGACTCGCCATTCAAGAGCTTCGTTCGGCTGGTGGTCCGCAGCTTCTGGCTGCAGCTCAGCCTGTTCGTCGTCGTCTCGGTGGCGGCCGTTCTGGCTCCGCTGATCGCGGGCAAGGCGATGGGAGTCCGCCTCGAGCCCGGCGCCTTCGCGTACTTCATGTACTTCGTCCTGGCGACGCTCTTCTTCACACGCCACCGGTACAAGGAGAGCTTCGCGGCGCTCTTCATCATCGTGAGCCTCTCGGTGCTGCTGCACCTGCTGCACCTGTATCCCGGCTTCAAGCCCACCGCCTACTTCTGGTTGACCGTGTTGCTGGTGGGCGTGGTCAACGCGTTCTACTACAACGACTACACGGTGACGATCGCCGAGCAGAACCTCGAGCTGCGGGCCCTGCGGCGCGAGCTGATGGCCACGGATCGGCTGATGGGCAAAGTGTCGGCCAAGGGCGGTGCCGACGAGATGGCCTACGTCAAGCAGGCGCAAGAGGAAGTGGCCCGCAACCGGGCCCACTACACGTCCCTGATCGCGAACCTGATGCAGTTCGGCGGCGGCGGCCCCGAGAGCGAGAGGGGCCGCCAGGGCGCGGGTTCGGCCTTCAACTATGCGGCCATCACGAGGGCGTGCTGGCAGATCCTGAAGCGAGGCGTCGGTGCCACGCGGGCCGAGATCCTCTTCTTCGATGCGGGGCGCAACCTGCTCTACACGGTCAAGGCCTTCGTCAGCGCGGAGACCGCGGCGGAGGGCCCCTTCGGGCTCTCGGCGACCCCGTCCGAGGAGATCCCGGCCGAGAAGGCCAAGATGGCCCTCTCGCTCGACAAGGACTCGCTCTTCAAGTACTGCGTCGCGAACCGCAAGGCGATCCTGCGAAACGACATCGACCGCGAGGGCCCGCTCAAGGACCTGGAGGCGAAGACGCCTTGCCCCGTCCACAGCCTGGTGCCGCTGCTGGACGGCGAGACGGTCCTGGGGGTCATCAACCTGAGCGAGTGCCCGAAGAAGGAGCTTTCCGACGAGGACCGGACGATCCTGAGGACCACGTCGCGTTTGGCCGCGATGGCCCTGGCCCACGCGCAGACGTTCCTCCAGACCAAAGAAGAGCTCGAACAGGCCAAGGTGCTCTCGGTCGAGGAGCGCAAGAAGCGCGCCGAGGTGATGAAGGTCTTCAAGACGCTGGTCAGCGCGAACATCGTCGAGGAGATCCTGAACGATCCGTCGGTGATGAACCCCAAGCGCCAGCGCATCACGATCATCTTCGTCGACCTGCGCGGGTTCACGACGCTCTCGGAGCGGCTGGACGCCGCGATGGTCGTGGAGCTGCTGGACGACTTCTTCGAGACCTTGACTCCGCTCATCTTCAAGTACAACGGCACGCTCGACAAGTACATCGGTGACGAGATCATGGCCCTCTGGGGCGCTCCGGTCACGAAGCCGGACGACACCTCGAACGCCATCCTCTGCTCGGTCGAGATGATGAACGCGATGGAGAGCGTGAAGACCCGCTGGAAGAAGCGGGGGCTCGACGTGGCGATGGGGATCGCCATCAACACCGGCGAGGCGATCGTCGGCAGCATCGGCAGCACCGCCAACAAGAACTTCACGGCGATCGGCGACGCCGTCAACACCGCCGCCCGGCTGGAGGGCCTTTCGGAGCGCAACCAGATCCTGATGACCCGGACCACCTACGACGAGGTCCGCGAGATCGTCAAGGTTCGCCAGATGCCCAGCGCCAAGGTGAAGGGCAAGGAGCAGGAGCTGGAGATCTACGAGGTGATGGGGCTCAAGCTCCAGGATGGGCAGGAGGTCCTGCTGCCCCACGCCGGCGAGCGCGGCCTGGCGTCCCCCGACGGGTCCCCTCCGCCGTCCGCCGAACCGCCCAGGCCACCGGCGCCGAGATCTGCCGCCGAGTCCCGACCCGCGGCGCCGCCGTCCGCCGCCCGTCCGGCTCCGCCGCAGCTCCGGAGCCAGTCCGGAGTGGTGCGCGCCGCGGCGGGTCCGCCTGCCGCGGAGCCGGCGAGAGCGCGTTCCGGGTCCCAGCCGGGCCCTGCCGTCTCCACAGGGGCGACCGGCTCGAAGATGCCCGCGGCCTCCGTGGCACGCCCCGTCCAGCAGCCCCTTGCGTCCGGTTCGCGCGTGCCCGTCGTGAGGCCCGTGGCCCCGTCCGAGGCGCTCGGGGGAAACGGGCCGGACGGGTCCGCGGGCCAGGATAACCTGGAAGTTACTATCGGCTCGAGTCGCGAGCTCGCCTCCCGCGCCTCGGGAGGCGCCCGCGTGGCCTCCCCGCTCGACGACGGCTCGGCGCCCTCGAGTCGCGACCTCGCTGCCAGGGCGTCCGGCCGCAACACGCTGAGCCAGCCGGGCCCGGTCCCTCGTCCCGCAGAGTCGGAGGGCGGCCCCGCAGCCGAGTCGATCGCCTGTCCGCAGTGCCGTCACGTCAACCGCGTGCCCGGGCTCAAGCGCTGCGACAAGTGCGGTGAGACCCTTCCGCGCTCCTAGAGGATGGCGATGCAGCCCACATCCCGACAGGCCACGATCGAGCTGGACGCGGATCGCCTGACCTGCACGGCGCTCGGGGTGGTCCTGGCGTCGGTCGTCGTCGCCATGACCTTCGCGGCCTCGACCGTCTCGATCTCCCTGGTCAAGAAGGGCATCCCCGAGACTCTCAACACGTTCGTCGGCTCGGCCGAGCGCACCTTCGGGCGGCTGGGCGACGCCGGGTTCTCCGAGTTGGTCATGAAGCCGGACGTGATGGGGTTCGACTTTGCCAACCGCATCCCGACGCTGGTGGAGGCCAGCGGCAGCTACAGCAACGAGGACAGCCGCTCGACCCTGGAGCTGACGGGCAGCAACCTGGACTGTGTTCGGACCCTCTCCATCGGCGCGGAGGTCTTCACGACCGAGTCCTTCCGCTACAACGACACTCTCGGCCAGATCACGATCGTGCTGAAGCGCGAGCCGACGCGCATCGCCGACACCGTGACGATCGCCGACGACACGGGCGAGCGGTCCAGCCGCAGCATCCGCTGGCCCGCGGACATGCAGGTCTTCGCGCGTCCTGTCGCCGTCGCCTCCTCGACGACGAAGACGCCGGCGGCGACCGGGAGCGGGTCCCCGGGCGAGAGCGAGCAGGCGCGGCGTTCAGCCCGGCTCGCTTTCCTGCAGCCCCTCAAGGCCGAGGTCCTCACCATCCTGGCCAGCCTCAAGGTCGAGCTCGCCGGCCGCCTTCACCTGGAGTTCCGGGAACAGCTCTTCTACGAGAAGGTCCCGTCCGTCTTCCGCAACGTCCTCCTTGCCGTCGTCAACGCCCCGAGCCTCGGAGACGCGGCCAAGCTCTCGGGAGTGAAGCGCCTCCTGGGTACGCGGCTCTTCCGCGAGAACTACCTCAACCTGGACGATTCGCAGATGGCGTGGCTGGTCGCGGACACCTCCGAGCGTGTCTCCCGGACCCTGCTCGACCCTCGCGGGCCCGAGTTCATCTTGCAGGAGTTCAGAGGCAAGCCGGTGGGGGCGGGAACGGCGGCCGGCGACGCCACGCCCGGGGGGCAACCGATCCAACTCACGCTCCGCCCGGCCCAGTACCGCGAGGTCTTCCGGGCCGAGGAACCGTTCCGCGACTGCCTGGCCAACCAGCAGAAGCTCGCCGCGGCGGCCGAGGCTGCGATTCGCAAGGGCGAGCTGGCCGACGGCACCGACGTCCACGCCCTCGTGCGTGGCAACTACCTGCCGGCGGTGGTGATCTGCCCGGCGGGGGGGCAGTACAAGCTCGACGCGGCCGGCCCGCTGGAGGTGGCGTGCAGCGTCCACGGGAACGCGGCCCGCCCTTCGGAGGAGCACCGCAAGTTCGCGACGCTGTTCGGCACGTACGAAAAGGCCCGGGACCTGATCACGAGGGAGGGGCACTCGGCCCAGGCGATCCCGATGTTGGAGGCCGAGTTGAGCCGCCAGCCCAACAACCCCTACATCAGCTACCTGCTGGGGCGCGCGTACGTCGAGACGCAGAACTACGAGCGGGCCCACCAGTTGCTGAAGCCGCTCTCGGACGATTCGCCGTCGGACCTCAACTACAGTTATTCTGGAGGTTATGCTTTCTACGCGGTCGGCAACACGCCGCAGGCGCACGCGCTCTTCGATCGGGCGGCGCGAGCCACCTACGAGGGGAGCCGCGAGGAGCTCTCGAGCCGCGCGGAGTTCTACCTGCTCCGCGACAAGGCGAAGTGGGTCGCCAGAAAGGCGCTGGGGCGTAGTCTGGACCCGGCCGATGACGGGCCTGACGCGCCGGTCGAGAAACCGCTGCGCTTCCTCGATTTCAAGCAGCTCTCCGAGCCCGAGTATCCGTCGCAGATCTGCTTGCGGGGCCTGAGCACGATGGAGAGGGCGCTCGGCCCCGTCCTCGAGGCGTTTCTCCAGCCCGAGATGCGGGAGAAGTGGGCCGGCCGCTACCAGAAGTACGCCTCCACGCTGGGCGCCGGGGAGCTCCTGGCCCTGCGGCGTTATCTCTGGGACCTCTCGAAGGAGTACGTCGCGCTGCTCCCGGAGGTGCCGCCCGTCTGTCCGGACAAGGGGTACCTCTTCCTCGAGACTGTGACCGGCAAGACGGTGCTCCAGTGCTCGGCCCATCACGACCTCGAGCCTGACGCCGTCGTGGCGCTCGACCCCGACGTCCCGGCCTGGCAGGTCCACGCCGTCAACGTATTGGTTAGCTTCCTGGTGCGGCGCAAGAACCCCGAGCTGGACCGCTGCCTGACCAACCAGGAGCAGATCGAGGCCGCCTTCTCCCAGTGGGACGACCCGCGGAGGGTGCCGTCGCTGGACGACCTGGTCGAGGCCCGGCGCATCGGCCAGAAGACCCTCTTTTGCCCCGTCAGCCGGGCAGCCCGATACCGCGTCGAGCGCGGCACCACGTCGTGCCGATATCACGAGGCCGCCTCGCAGGTGCAGAGGCGCCTGGCGGCCTGGCCGCTCATCGGCGGAGGCCGCCGCTAGCATGCCGCAGATCGAGATCCCCGACCTCGAGCAGTTCGCGCAGACCGGCGTGTTGCGGCGCTTCCTCGACGAGAACGCGAACGCCGAGTTGCTCGCGGCCATGCTGGTCCTCATGGCGATGACCGTGCTGACGGTCGTCTTCGGCGATCCGCTCACGCCGTTCTATTCGTTCAACTTCATCTTCGGGATCGCTGCCGTCTTCTTCTTCGGCATCACGTTCTCGCCCGGGCTGGGACTGACCGTGGCAGCCGGCCTGCTGACCATGATGGGCTGCAACGCCTGGGCCGCCGGGCCGGCGGCGCTGACGATCTTCGCCGTCGAGTGCCCGTTCCTGGCCCTGTTCTTCGCCGGCCTGGCGGTGCTACCCGGGCTGATGCCGGTCATCCTCGAGGCGGAGCTGTCGGCCGTCGAGGCCCAGAACCGTTCGACCGAGGGCAAGCTCGCCGAGCTCGAGGCGCAGCTCACCGCCTTCCAGAAAGAGGTCCGGGTCGACCGGATGGACCGACACAAGAAGGAGACGGTCAAGTACACCTCCCGCACGACGGTGCTCAACGGGTTCGTCCGCGAGCTGCTCCAGTCGTCGAGCCAGCGAGAGATCCTCAACGTCCTCTTCCACAACATCACGCGCGTCTTCGGCGTGCAGGAGTGCGTGATGCTGGTCCACAACAAGATGTCCCAGGAGCTGCTGGTCACTCGAATCGCCCATCCCAACCACACCGATTTCGACAACAAGAAGATGGACCCCAACCACCCGATGTTCCGCATGGTCTTCGACCGCAAGGAGCCCATCCTCTTCGACGCCCCGTCGCAGATCGAGGAGAAGCTGGTCGTCTCGCTGCTCTTCCCGGTCCTGGTGGATGGCGAGGTCTACGCGGTCTTCGGGGTGGGCAAGACGAAGAACGGAGACCTCGAGAAGGAAGAGTCCGACTTCGTCCTGTCGATGGCCGCGATGGCCTCGGGTGCCATCGAGCAGCTCAAGTCGATCCTGGCCACGTGAGAGACACCGGATCCGAGTCTCGGCACCCTACGAACGCCTTCCCCGACCCCAACCACTAGCTTCGCGCCTCCAGCCTCGGGCCTCTCCATGAAGCGCTCCGCCAACACGGTCCCCCTCGTCCTGAAGAAGGAGCTCTTCGACTATCTCCTGATTGGCCTGGCGGTCCTCGTGTTCCTCGACCTGGTCGTGACTCTGGTCTTCCTCGACAGCAACCAGGAGGGGTTTCTGGGCATCCGGAAGGAGGGCTTTCGGATGGCGGCCTGCTGGGTCCTGCTGGCGACCATCTGCCTCGCCTCGGATCATCTGCGCAACTACCGGCTGGCGATCCTCGTGATCAGCACGGCCGTCGGGTCCGGCGTCCAGTGGGCGTCGCTGGCCGCGGCCAAGGCCCAGGGGGCGCAGTACACCAACTTCGAGATGACGATGTCCGTCTTCTCCGTCTACTTCACGCTTCCCACTTTCATGGTGCTGCTGGTATCGACCAAAGTGGACAACCTGCAGAACCAGCTCGACAAGGAACGCGCGCGCCTGCAGCGGGCCAACGCCGAAGGCAACCGGATCATCGAGCTGCTCAAGAAGAGCAAGGAGCAGAAGCAGGAGACCGAGCAGGAAGACGAGGAGACGAATCTCGCCCGGCGGCGCCACGTGCTGGAGTGCACCCACGACATCTACCAGCAGATGGTCAAGCTCAAGTTCCGGCGGGAGATCAACGCTCTGCTCGAGGACCTCTTCGCGACCAAGTTCGGCTTTCCGCAGGGCTTCGTCCTGGAGGCCCCCGAGGAAGGGCGCGAGATGAAGGTCAAGAACGTCTGGGGCTTCCAGGCGGCGGGACCCGAGCTGGACAAGCAGATCGGCGAGTTCAAGGACCGGGCGCTGACGGCCTGGGTCTTCGACCGCAAGGAGTGGCTCGACCACGAGAAGATCCTGAAGCTGCCCAACCTGTTCGAGGTCGCGGAGCGCTTCGCGGGCCAGCTCTTCCCCGTGGCCTACGTCATCCCCCTGCTGAGCCTGAACCGCACCGTCAACGTCGTCTACCTGGCGGCGCAGTCGCCGAGCGCACCGGTGCCGTTCGACTACGCGCTGGCCGAACCGTACCTGGCGGCCCTGGGACTGGTTCTGACCAAGATCAGCGGCAAGAGCGCCAAGCCGCAGTTTGCGTCGTTCACCCCGGGCTAGTAGAACGTCGGGAGTGCGCGCACGGTTCGTGGGCTAACAGCCGCGATTGGCCTTGTGAAGGTGTAGCGCGGGGGCTTGTCCCCCGCTTGGGAAGCGGTCCCGCGACCTCTGCGGGCCACAAGCATGTCCTGAGCTTGTCGAAGGGGGCTCGCGGGGACGCGAGCCCGGATAGATGGAACCGCCGAGTTCGCCGAGGACGCGGAGGAGAGGCAGAAGTGGCTCTGAGAGAGCCGTATCGCATTTTTTCTCCGCGTTCTCCGCGCTCTCGGCGGTTCACCTCCGACTCTCAACGGAAACCAACCAGAGCTGCTCCTGACCTGCAGCTCGGAGCTGGCTCCATTTTCTCGGGGTTGCTCCCCGCCTTGGGTTGAAGGAGTCCGGCTCTGCTCACCATCCCCCGCCGGGGACGCCCCTGGGACGCGGCCCCTCGGTGGCGGCGAGCGTGGCGGCGAGGTGTCCCGCGACGCGGGCGTTGTCGATCAGCAGGGCCTGGTTGGTGCGGACCGTCCGTCCGGAACTGAGGCGTGCGACCTCGGCCAGGAGGAAAGGCGTGCGGGCCCGACCCGTGACTCCTTCCTTGCGCATGCGCGCATGGGCCTCGTCCAGCCACCCCTGCACCTCTCGAGTGTCGAGCGCAAAGGCCGTCGGGACCGGATTTCCCACCAGGACTGCCGCCCGCAAGCCCAGCCGCTGCTGGCGGCTGACAACCGCGGCCGCCTCGGCCACGTCCTTGACCGGCCGCACGGCGCGTCCCGACGAGACGGAGTAGAAGAGCGGGAACTGGTCGGTCCCAAGGCCGATCACCGAGACTCCCAGCGCCTCCAGCACCTCGAGCGTCTTGGGAATGTCCAGGATCGCCTTCGCGCCGCTCGAGATGACCGCGATCGGGTATCGTCCCAGGGCCGCGAGGTCGGCCGACACGTCCAGATCCTCGGCGACCTGTGGGTGGACCCCGCCGATGCCCCCGGTTGCGAAGACGGAGCAGCCGGCCGCATGCGCGATGGCCATGGTGGCTGCGACCGTCGTGGCTCCCGGGCGGTTGGTCGCGGCGATCCAGGCGAGATCCGCCAGCGAGGCCTTCTCACAGCCGTTACCGGCGGCCAGGCAGTCGACGTCGGAGGACGAGAGCCCCAGCCGCAGGTGTCCGCTCAGCACGGCGGTTCCAGCCGGTGTGGCTCCGGCTTCGCGGACCGCGGATTCCATCGCGACGTACGTCTCGAGATTGAGCGGCGAAGGGAGGCCGAAGGAGAGCAGCGCAGATTCCAGGGCCACCACGGGCCGACCTGCTTGCAGGGCGTCGGAGACTTCTTCGGAAATGCGAATGGAGGCAGGGTCCATGGGGGATCTCCCGTCAGCGGTCCGGGGGCTGCGGCTCCCGAGTCGCTTGGATGTGGGCGACGCGTACGTCGCCGGGGCTGTTGGAAACAGACGCCACCGAGAGGTCTTCGGGGCAGCTCGTGAGCGTCGAGATGGCGAGGCGGGCCGCGGTGGTGCCAACCTCGAGGGCCCTGGGCCACGGCAGTCCACGGGCCAGGGCGTAGAGTACGCCGGCCAGCAGGGCGTCACCCGCACCACTTGGATCGGCGGCCTCGAGCGCGGCGTGGGTCAGCCTGTAGGCTTCCTGGCCGCCCGGCCGGCCCAGCGCCAGCGCACAGCCCCAAGCGCCGCCGGTGACGAGCGTGTCGACGCCGAGCTCGCGCGACAGGGCCTGGGCTGCTGCCAGCGGATCACCGCCTGCGGCCGTGCCCGCTCCGAGCAGGCACCTGGCTTCCGAGAGGTTGCCCTTGAGCAGGGCGGCGTGGCGGGCCGCGTCCAGCCGTCCGGCGGCCTGCCGGGCGCGTGCGAGGTCCAGGCAGAGCGGAAGGTCGCCGCGGGCGGCGAGGTCCGAGACGCAGTCCAGCGCTCGGGGCGGGAGCCCGAACTCGGCCACGACCGTTCCGGCACCCTCCAGGGCTTGCGGCAGCAACTGCTCCAGAAGAGCCGCGTCGAGCGCCGACCGGCATCGGCAGTCGACGACCGCCCGTCTCACTCCGCCCCGCGGGCCGGTTGTGGCCACGAAGCTCCCCGTGGGAACGCCGGGGAGGAGCCGGAGCCAGCGGAGATCGACTCCGAACCGCTCCAGCTCTGCCCGCAGCAGGCGGCCAGCAGGATCGTCTCCCACGGTCGAGACCAGGCGGACCTCGCAATCCAGGCGGGCCAGATCCTCGGCGAGGTTGCGGCCGCACCCGCCCGGGCAGACTGTGACACATCCCCGGACGCAGCCGGACCCGCCAGGGTCGCTCGGCGTGCGGACGTCCAGGAAGGAGGTGCCGATGATGACGAACGGTTCCCGGATCGGGGGAGGCAAGCCAACCCCCGGCTCAGGCTTCCGCCTGGTTGGCCCGGCCCTCGCGGGCGGCACGTTCCACGGTCTCGCGGATCTTCACCATCAACCGTGGCAGGTCGACGGGCTTCGGCAGGTAGTCAGCAGCGCCATGGCTGAACGCGTCGATGGCGGTCTGGACGTCTTGACAAGCCGTCAGCATGATGACCGGAATCCGGGCGAGGACCGGGTCGAGCCTGAGTTGCTGACAAACGGTCAGGCCGTCCAGGTCGGGCATCCGGACGTCGAGCAGGATCAAGTCGGGACGGGTGGTCGCAGCCAAGGCGAGGCCCTGCTTTCCGGAGGTGGCCGAGACCGACTCTATCCCTGGTTCGGCGTCGAGGAAAGCCCGAAGGCTCGTGACGATTTCGGGATCGTCGTCCACGACCAAGATCTTCATCGAAAAATGGCGACGGCCTGGACAGGCCCCGCGTCGCACAATGTATCATGTCGGCTCACGGCGAACGAGGGTTTCAGGGAGGAGGCGCTCGTTTGCCGATAGACTCGGATCAAGAACACTGGACTGGACCCCGGGGCAAAACCGGGGTAGCTTTATGAGAGTTGCAGTATGGTAGTGAGACAGGTGGGATCCGCCCGGATCGGATCTAACGGAAGCGGCAGCCGCAAGGCCCGCCGCGGACCGAGTTGCCAGGAGGTTCATAGGATGCTCGTCAAGGAGCTCATCAAGAGCTACCGAGAGAAGAAGAGTTGGAAACAGGTCGATCTGGCAGACAAACTTGGCGTGTCTCAGAACTACATCAGCAAGATCGAGCTCGGGCTGGCGCTTCCCCGCTCCAACGCCTTCAAGCAGAAGCTGGCGAAGGTGCTGGAGATCCCCGACCAGAAGCTGCTCGAGGCCTACGCGGAGTCGAAGCTGGACCTGGATGAGTGCCGGGCCTACCAGCAGATGCTGTACCGCAGCTTCTTGATGGAGAAGAAGGCCGAGCTGCTGTCGGCGCAGGAGCGCGCGCTGATTGCCGAGTTCAACAAGCTGTCTCGGCGCGACAGGGCCGAGGTGCTGAGTTACCTCAAGTTCAAGGCCAGCGGGGGGGAAGCAGAGCACGGTGCGCCGCAGCGGGAAACCACGGCGTAACCGTGCCACCAGTTAACCACGCAAGCGAGGCCGGGTCCGATCGAGCCAACGATGGTGGCCCCATCGAACCCGGCCCCGCAAGGACGGCGCGGCCGGTAGACAAGCCTGCGCCAAAGCGAAAGAGGTTTCCCGGACGGAGCGGCGCCTGACCGTAGTCGATACGGTTCAGGCGTCCGCGGCCGCTTCCTTGCCGGGCTCGGGAGGAGGCTGGTTCTTCGTCTCAGCGATGTAGGTGAGGCGGAGGTTGACCAGCTCGTTCTCGAGGAAGGACTTTTCGGGAGTGGAGAGGCGGCCCCGAGTGCGATCCTCGAGGGCTCCCAGCATGTCGATGAAGTGCTTGGCCACCTCGAGGTGGGCTTCTTGCTTGTTCGTGGCAGGGTTTACCCGTTTGCCCATGAAGATCCAGCCGTTTTGGGCCAGCATCGCGATCAGCTCGAGCATCAGTTCCTGGTTCTGGGCGGCGTTCTCGTCAGCCACGTCTTGCCTCCTGGACTAGGGTGGTATCGAGGCCTCACGCGAAGACGCGGAGAACTCGAACAAGGCACCCGGAAAGGGAGATGGGCTCCTTTCGCGGCGTCTTTCTCTGCCTCGGGTCTTCGTGGTTCGGTCATTCCATGTAGAACTCGCGCAGCTTCTTGCTGCGGCTGGGGTGCCGCAATCGCCTGAGGGCCTTCGCCTCGATCTGCCGGATGCGCTCGCGAGTGACCCCGAACCGATGTCCGACCTGCTCGAGCGTCATCGGCCAGCCGTTGTCCAGGCCGAAGCGGTATCGGATGACCTCGTTCTCGCGCTCCGATAGTGAGTCGAGCACCTCGCAGATCTGCTCCTTGAGCATGCTGCGGTTGGTTGCGTCATGCGGAGCCACGGCGTTCTGGTCCTTGACGAAGTCGCCGAGGCTGCTGTCGGACGAGTCACTGCCCAGGGGGGTTGCAAGGGAGATCGGGTGGGTGGCGGAGCGGTAGGCGTCCTTGATCTTCTCGACCGGCATGTTCAGCTCGGAGGAGATCTCCTCGTGGCTCGGGTCGCGGCCCAGTCGCTGCGTGAGGACCCGGGCCGTCTTCTTGACCTTGGCGATCGTCTCGTTCATGTGCACCGGGACGCGGATGGTGCGCGCCTGATCCGCGATGGCGCGGGTGATGGCCTGGCGGATCCACCAGATGGTGTAGGTGCTGAACTTGAACCCCTTGTTGTACCGGAACTTCTCGACCGCACGGATCAGGCCCTGGTTGCCCTCCTGCAGGAGGTCGAGGAAGTGCAGCCCCCGTCGCGTGTATTTCTTGGCCACGCTCACGACAAGCCGGAGGTTGGCCTCCACCAGTTGCGCCTGGGCCGATCGGTCACCGTGCTCGATGCGCTTGGCCAGCTCGACTTCTTCCTCGGCGGTCAGGAGAGGGACGTTGCCGATCTCCTGCAGGTAGGCCTTGAGCGAGTCGTCGTAACGCACATCGTCGTCGGCCGACTCCTCGGCGACGGCCAGTTCCTCGTGCTCCTGGCTGGAAATGACGGGCTGCTCGTCGCGATCGACGATGTGGATGCCCCGCTCCGAGAGCGTCCCGACGATGTCTTCGATCTGTTCGGCCGTGAGGCTGTCGGGGACCTCGTCGTTGATGTCACTGAACGCCAGGAAGCCCTGCGCCTCGCCCTTCTTCATGAGGTGCTGGACGAGCGCCTCGGTCCCACTGACGGGAGCGGTCTCTTCGGCGGCAGCGATCTCCTCGGGCTGCACGCCCAGAGCCCGGACCACTTCTTTGCTGTCCAGGTCGGGGTCGAGCAGGTCGTCGAAGCTGGGATCGGGTTCCGGTTCCAACTCCAGATCCGGGCCGGCCTCGAGTTCCGACTCCGTCTCGGGTTCGGGCTCGGCCTCGGGTCGTGCCTCGACCATGATGGGGGCGCGGGGCGGGATCTCGGGTGGCGGGGGGGCCTGGATCAGCGCGGAGGCCAGGACCTCGCCGGGCTCACCGGCCCTCGAGGCAATCCGGACCGGTTGCCGCAGAGCCCCTGGCTGAGCCGGGCCTGCCTTGCTGTCGGAGAGCGCCGTGTCTCTCGCGGCTTCCGATACAGGGGCGGCACGAAGAGGAGATACGGGCGGCTTCGACTTGCGAGGCGAGGTCGTCTTGGCGACGGGGGCGGCGGCCGGCCTGGGCGGCTTGGGATCGGGGTGCGACTCGGCAGACCTGGCCTTCGCCGGCTTCGGCGCGGGGGTTTTCGCCTTCACCGGAGGGCTGGCCTTTCTGGGCGGGGGTGACGCGGTGCGAGCTCGGCCACGAGCGGCCGGGGCGGGCTTCTGGCCGCCGACTTTCCGGGGCACAGGCCTGAGCGCAGTCGCCGTCACAGCCCGGGGGCTGCCGTTGGCGTCTTGTTGCTTGGGCTCTGTCCTCGCGGTGAGGGATCGAGGTTCGAGGGTTTTCGGGGGGAGCTGCTTTTTCTTTGGGGTGGAGCGATTGGGCATTTCGGGCGTCTCGAAGGCCGTCGAGGCCAGCAGATGGAATGGCGGTCGGGAAGCAGGCAGGAGGCCAGGCAGTCCGGTGGACGGGCGAGGCCGCCAGGATGAGAATACCCAAGGGCCGGCACGAAATCAAGAAAGGGAGCGGGACCACGCTGGACGCGGCTTGACTTGGGTCGTTCGGCCGTGGTATCTGAACAGGGTTCAATTCAAATCCGTTTTTGCGGAGGTTGGTTGGTGGAAACGTTCGTCCTCATCCTGCATTACATTTTTTGCGTGGCGATGATCGTCATCGTTCTGCTCCAGGCGGATCAGGGCGAGGGCCTCTCCGGCGCCTTCGGGGGTGGCGCGTCCAGTGCCATCTTCGGCAAGCGCGGAGCCACCGGCTTCGTGGCCAAGATCACGACCACGGCGGCCATCGCCTTCATGCTGACTTCTTTCGTGTTGACCTGGATGGCCTCCCACGACATGGTCGCCAAGGAGCGCAGGCCGGCCTCCGGGCAACCCACCGGGACTCTCCCGCCGCTGCCTGAGTTCTAGGCGGACGCCGGCAGGGTCGAAGATAGCCGGACAATCCATCGAGGGCCTCCGTCATCGGTTGTTCCGTTCGGCTGCTCTGCAGTTTTGGGAACAGGCGTGAGGATGGCTTCTAGACATCGATTGGGAAGAGGCGCGCAGGTTTCGGCGGGCCCGGCGGGTGGTCCGGTGACCCGCGGGTCGGGTTGCACGCCGGTCGGCGCGGCACCGCCCGGGCGGGCGCAGGGGGATTCCCATGTCCGGCTATGAGGTCCTCGTCTTCATCGCCGGCGTCGCGCTGGGCGCCGGTCTGCTGAAGCTCGTCGAGAGGATCCTGGTCCGATCGGCCCTGGCCTCGGCTCGCCAGCAGGCGGACGAGATCCGGGAGACCGCTCGTCAGGAGGCCAAGACCCTCAAACAGGAGAGCGAGCTCCAGGGCAAGGAGGAGATCCAGACCCAGCGGCGCAACTTCGAGCGGGAGATGCGAAACCGCAAGCGGGATATCGAGGCCCTGGAAGAACGCCTCGTTTCCAAGGAGACCCGCATCAACCAGAAGCTGGCCGAGATCGCGCAGAAGGAAGGACGCGTCCGGGACATGCTCCGCTCGAGCGAGGCCCGAGAGGCCGAAGTGAAAGCCTCTCTCGACGAACAGAAGTCGCGCCTCGAGAAGATCTCCGGCATGTCGGCCGACCAGGCGAAGGGCGAGCTGTTCGGCCGGCTCCAGGCGGAGAACGAGAAGGAGCTGGCGGCGCGGTTCCGCGAGGCGGAGTCCCGCTTCCAGGAGGCGGCCCACCAGCGGGCGGTCCGCATACTCACGGATGCGATGGCCCGCTGCGACGTGGACCTGTCGCTCGACCCGCTCGTCAGCGTCGTGAAACTCCCGCACGATGAGATGAAAGGCCGGATCATCGGCCGGGAGGGGCGTAACATCCGGGCTTTCGAGCACCTGGCCGGCGTCGACGTCATCGTGGACGACAGCCCCGGCATCGTCGTGCTTTCGGCCTACAACCCGCTCAAGCGGGAGATCGCGCGGGCGGCGATGGAGAAGCTCGTAGCCGACGGCCGCATCCACCCCACCAAGATCGAGCAGGCCCTCGAGCAGGCGCAGAAGGACTTGCAGGACGCCATCCGCGAGGCCGGCGAGCAGGCGGCGATGAAGTGCGGCATCCACGGCATCGGCAGCAAGCTCATCTTCGAGATCGGCAAGCTGCGCTACAAGGTGTCGCTGGGCCAGAACCTCCTCGAGCATTCGATGGAGGTCGCGGAGCTGGCGGGGCTCTTCGCTGCCGAGATCGGTGCCGACGTGGCGATCTGCAAGCGGGCCGGCCTGCTCCACGACATCGGCAAGCTCTCCGAGAGCGAAGAGACGGCCAGCCACTCTGCCCTTGGGGCGGAGCTCGCGCGGCGGTGTGGCGAGAGGGAACCGGTCCCGTCCATCATCGCCAGTCATCACGACGATCCGGCTGCTTCGCCGGTCGAGGCAGCCCTGGTGCAGATGGCCAACACCCTCTCCGCCGAGCGGCCAGGCGCCCGCAAGGGCGAGCTCGTGTCCTTCGTGCGGCGCTTGTCCGACATGGAAGCGCTGGTGCGCGAGTTCCCGGGCGTCGGCACGGCGTTCATCCTGCAGGCGGGTCGCGAGATCCGTGTTCTGGTGCGCCCCGAAGAGGTCAGTGACGCGCAGAACCAGCGCCTGGCCAGCGACATCGCACGCAAGCTCCAGGCGACGATCGAGTACCCGGGCGCCGTGAAAGTCACGGTCATCCGCGAGACCCGCGCGGTCGATGTCGCCAAGTGACGCTCCCCGAACCGAGGTTCGGTGATCGATAGCTCGAGTCGAGATGCCGCACGCATGGGTTGAAGTCGACCTGGACGCCATCCGGGCCAACGTCAGGGCACTCCGCGCAGCCCTGAGGCCCTCGGTGGACTTCATCGCCGTGGTCAAGGGCAATGCGTACGGCCACGGCGCCGTCGAAACAGCCCGGACGGTGCTGGACGCGGGGGCCACGCACCTGGGAGTCGCCTTCGCAACGGAAGGACGGGAGCTGCGCCAGGCCGGAATCGCGGCGCCGATCCTGGTCCTGGGGAGCTTCGGCGAGGACGACGTCGACGACATCCTCACATGCAGCCTGACGCCTTCGGTCGGCGAGGTGGGCCTGGGTGCCGCGCTGGCACGTGCGGCTCGGTCGCGCAGCCTCACGGTGCCGGTCCACCTCGAGGTCGACACCGGGATGGGGCGTCTCGGCGTCGACTGGCGCACGGCCGCTCGCGTGGTCGAGGACCTGACCGCCACCCAGGGGCTGCGGCTCGAGGGGATCTTCACCCACTTCGCGACCGCGGACGAGCCGGATCACTCCTACACCCGACTTCAGGTCAAGCGGTTCCAGCAGGTCCAGGATGCGCTGACCGCGAAGGGGATCTTCGTCCCGTTCCGGCACTACTCGAACAGCGCCGGCGTTCTGCACTACCCGGAGACGGTGCTCGACGCCGTACGGCCGGGGCTGGCCATCTATGGCCTGTACCCGGCGCGCGGAGCGGGCCCGCTGCCGAGGCTGGAACCGGCCATGGCCTTCCGAAGCCGGGTCGCCATGGTCAAGCGACTGGGGGCGGGCGCCTTCGTCAGCTATGGGCGGACGTTCCGACTGCCGGAGCCGCGCTACATCGCGACGGTGTCGGTGGGATACGCCGACGGGTACCCGCGGCTGCTTTCGAACCGTGCCTCGGTCTCGATCCGCGAGAGCCGCTATCCGGTCGTGGGGACGGTCACCATGGACCACATCATGGTCGACCTGGGCCGCGAGGCGACCCCCATCCGGTGTGGAGACCGCGTCACGCTCTTCGGCCGCGACGGGTCCACCGTCATTCCTGCCGAGGAGTTGGCCGAACTGGCGGGCACGATCCACTACGAGATCACGACGCGCATCTCGGCCCGCGCGCCGCGCATCTACAAAGGGCGGCGGGCGGCGGGCGGCGGGACGTAGGCCGGGCCACGGGTTGGCATGGCCCAATGGCAATAGATGGCGCACCAGGAGACGCCTGACAGGAGCCAGCAAGGTAGAAGCGGCATCTTGCCGCTTCCTCGGGGCCCGGACGCTCCGGAAGCGGCTGGAAGCCGCTTCTACCTTCCAGTCTGCCCACAATTGCGAGATCCATGGCAGGTGCGGGGAATCATGACGATTTAGTGCCATTGGGCACGGCCGCCGCGCGCGAGCCCGGCCCACGGTCACGAGTTCCGGTGCAGGGCAGGCCTGCGCTGTGCCACAATGAGGAACGGGCGACCGATTCCCCGGAAGTGACGGGTTCCAAATGAGCACTGCTTCGCTGGTCCGGCCGGTACCGATCACCGTTCTCGCGTGGGCCTACGGTGCCGCGGGAGTTGCGTGCCTCGTGGGCGGCATCGCCGGAAGCTACTCTCAACCGCACTACCGCCTGGGAGAACTACTGCTCGGGCCGGCGGCGATGAGGCTCTTCCTGCTGTCTTTCGGGGCGGGCCTCCTGTTCGTGGCCTGGGGCTTCCACGGCTTGAAGGCCATCGCCTGGTCGCTCTTCATTTATGCCGTTTCGGTCGGACTGGCGCTGGAGGGTCTCTGGCTGGTCCTGGGCATTGGAGGTGGGACCGGCAGCCTCCGCTACCTGCCGCACCTCGCGGTGGATGTCGCGCTGCTGGCCTACGTGTACAAGCAGCGCGGCTACTTCATCCACTGAAAAAAACAACCCGCCGCGCGAACGCGGCGGGTCGAGAGCTAACGGTAGCCTCAGCCGGCTTCGGCGGGTGACGCCCGCGCGAAGCGCCGGCCTCTATCTACTTGGCGTAGGCGGTGTTGAAGGCCAAGCAGGCAGCCAGCGCGGCGCCGGCCAGGCGGCGGGTGCCGGGGCTAGCAGCAGCGTTGGTGGACAGGTTCTGGAAGTAGCTGACCGTGTCGGGGCCAGCGCCACCAGCCAGCAGAGCGCCCGAGAGGCGCTGCCGGATGTTGGCGGCCACGATCTTGTCGCGGGTCCAGGCGGCGCCGGCCTTGATGGCTCCCCAGGTCGCCTTGCTGACCCAGATGATGCCTTCGGCCGTCTCGTGGGCGACGTACTCGATGCCCTTGATGATGACCTTGCCGGCCTTGATCGCCTGGCGGGCGACGAACGTGACGCCGTCCTCGAGCTTGATCAGGACGTAGGCGACATCCTCGATGACCAGCTCGGCCAGGTCGACGACCGCGTCGAAGATGATCTCGCCGGCCTTGATCGCCTGGACGGCGACCCAGCGGACGCCCTGGGCAGTCTTGACGATGACGAACTTGGCGCCCTTGACCAGGTACTGGGCACCGATGACAGCGTCCTCAGCGATGTAGACGACACCCTGAACACCCTTGAGGATGATGAAATTGACGCCTTCGATGGTGGTCTTGCCGACAAAGATGAAGACTTCGGCAATCTTCTTGGCGCCGGTGATGAAGGCCTGACCTTCCTGATTGGCGGCCTCACCAATCTGATTGGAAGCCGAGTGATCGACGGCCAGGACGGGCATGGGCGTCCAGGCAAGAACAAGAGCCATGATGGCCAGCAGGACGAGGTTCTTCATGTGTTCCTCCTTTGGGAACTGATTGCGGTGGTGGACCACCGGGTCGGGTTCCGAGAATTTCGCCTTGGAAGCTGGTCTGGGATGACCAGCGACGAATCATAGCAAATGAAGTGATGGCTGCCAAGCCCGTCTTTCCACTAAAAGACGACGGTAGGGAATCACTCGTGGTGCGGGTGCCGGGTCACCTTGTCGATGGCGGTCCGGATCGCCGCGATGGCCGCCTGCCGCTTGCTGTCGACGGTTTCGGGGTTCTCCGGGAACTTGTAGAACTTGTCGGCCACGTACTCGGGCGGCAGGTGGTTGAGCGAGATCGCGGCGATGTCGACGAAGCAGTCCGCACAACGGCAGACGTGCGCGAATTCGTCGGTCTGCAGTAACTCCCGGATGAGCTTGAAGACCCGCTCTTCCTGGAGATTCTCCATGTTTGCCAGGGCCATGAGCGTCGCCGGCCGTCATGATCGGGCGGGCGGCGGCGAGTATACCATGTTGCGGCGCGTCCCCACACCGTTCGGGAGTGGCGCAGGTGCGTGTCTAGCAGGTGGTCCCACGCCTGTTGGGAAGGCCCTGGCTTGACTTTTCGACACAGAGACACGGAGCCACAGAGCCACAG
>JACQZL010000267.1 GCA_016213865.1 Candidatus Rifleibacteriota bacterium
CCTGCGCGAGGAGGCGGCTCTTCACCGAGACGAGGCTTGCCGGTCGGTGGAACCGATTCGCTGCAGGGCCCAACGTCTCACGCGCGACGGACGCGTGCTCGAGGTGGACATAGCCCTGGCGGATCTGGGCCCGGAACTGGGATGGGTCGAGGTCATCACCGACCTCTCATCTCGCGTGGAACTCGGACTGAGGCTGGAGGCGGCGGAGTCCAGGCTGGCGCGACTTCTCACCTTCAGCCCGACGGTGCTCTACAATCTGGAGCTGCGGGACGGTCAGGCTGTTCCGATCTGGGTCAGCGATAACCTGGAGCGCTTGACCGGCTACCGGCCCCGGGACTGCCTCCGGGCCGGATGGTGGGAGGAACGCGTCCATCCCGAGGACAGGGAGAGGGCTGTCGCCAACACCATGGAGCTTCTCTCGACAGGGCGCATGACGTACGAATACCGGTTCCGTCTGAGCAACGGCGAGTACCGCGTCATGCGCGACGAGATGGTCCTGCTGCGTGGCGCGGACGGCGTCCCCGCGGAGGTGATTGGCGCCTGGATGGATGTGACCGAGACGCGCCGAGCGGACGAGCAGCGGCGTCACCTCGAGGCGCAACTGGCCGCGGCCCAGCGGATGGAGTCGATCGGCAGGCTGGCAAGCGGAGTCGCGCATGACTTCAACAACATGCTGACCGTCATCCTGACTCACGCGGGCTTCCTGCAGGACGATCTGCCGGAGGGCGCGCCGCTGCGAGAGGATGCCAGACAGATCTCCGACGCCGGCCAGCGAGCCGCCGCTCTCACGCAACAGTTGCTCGCCTTCAGCCGGAAGCAGACTCTGTGTCCGCGGGTGATGGATCTCAACGAGAGCGTCCGTTCGATGGAGTCGATGGTGCGCCGCCTGATCGGCGAGGACATCGAGTTGATGACGCGGTTGGCCGACAAACCGGGTCTCGTCGAGGCCGATCCCTCGCGCATGGAACAGGTACTGCTCAACCTCGTCGTGAACGCGCGCGACGCCATGCCGGACGGAGGCAACCTGCTCATCGAGACCGGCAGGTACGAAGCTGTTTGCGGACCTGAACCCTGCCCGGAGGGCACGACGCCGGGGCCGCACCTGCGCTTGTCGGTAACCGACACCGGCGTGGGAATGAACGACGACGTGAAGTCGCACGTCTTCGAGCCGTTCTTCACCACGAAGCCGCCCGGCAAGGGCACCGGTCTGGGGCTGGCGACTGTCTACGGCATCGTCGCCCAGAGCCGAGGCCACCTCACGATCGAGAGCGAGGTGGGCCAAGGGACAACCTTCCACGTCTGGTTGCCGGCGTCCGCGCGGCCGCTGGTGGCCGAGCAGGCGCCCGGCGTCGGCATCTCGACTTGCGGCCGGGGAGAGACCATCCTGCTGGTCGAGGACGAAGACACGGTTCGTCGCCTGCTGCGCCGGGTGCTCGAGCGAGACGGCTACCGGGTGCTGGAAGCCAGCAACGGAGGCGAGGCCTTGCTTCTGGCCGAGCAATCCGTCGACCGCATCGACCTGCTGCTCACCGACGTCATCATGCCGGGCATGAGCGGTCCGGTGCTCGCCCGGAGACTCGTCCAGGTACTGACCGGCCTCAAGGTGGTGTACACGTCCGGCTACACGAACGACGCGCTCGAACACCACGGACTATCCGGACCAAGCATCACGCTGATTCAGAAACCGTTCGAAACTCCAGGATTGCTCGCGACGGTGCGGGAAGTGCTCGACGGCCGTCGATCGAGCGGCGCTGGCTGAGACCAGGCTGCTTCCGTCGAAGGCCCTTTGAAGGCCTAGGACACCCCCAGGGCCCGCAGTCCCGTGACGGTGCCCCAGGTGGCCACGTAGGCCAATCCGGTGAAGACGAGGGTCTGGGCGGCGGGCATCCACCAGCCGCCCGCTTCCTTCCGGGCGACGGCCGCTGTCGCCATGCACTGCATGGCCAGGATGAAGAAGACCACCAGCCCCGTTCCGGAGGCGGTCGTGAACAGCCTCGAGCCATCCGGCTTCCTGACGCTCTGCATCATCGACACGAGGGGAAGCTCCCCGCTCTCTGGCTGCTCGGGCGGTTCCTCGGCCACGTGGAAGATGACGGCCAGCGAGCCGACGAACACCTCACGCGCCGCGAAGGAGGCGATCAGGGCGACCCCGACGCGCCAGTCCAGGCCCAGCGGCGCCATCACGGGCTCGAGCAAACGGCCCGCCGTCGCGGCCAGCGAACCCTCGAGCTGTCTCGCCTGCGCCTCCACGGGCGGCAGCCCCTCGACCGGGATCAGCGGCAGGTGGCACAGCAGCCACAGCGCCATGGAGATGACCAGGATGGGCACGCCTGCCTTCACCAGGTACATCCTCGATCGCTGATAGGTCGACCGGACGATGACTTGCAGCTGAGGCAGCCTGTACGCAGGCAACTCCAGCATGAAGGCCGACCGGCCCGAGCGGGGCAGGAACCTCGAGACGATCGCCGCCACTGCCGTCCCCGAGGCCACCGAGGCCAGGTATATGGCGGTCATCCCGAGCCCGCCGATCCAGGGCTTGTCGGCCGGGGTCAGGAAGGCGAGCAGCAGGG
Organism: Candidatus Rifleibacteriota bacterium; assembly: GCA_016213865.1. Next base: position 2,571 of record JACQZL010000267.1, read on the forward strand.
CATAGACCGGCAAGCGAGCGCTGCAGCTCATCAGCGGCATCACGAAGATGGTCAGCAGGCGCTCCCGGCGACTCGGAATGGTCCGCGCGGCAAGCATCCCGGGGATCGCGCAGGCGAAGCCCGAGAGCAGGGGGACGAAGGCCCGGCCGTTCAGCCCGATCAGGGCCAGTGGACGGTCCACCAGCACGGCCGCCCTGGCCAGGTAGCCCGAGTCCTCCATCAGGCCGAGTCCGAGGAACAGGATGACGATCTGGGGGATGAAGGCCAGCACCGCGCCCGCGCCCCGGATCACTCCGTCGGCCAGGAGCTGCATCCCGAAGGAGGCCGGGGCCAGCGCGAGGAGGCGGTTGGCCAGCCCGTCGCACAGGAACGCCACGGCGTCCATCAGAGGCCGAGCCGCCCAGAAGATGCCGGTGAAGAGGAGCCCCATGATCAGGACGAAGGCCATGAGCCCCATCGTCGGATGCAGCATCACCTCGTCGATCCGCCTGGAGAGGGGATCGGAGCGAGGGGCCGCCGCGAGGGGCTGTCCCGGTCCGGCCGTTTCGAGAGACGAGACGCAGGCCTGCTCGACCGCCTCGATCTGCCGGTAGGCGGCCTTCACCTGCTCGGGCGAGGCCTCTTCGACAGGGTGAAGCTCTGCGAGGACAGCCGACTCGGCCAGGAGCCGGACACGAGCCGCCAGCTCGGGCACGCCCGTTCCGACCCGCCCGTCCACCACCACGACCGGCCGGTCGAGCAACTTCTCGAGCTTGAGAGGATCGAGCCTCGAGCCCCGGCGCTCGAGCAGATCCGACATGGTGATGGCGACGACGAGGGGCAGGCCCGCCGTCCGCATCTGGTGCACCAGATACAGGTGACGCGAGAGCTGAGCGCAATCGGCCACCGCGATCACCACCGAAGGCCGGCGGAGGTCGCCCTGTCCGTACAGCGCCTGCACGGTGACCTGCTCGTCGGGCGAGCGGGGCACCAGGCTGCCGATGCCGGGCAAGTCGATCACCTCGGCGTCCCAGCCGTAGCATTCGAGCAGGGGGCCGGTGGAGTACTCGACGGTGGCCCCGGGGTAGTTTGCCGTGGTCGAGTGGCTTCCGGTGAGGGCGTTGAAGAGAGTGGTCTTCCCGCAGTTGGGCTGGCCGAGGAGGGCGACGAGAGGCCTGCCAGGGAGCTTCAGACCAGGATGCAACGTGCCTCTTGCCTCCTGAGGGCGATCACGGTCCCTCGCAAGGAGAAGGCGATGGGGTCGCGGAAGGGGGAGGAGGCGACGAGCGCCACGGCCTGACCGGGGGTGAAGCCCATCTCCAGGAGGCGCGAACACAGGGAGCTATCGCCCTGGACTTCCCTGATGTGGCCCTGGAAGCCTTCCGTCACATCGGCAAGAGAACGGCTGTCCTCACGCCTGCGCGATTCGCTCAACTCTGAAGCTCCTTCCCGGAAAGTGGATATTGATAGTCATTTTCAACAAAACCACCGTCACATGGATTGTACACCATGCCGGGGTGAATGGCAAGGCATGTGACGGGGGGGGGCAGGGCGACGGACAAAGTCCGACAGAGGCGAGGGGCCGACGACAACCAACCAGACCCTCGGCCCCCGTCGAGGCAGCGGAGCACCGACTGTATGGGCTCGAGGCGCACTTTCGGGCGTGAGACAC
>JACQZL010000268.1 GCA_016213865.1 Candidatus Rifleibacteriota bacterium
TCCAGGTCGCGGGCCCCTGGCAGGTGGGTCAGGTACCCGCGCCAGTCGTCGAGGCCGAAAGGACCGCCGGCCGGCCCCGGCAGCATCAAGTCGAGCCGGGCCCGGCCGTCCGACCCGGGCCGCGTGCGCATCAGGAACGGGGCCCCCAGTCGGCGCAGGAGGCTGGCGCCGGTCTCACTGGCGGGAACGCCACGCGGCAAGGCCACCGAGCCGAATCCACGAGGCAGCCGGCGTGTCAGGACGGAGCGCGGCCAGGCTGTCCCGCGCAGCGTCAAGGTCCGGGGCCGTCTGACCTGGATGACATAACCGACGCCCGGCTCGAGCGCGAACGGCCGGCGCCCCAGTCCCGGCACCCACGCCTCGAAGACCGCGCCGAGCACGGTGCCCGCGGCGGTCTGGGGCGGAGAGCCCGCCTCCGAGCGTGCCAGGGTCCTGGCGACGAACGTGGCGCTGGTCAGTCGCGTCAAGTCCGCCGCATCGAAAGGCCCGCCGTGAGTGGTCGGGAGGACCAGCGGCACCGAGATGACGTTCATACCCGGGAACAGTTCCAGGGAGCGGGTGCGCACGGGCGCCTGGGCGCCCGCGGGCGAGGCGGAAAGCGCGCCCAGCAGAAGGACGAGAGCGGCCGAGAGAGTCCCGAGAGGTCCAGTGGCAATCGCGAAGCGAGGACTCACGAGTCCCCCCTTTCCCGGTCAGGCGAAGGCATGGACTTCGCGGTCGAGTGACGGCGCGGGCGCCTCAGTCGGGTGGCGCGACGGCTGGCATGGAACTTGCCCCCCCCCGAGGCAAAGAACCGCCTGTCCGTGGTGCGACCGTTCCCTCATGACGGCAGTCCTCGCGCCTCCCCGGCGTGTCGGTTGTCTCCACGGGCGGGACGTCCGTGGTCCCAGTCGAGGGCAACCCGAGCCCCCGGCTGTCGTGGAGTCTAGCACTGGAAGGGGGCGTGTCAAGGGCCACGGCTCACCAGGGGAGCGATGCTCACTCATGGGGGAATCAACGGACCTTTGAACCACGAAGACCCGAAAGCACAAAGGACTGCACGAAGAGAAGCGTGATCGAAGGTGACCCTTTGTGCCGCTTTTCGCGTCCTTCGTCCCTTCGTGGTTTGGTCTCCTCTTGCCTTCGCGGTGATGCGGCTTCCCAATGGACTTTCACCCGTCTCACCGCCCGCCTCGGCCCCCCCTGCACCGCGGCGACCTCCCGCTCACGCCGTGCCCAGACGCGCCACCAGTTGCTGGGCCTTGGCTCTCAGCCGCGGGTCCACGCCGTCGCGACCGACGACGAGAGCGATCAGCGAGCGGGCAAGACGTAGCTTGCCGAGTCCGGCGGCCGCTCGGGCCAGCTCCAGCAGAGGGCCCGGCTCCTCGGGCGTGTTGACGCAGGCCCGCCAGAGCTGCTCCGCGGCCTTCTCGTAGTCCTTCTCGGCCAGGTACAGCATGCCCAGTCGCCGGTGCAGGTCCTCGGTCCATTGGAGCTGGCTGACGATGAACTTGGCGACCGCGCCGGCCCCGCCGCTGTCGTTTCGCTCGAGGTAGCCCTTGCCCATGCGGATGTACTCCTGGAGCATCTCCGTGTGCAGCGAGAAGATCTCGAAGTGCGTGGCGAGCATCGTGTCGAAGTCCCCCGCGGCCTTCGCGGCTTTCACTTTCTCGGCCAGCAGGTAGAGGAACCTGCCGTCGCGCACGATGGGCCCAGGCGCCTCGTGCGCCGTTGCGGTCCGCGACGCAAGCCGGGCCGCGACGAAGTGGGCACAGACGTTGCCCGGTTCACGCACCAGCAGACCGCGAGCGAGCTCGGAGGCCGCATCTTCTCGCAGCTCCGCCATGGCCTTCACGATGTCGGCCAGCGCAAGCTCCGTTTCGGAGGTCGCGTCCTGCGATTCGAGGTCCACCACGCCCGACATCGTCATGGACAGCTCGTCCCGGGCCGGCAGGTTCTTGATGCGCTCGGTCAGCGCCGAAAGGAGCAGCGGCCGCTTCTCGAGCTCGCGCCAGGAGAGCTGACGCGACATCGTCCCCAGCGCTGCGAAGGCCGCTCGCGAGCTGATGTCGTCGCGGGCTGTCAGCATCCGGCCGAGACATGCGGAGGCGTTCAGGTGGCCCAGGTTCCACAGAGCAATGACGGCCGCGGCCCGGATCCGAGGGTTGGCGTGGCCCGCGAAGGGCTCGAGCATGACCGCGGCCTCCAGCGCCCCGACGTGGTCCAGCGCCTCGATCGCGGCCAGCACGACCTTCTCGCTGTGCTCGCCCAGCTTGCGCTGCAGAAACGTCAGGTTTCCCTGGTGGCTGGCCAGCCCCATGGCCGTCACCAGAGTGGCTCGCGAGCTCTCGTTGTCGGTCTGCTGATAGGCCTTCTCCAGCTCCCGGAGCACGGCGGGCCCCCCGACGCGCCCGCACGCAAGGGCGGCCTGCTGGCGGACCTGAGGGCTGGGATGGGCCATTAGCCGGGCCAGGATCGCGCGGCTGCGCGGGTTGCGCAGCCGCGCCACCGCCGCCAGGCATGAGTTCTGCACGCTCTTGTCCAGCTCCGTGGCCGTCTGGACCGCCAACTGCTCGAGCGCCTCGGGGCTCTGGAGCTGGCTCGCCACCCACGCCGCCGTCGCCCGATCGTTCGGCCGGTCGGAGTTGGCCATCCGCTTGAGCTCGTCGAGTGCCCTGCGCGGCTCGTGGACGTGCAGAGCTACGATCGCGTTGCCTCGCACCCGGTTGTTCTTGTCCGAGAGGTAGGGCCCGAAGGCGGCGACCGCATCCTTCGGCTGGAGCGGAATCCGGGAAAGCGCCTCCAGCGCGTTGGCCCGCACCCGCGTGTTCGTGCTGGGCAACTGTTCGAGGAGGGTCTGGGCCGTCCTGGCCAGGCCGATCTGGCCGAGGGCCATCAACGCCTTGGAGAGCACCCGATCGTCCATCACGGTGGACATCCGGCGCACGATCGCATCCGCCGCCAGGTCTCGCCCGGCGCGGCCCAGACTGGAGAGCAGGACGAGCTGCACCTGCTGCGAACGCTCGCGCTCCCACATCGTCACGAGCTGGGCTTCGGCCACCCGGCGCGGTAGCTTCCCGAGCCCCAGCGCCACGTGCTCGCGGACCATCTCCGAGGGAGAGGTCGACAGCTTGGTGAGCAGCCCCAGCGCCTCAACCGTCTGGGATTCCCCCATCACGTCGGCCAGCCGGGCCAGGAGCCGCTCGTCCATCTCCCGCTCCATCAGCCGGTTGACGAGCGCCAGGACTTCGGGGGTCCGGAACTCCTGGAGGGCATCGAAGGCGCGCTCCCGCAGCGCGGGGTTTCCGACTGCATCCACGATCAAATGGACCGAGCCGTGATCCCGCAGCGCCCCCAGCAGGACGAGAGCCTCCGGAGCCAGCGGATGAGCCGGCACGTACTGCCGGAGCGCGGCCGCGGCGGGCTGGAGGACCTCCAGTGCCACACGGCGCAGCTCCTGCTCGCGCTCGCGCTCCACGTCGCTCATCTCCGTCATCCGCGAGTGGATGCCCAGCTCCCGGAGCTTGTCGGAGGCCCCGAAGTCGGTCTGCAGCAGCCTAGACATCGAGAGCTTGGCGCTGCGAGTCACCTCTTCGTCACGGTCGTTCGAGGCCCCCTGCAGGATGAGGACGACGGTGTCCGGCTCGAGCCTGTGGGCGTTCTGGGTCAGGAGGTCGATGGCGTACAGGCGCGTCATCGGGTTCGGGTCCATCATCAGCGCCTGGACGGTGCGTTGAAGCTCGGTCATCGGGTCGATTATAGCGTGGAGGGTGGTGGATGGGTGGATGGGTGGATGGGTGGTTAGGTGGACGCGCATGCCACGGGGCTGCAGGGTTCCGTAGCCGCGAGCGTGAGCGAGCGGCGCAGCCTTGACCCGGCGCACGTCTGACCGGCACGCCTCACTGATCGCATCGGCACCCGCCTGCGGGGCTGCGGGCTGCGGGAGCCCGGGCGGTGGGATCGTCGGGCCGCCGTCGAGGGCCGAGAGCCGCCCTACTCCGCTTTCTTGCCGGCGGTCAGCTTCTCGGCCAGCGCCGCGGCTTTGGCCTGGACGCGGCTGTCCTGCTTGTCGCTGGCCAGGACCATCGCGGTCAGCTCGCGAGCCAGCCGGACCTTGCCGATGCCCACGGCGGCGCGGGCCAGCTCAAGATGGGCGGTGCCCTCGTCGGGACTGTTGAGACACGCTTTCCACAACTCGCAGTAGGCCTTCTCGTAGTCCTTGTCGGCCAGGTAGAGCATGCCCAGGTAGCGGTGCATGTCTTCGGTCCACTGGAGCTGGCTGATGACGAAGCGCGCCACGGCTCCGGCCCCCCCCTGGTCGCCCCGTTCCAGGTAGGCGCGGCCCAGGCGCACGAACTCGGCCAGCATCTGGGCCTGCAGCGAGAAGACCTCGAAATGGGCCGCCAGCAACGTCTTGGCGTCGCCCGAGGCCTTGGCCGCTTTCAACTGCTCGGCCAGGAAGTAGAGGAAGCGGCTCTCCATCACCACTGCCTGGGGCGGCTGATAACGCGAGGCGCTGGCAGCGGTGAGCCGCGTCAGCAGGAACTGGGCGTGGCCGTTGCGAGGGTCCCGGGCCAGGACCGATTTGAGCGCCTGCAGGGCCACGTCCTCCCGCATCTCCATCAGGGCCTTGAGCGCCGCCACCAGCGCCAGTTCTTGTTCGTCGGTCCGGTCGGGCGCGGCGTCCTGGGGCGGGGCCCCGGCCGAACTGAGTGCGAGGTCGTCCTTGGCCTGGAGGGCCTTGCGCATCCGGTCGGTCAATAGCGCCTGCAGCATCGGCCGTTTTTCCAGCTCTCGCAGGTTGAGACTGCGGTGGATCGCCTCGACCGCCGAGAGGGCCGCTCTCTGCGTGTATTCGTCCGCGCTGGCGAGCATCCGGGACAGCTCCGGAACGCCCACGGCGTTGCCCAGGCCCCAGAGGGCCACGACGGCGCTGGCGCGGATGCGGGCGTTCGAGTGGTTGGTGAAGGGCTCGAGCATCACGGCCACGTCGAGCGAGCCCACGCGGTCGAGCGCTTCGATCGCCGCCGCGACGACTTTCTCGTTCCGATCGCCCAGCTTCTTCTGCAGGAACGCCAGGTTGCCCGGGTGGCTGATGCCGCCCATCGCCGTCACGATGGCCGCCCGCACCAGGTCGTGGTCGCATTGCTGGTACATCGTCTCCAGCTCGCGCAGAACGGCCGGACCGCCCACGCGACCGTAGGCCAGGACCGCCTGCTGGCGCATCACGGGGTTCGGATGGCGCAGCAACCGCTGCAGGACCGACCGCACCCGCGGGTTGCGCAAACGCGAGAGCGCGGCGTGACAGGCGGCCAGGACCGTCTTGTCGTTCTCGGTGCCCGCCAGCAAAGCCAGTTGTTCCGCGCTCTCGACAGTCTGGAGCTGGCTGGCCACCCAGGCGCCGGTCGCCCGGTCGGTCGGGCGGTCGCTGGTCATCATCCGCTTCAGGTCTTCGAGGGCACGCTTGGCGTCGTGCGACGCGATCGCCACGATGGCGTTGCCCCGGACGCGGTTGTTCCGATCCTGCAGGTACGGGAAGAACAGGTCCACGGCGTCGCGAGGCGCCACCGGCAGTCTCGAGAGCGCCTCCAGCGCGTTGGCCCGGACGCGAGCGTGCTGGCTGGGGAGCGCCCCGGCCAGGGCCGCCAGCGCCTTCATCGAGCCGAGGCTTCCCAGGGCCATCATCGCCTTCGACAGGACGCGGTCGTCAGCCATCACGCCCACACGCGCGATGATCGCCTCGGCCGCGCTCTCCTTGCCGAGCCGCGCCAGGCTCGAGAGCAGCACGAGCTGCACCGACTGGGACTGCTCGCTTCCCCACGCGGCCAGCAGGACCGGCTCGACGGCGCGTCTGGGTAGCTTGCCCAGGGCCAGGGCCGCGCGTTCCCTGACGGAGTCGACCGGATGCCCCAGGAGCTTCTCGAGCGGGGCCAGGGCATCGACGCTGCCCGAGTCGCCCAGGACGTCGGCCAGCCGGGCAAGGGTGCGCGGCTCCTGTTCCCGGTCGACCAGCCGGGTGGCCAGGATTCGCACCTCCGGGGTCTGGAAGGCTTGCAGGGCGTCGAACGCACGCTCGCGCAAGCTGGGCGCCCCCAGGGCGTTGATGATGAGGTGGATCGACGCGTTGTCCCGCAAGGCGCCGAGGAGGACCAGCGCCTCGGCCGCCATCGCGTGGCCGGGGATGTACGGCCTGAGGGCCGAGAGCAGCGGCTGCAGGAACTCGAGGGCCGTGCGCCGGATTTCCAGTTCGCGCATCTTCTCGACGTCGGTCAGGTCCGACATCCTCGAGTTGATGCCCATCTCGCGCAGCCTGTCGGACCCGCCGAACCCCATCTGCAACAGGCGGGACATGGCCAAGCGGGCGCCGCGCGCGACCTCGTCGTCGCGGTCGTTGGTCGCTCCTTGCAGCGTGGCAATGACCGCCTCCGCCTCGATGCGGTGCTGGTTCTGGACCAACACGTCGATGCCGAAGAGCCGGGTGACCGGGTTCGGGTCCATCATCAGCCCCTGGATGGTCCTCTCGAGCTCGGTCATTGCCGCAAAGTATAGCATCGGGGCTGGGAGGCCCGAGTCGAGGGGGGGTGTGCAGACAACACCCGCGGAGCCGCATCACCGGGTGCGTGGTCCGTGGTCCAAGGAGCTGTCGCCGCGCACCCTTCGACAAGCTCAGGACGTACTTGTGGCCCGCAGAGGTCGGGCAAGACCGTCCTCTAAAGGTGGCTACCTACGGAAGCTCATCAACGCTTTGGAGAATCTCCTGAGCAAGCGTCCCGGAGAGCCGAAAGCCGTGATGCGAGCGCAGCGACTCGAGGAGTGGACGGACCGCTTCGACCAGTCCCCGACGCTTGGCCAGCACGAGGATTCCCGCGGTGCCGATCACGGCGAGGTTCAGCCGGGCCGCTGTCCTTCGTCCGAGCCGCTCGTCCATGAGCAGCAGAGGAGCTCGCACTTGCTTGGCTAGCAAGATGGCCTGCGCCTCGCCGCGATGCAAGTGCGCGACAGCCTCCGTGACCGCGTCTGATTCCAGGCATGCTTGGCGGATCCAAGCAGCCTCCGAGACAGCTCGAACGACTGGATGTCCACCCCCGCGATCCACGACTTCCGCCCGCACTTCCGGAGGAATGAGTACCTCGTCGAAGAGTCGCTGGAGCAGATCGAATCGCCCCACGGCTGCCAGATAAACCAGAGGCGAGCTGTTGCTGACCCCTATCACGGGGCCAGCTCTCCCAAGGTACGCAGGTCCTCCCGGAACTCATCGAGACCATAGTGGGGTCCGAGACCGCGGCTGGCCGCAAGGAGCAGAAAGTCGCAGTACCCCATCTCGGCGACCTCTGCCGCCTTGCCCATGGAGAGCTTCCCGAGCGCAAAGAGGTGCAGCGCCACCTCCCGAGCGATTTCTCCCTGATCCATTCGGGCAGCTAGCTCCAGGTCCGGTGAAATGGTGATCGCATGCGGCATGGCTTCACTTCCTATCTTGCCATGGTACCGGATCCGCCTCGGATCACCCCATCCGATATCTCCCACGACGGCCGCAGCCGAGCTTGCGCTGACCCGGCTTGCGCCGGATCAGGACCGGCAGGGACGCCGGGCCTACTGCCCTCGCGTGGCTCGGGCTGGCTCGACATTTTCAGGTCCGTCACCGCGGCGGCGGAGAAGGCCGATCACATGAGATGTGGAGGTGTCACATCCATGACTGCCACCGCGCCTACAATCTCCTCAGAACAGGCGAGGTCCGGGACCCAAGGCTGCGAGCCGTCGGCCGAGAGCCGGCTCTCGGTCTCTCGGATCGCCGCCTGGCTGCTCGCGCTGGGGGCCCTGTTCCTCTGCGCCCCGGTCGAGGCGTCGCTCATCGGCGGAAGCCAGCCGGCGATCTACCAGCGCCCGAGCACGATGGCGGCGGTGGAAAGCGAGATGCACCTCGCGCGGCGCCGGTGGGAGGTCGCCGTCGAGACGCTCAAGCGCTCGCTGCACGACCAGCCGGACAACGTGCAACTGGCCCAGAAGCTGGCCGAGGTCCACATCCGGCTCGAGCAGTACGACAAGGCGATCCAGGTGCTCGAGGAGTACCTCACTCACTCCTCGGCCAAGAACAACCTGCCGTTCGTCCTGGGCTACTGCCACGACAAGCTGAACCACTTCCAGGAGGCGCTCGGCTACTACGCGAAGGCCCTGAGGCTGCAACCGGGCAGACTCTCGATCTACGTGCGGGCGGCCCAGATCCGCCAGCGTCAGGGGCTGGTGTACGACGCTGCGAAGGTCCTCCGCAAGGCGCTGGAGATCGATCGCGACTTCGCGCCGGCCATCGAGGAGCTGGCGATCGTCAACAAGCTCATCAAGATGAACCGGAGCAACGTCTACCGGCGCGGAAACATGGTCATCCTCTTCCGGGACTACCGCCAGTTCACGATGATCGATCGGCTCTATCCGACGCTCGAGCAGCACAGGCTCAACCTGGAGAACAACCTCAAGTACCACCTGCCACTGCTCTGGGTGAAAGTCGTCCGCAAGATCGACCACCACGAGAACCCGCCGGCTCTCAACAACTGGAGCGAGGACGTCTTGCTCGTGACGGAGCAGGCCGTCGAGACGCAGAACGTGGACGCGATCGCGCACGAACTGGCCTATCTCTACCTGCTCAAGATGACGGACAACAGCGCCCCTCGCTGGCTGGCCGAGGGACTGGCCTTGTGGGAGAGCCGTCCCAAGTTCCTCTCGTCGACACCCCTGAGGAGCACCGACAACATCTGGCCGGAGGAGCTGCGGTTCCTCTCGTCCGAGAAGAAGTACCTGGAGTTCGACAAGCAGCCGGAGCCGGTCCGCCGCCAACTGGTCCGGGCCTTCGCGCTGACGCGGTTCCTGCTCGACAACTACGGCTGGGAGGGCATGCGGAAGATCCTGTGGCGCTACCGCGAGGGCGAGACTCGGTTCAGCTCGATCGCGTGGCAGACGCTGCACATCGAACTGCGCTTGTTGCAGGCACGCTGGAACATGTACGCCATCACGAACTTCTTCTTCAGCCCGACGACGGAGACCTTGACCTGGAACACGGACAAGGGGCCGGGGAACACGTGAGGCGGGGTGGGGGGACTGGGTGGCTGGGTGGCTGGGTGGATGGATGGCTGGGTGGCTGGGTGGGTGGGTGGCTGGGTGGCTGGGTGGGTGGATGGATGGATGGATGGGTGGCTGGGGGGGCCCACGGAGGGTCCGGCGTCCGTCGCGGTGGCCGGTGTCCGGGCCCCCGGGCTTTCGTGGTAGCATTCACTGGGGACGCTCTTGCGGGAAATCGCCCTCGGTGCCGATACCTTCTGAGTGCCCCGGCATCCAAGATGAGTGTTCCGAGTGATTCCTTAGGAGGTTTCCAAGATGCTGAAGAGACTGTTCGTGGTTGCGATGGCCCTGGCGTTGCTCGTTCCGGCGGCCCGCGCCAATGGCGTGCTGGTTCTCGAGTCGGATCAGCAGTCGGTCATCTTCCTCGACGGTGAGGAGGTCGGCACGACACCGGTCACCCTTCGCGACATCGAGCCTGGCTACCACGCCGTCAGGTTCGACAACCCGCAAACGGGCCAGAGCAAGCAGTTCCAGTTCTACAGCCCGCGCAAGATCACCCTGGAGAAGCACCTCGTGGTCGAGTTCGCCAAGGAGCCCATGCCCGTGGCCCAGCCCGTCTACGTCCAGCCGGTCGCCCCGGTCGTGCAGGCCCCGCCTCCGCCCGAGCACAAGGACAACACCAAGGCCCGGATGCGCAACGTCATGCTGGGCGCCGGCCTGGTCAACGAGGTCTTCAACAAGGGCAAGAGCAAGGGCGGCATTCGCAAGGGCGTCGTGGGCGCCGGCCTGCTCAACGAGTTGATCAACAAGTGAGGTTGCGGGGCCCGAACCGGGATGGAGCTGACGGGCTCGGCTGACGCCCTGCCCGCGGCTCGACCCGAGCAACGCGAGGGCAGTGGGACCGGCGTCCCTGCCGGTCCTGGCCCGGTCACATCCCGGGCTTGCCGTCGGGCTTCGCGCCCATCGGTCCGTCCTTGGGGTCGCCGAAGCTCCTCACCTGGTTGCGGCCGCGCTGTTTGGCTGCGTAGAGCGCGGTGTCGGCCTCCGTGATGAAGGCCTTGGCGTTGCGCGCCTTCGTCAGGCCCATGCTGGCCAGGCCGATGCTGATGGTGACTTGCAGCTCCTTGCCGTCGTGCGGGACTCGCAGCTCCTCGATGCGGGTGCGGATGCGCTCCGCCAGGAGCTTGCCGCCTTCGAAGTCGGTCTCGGGGAGGATGACCGTGAACTCCTCGCCGCCGTAGCGCGCGGCGGTGTCGGAGAGGCGAATGCTGCGCTTGACCTGGTCGGCCACATGGCGCAGGACGCGGTCGCCGAGCTGATGGCCGTAGGTGTCGTTGAAGCTCTTGAAGTGGTCGATGTCGGTCAACAGGAGCGAGAGCTTGCCGCCGTAACGCGAGGCGCGGCCGAACTCCTTCTCGATCTCGAGGTCGAAGATGTGACGCACCTGCAGGCCCGTCAGGCCGTCGACGGTCGCGAGCTTGTAATGGCGCGCGTTCTGCAAGGCCGTGTAGGCGATCGACGCCAGAGTGGTCCAGAACGAACGGTCTTCGACGCTGGTCACGCTCGACTCCAGGTCGGGGCCGAAGACCGCGATGAACCCGACCGCCGCCTCCCGGTGCAGGAGCGGCAGGAGAACGATGTCCCCCTCGGAGTAGCCTTCCGGACCGCTCGGGCCGCCCAGCTCGTCGAGGGCAATCGGCGCCGGCCGTGACGCCCAGCGTGCGAAGAGGGCCCCGCGCAGCTCGGCCCCGAGAGCCCACTCGGCCGTACCCGGGGGCACCGGCCGCGTTCCGGGGAAGACCTCCAGCTCGTCCGGCAGGTCGGCCGGCAGGACCAGGATGCTCGCCTCGGCGCCCGTCTGGGCCAGGTACGAATCCTGGATGAGGCGGCGCAGGTCCTCGAGGTCGAGCGTCGAGTTGAAGCGCCGGCTGTAGAGCGTCAACTGCTCCAGGCTGCGGATGCGGCGTCTCAGGTCCAGGGCCAGGAGGAAGAGCTTCATGGTGACGAACTGGCCGTTCGCGAGGAGGATCGGCGGCAAGACGTCCACGAGGACCCCGTGCCGGTTGAAGAGAGAGATGCTGGAGCCGGCCAGGGCAGCCGAGAACCCCACGGTGGCCACCGCCCCGACCAGCAGACCCCATCTCAGGAAGAGAAGCGGTGCCGCCAGGCCCAGGATGATCAGCAGGGCAGCCAGCCAACCCGACGGCAGCCGCACCAGGAACCCACGATCGAGGACGTTGCGAATGACGTTCGCCTGGACCTCGACGCCTGCCATCGGACCGAAGGGGACTGTCTTCATGTCCACGCCGGTGACGTTGACACCCATCAAGACGACCTTTCCGCGGAACACCTCGAGCACCCGCATCCATCGGGCGAGGTCGTCCGGCCGTCCCGGGTCCGACGCGGGCCGCGCCTGGGCCCGGGCGAGGCCCGCCAGGACCTCGAAAACATCGCTGGCGCTCAGTACGGTGAAGACGCCGCGAGACGTCAGCGCCGAGTAGTTCACGTACGCGCTCGCCTCGGCGGCCGTGCGCAGGATGTTCTCGCCCTCCATCCGATCGATGTCGCCCTTGAGGCGCGCGCGCGCCTGCGGGACGGTGTACGTCCCGACCGAGAGCCCCCCGCCGGGCAGGAACGTGGGCTTGACGTCCTGGAACTCCGCGGCCGTCGCCAGGGCCAGCGTGGGGACCAGGTTTCCGGCCACGCGTTGCGCCAGCGGCATCACGCGAAGGATGCCGTCGACGTTGTCATAGATGAAATCGATGTTCACGATCCCGACGCCGCGCGCGACCCGCCCCAGCGCCTCATGCGGGCGGCGGACATAGACCTCCTTGCGTAGGTCCGTCGTCTCGGGGTCCAGTTCGACCTTCGTTCGCACCTCCGCGGCCAGGATGACGTTCCCGGCGGCACGCACGGCCCGAATCAGCGCGTCATCCTCGGCGGGGTCCTTCGCCGTCTCGTCGAAGAGGACGTCCACCCCGATGACCTTGGCCCCTCCGAGCCGCGCGGCGTCGATGAGCCGGGCCCACTGGCTGCGCCGCCACGGCAAGGCGCCGCTCCGTCGAAGGCAGCCGTCGGTCACCTCGATGAGGGCGACGTTGGTATCGAGCGCCTCTTCCTGGGGACGGTGCCTGGACTTCCAGTCGACAAACCGGCTCTCGACGGCTTCGAAGTATCCCGCCCGTGTCACTGCCAGGACGAGGCCGGCGACGAGGAGCCCCAAGACGTAGGCGACGACGGTTCGCGCGGGCATCGTGAGGAGGGTATCAGGAAATCGAGGGCGTCTGCCGCAAATGGAATCCCGGTGCGTGTCCGGGGTTTTCGGTACACTGGTTCCATGCGATGGCTCGTTGCAGGATTGCTGCTTTCTCTCGCCCTGGCCACCGCGGCCACGGCCGCCGAAAACGCGAAGCTCGAGGTGACGGTGCGGGGCGCGGACCGCCGGGGCCTCGCCGGGGTCTTGGTCCAGGTGCTGCCGGAGAGTGTCACGAGGTCCACGGACCCGAGCGGCGTGGCCGTCTTCGACGTTCCGAAGGAGACGATGCTGACCGTCACCGTGTCGTCCAGGGAACTGTCCCCCTTGAGCCTGAAGAAGACCGTGCCGGCGACGGCGGACTGGGCCACGGCCGGCATAGCGATGGCTGCTCCGGCGGCCGGAGGTTCCAGGCTCGAAGGGTGGCACGTGGGTGCGGGCAGGATGGGCGCGAGCGCCACAAGTGAACGGAGCCTCGAGAGGCCCCCTGCTCGCGGCGGAACGCGATGCTCCTTCAAGGTGGTCTTCTCGCGCGCCAACCTCCCGGTGGCCGGAGCGTCGATCGAGCTGGCGAGGGCCGACGGCACGGTTGTGGCGGAGACGACCACCGACGACGAGGGCCGAGCGTCAGTCGCGGTGCCGGACGGGACCCGTCTCACGGTCACGGTCTTCGCGGAGGGCTATGCGGACCACCGGGCGGCGCTGCCTCCGGTCAGAGCCGGCACCACTCGGGAGGTCACAGTCAGGCTCCGTCGAGAGTTGTAGCTTACGCGGTGCGGAAGGGGGTATTCTGGGGCGGATGAGTCCCAGCTCTCGAGCGCTGGCAGTCCTGCTGGGGGCCGTGATCGGCGCCTGCGGTGGGCTGGGCATGTACACCTTCGTCTACGCGAAGGGGGCCTCCTATCTGACCAACGACCCGGCGGCATGCGCCAACTGCCACGTGATGCGGGGACATCACGACGCCTGGCTCAAAGGGAGTCACCGCTCGGTCGCCACCTGCAACGACTGCCACCTGTCACCGCACCTCGCAGGCAAGCTCTACACGAAGGCCTCGAACGGGTTCTGGCACTCCTACGGGTTCACGACGGGCTGGTTTCCGGACCCCATCCGCATCAAGGGCTCGAACCGGGCCGTGGTCGAAGCGACTTGCCGGAAGTGCCATCAAGACATCGTCGAGGCGATCGATTCTCCCGCCAACCACCGCACCGGGGAGTCCTGCGTGCGTTGCCACCAGAACGTCGGACACGAGACCCATTGAGCTCAAACCGTATGGCTTCCCCCTCCGTCCGTCCTTCGAGACGCGCTCCTGACCCTGCGGAGCGCTTGTCAGCTCCTGCGGAGCGCTCCTCAGGACGAACGGAGGGGGAAGCCCGAGCGCAACGCGAGGGCAGCAGGACCGGCGTCCCTGCCGGTCCTGACCCGGCGCCAGCCGGGTCCGCCCCCGCCATCCGGTCTTGTAGGCTGGGCCCCGCCATAGTAAGGACAGATCCAGAGAGTGCCGCAGGCTGCGGGACGGGCCCCGAGCGGTCCGGCCTCACGCCCCGAGTCCTCGGGCTCTCGAGCCCGCCTCCAGAGGAGTAGCCCATGCCCGCCACCGACCCCACGCCATCCCTCCCATCGCCGGCCTGCGCCTCGAGCACCGGCGCAGTGGTGAAGTGGGCAGCCCTGGCCGCCCTCGCGGGGGCTGTGGCCGCCACCGGCATCGTCGCCCTGCTGCTCAATATCCATGAACGAAAGGACGAAGCACGCAACCCGTTCTACCGGGTGGTGGACCTGACGGACGAGCTCGACGACCCGGCCACCTGGGGCAAGAACTTCCCGATGCAGTACGACCTGTACAAGAAGACGGTGGACCAGGTCCGCACGAAGTACGGGGGCAGCGAAGCGGTGCCCAGGACGCCCTCTCAGGCAGACCCCCGGTCGGTCGTCGCGCAGTCGAAACTGGAAGAAGACCCACGCCTGGTGACGATGTGGGCGGGGTACGCCTTCTCGAAGGACTTCCGCGAAGAACGCGGCCACGCCTTCATGCTGGACGATCAGGTCTACACCCAGCGTCAAATCGTGGCCAAGCAGCCGGGCACCTGCATCCACTGCCACGCCTCCGTCTACGTGCCGTACAAGAAGCTGGGAGGCGGCGATCTGATGGCCGGGTTCGACAAGATGAACCGGATGCCGTACGCCGAGGCCCGAAAGCTGGTCTCCCATCCGGTGGCGTGCATCGACTGCCACGACCCGGCGACGCTCCAGTTGCGCGTTACCCGGCCGGGGTTCTTCGAGGGCATCCGCGCCTACAAGGCCTCCCTGGGCGTCCCGGACTACGATCCGAACCGTGACGCAACGCGTCAAGAGATGCGGTCCTTCGTCTGCGGCCAGTGTCACGTCGAGTACTACTTCAAAGGCCCGGAGAAGCGGTTGACCTATCCCTGGAACAAGGGCCTGCGTGTCGACCAGATCTACGCCACCTACGAGGAGGCGCACTTCAAGGACTGGGTCCACGCCGAGACGGGCGCCGAGGTCCTCAAGGCCCAGCACCCCGAGTTCGAGATGTGGAACCAGGGCATCCACGCGCGCTCGGGCGTTGCATGCGCCGACTGCCATATGCCTTTCAGACGCGTCGGCGCGCTCAAGATCAGCGACCACCACGTGCGCAGTCCGCTCCTTTCGCTCAACCGTGCCTGCCAGACCTGCCACCGCTGGGACGAGCAAGAACTGGAGGACCGTGTCGAGCAGATCCAGACGAGAGTCCACGACCTGCGCAATCGAGCGATGGACGCACTGGTGGACCTGATCCGGGACTTGAAGGCCGCCAAGGACGCGGGCAAGCCGGACGCGGAGCTGGCAGCGGCCAGGGCCGGTCAACGAAAGGCCCAGTTCTACCTGGACTTCGTGGAAGCGGAGAACTCGACGGGCTTCCACGCCCCACAAGAGGCCCTGCGCGTCCTCGGCGAGTCGCTCGAGGCCTCGCGCCTGGGCCAGCTCGCCCTGTGCCGTGGGACGGCGGGGAAGTGAGAAAACGTGAGGACCCGAGGGAAGGCAGCCAGGGAAGGGGTCAGACCCTATGGCATTTGATCCAGCGCCGAGAGAGGCATGACGGGCGTCGGAAAGGTAGAAGCGGCATCTTGCCGCTTCCACAGGTCCAGGCAAGTCGCCGTCGCGTGACCGGGCGCCCAAAAAGCGGCTGGAAGCCGCTTCTACCTTGCGGCGTTGCCATCGTTGCGGCCTCTCCAGCAAATCCACAGCAGGAGATGGGAACCATGAGGATCTGATGCCATTGGGACAAGCCCCCGCGCTACCGGCACCCCCGGACCACCGGCCCGCGCTACCGGCGCCCCCGGGACACCGACTCCAAGCGGGTGGTGGTTTTCTAAACCTCGGCCCTGCAGCCGCATAAAATGCGACGAGGCCACTCCTTCAGGTGGCCATACCGCCGGACCGGCGCAGGTCCGGTGACCAAGGAGGCTCCATGGCAACTCGTCTGAAAACCGCACGAACGCTGCGCAGCCTGGTGGCTGTGGCAGCCCTGGTTTCATGCTGCGCTGCCTCGGCGCAGGACTACAACCCGATGTCAGGCCTGGCCAGTGACGCCGCCGCGACGACGTCCGCGGCAGCTACCCGCGCAAAGAACCGCGCTGCGTGTCACACCATCCAGGCGGAGCTCGCGCGGGCCCTGTTGCGGTTCAACATCACCAACAACACCAAGGTCGACACCCTCAACTCCACCGTGGGCACCCGACTCGTGAAGGACAGCTACCTGAGCAAGCTCCCCGACGATCCGGGCTCGGGCAGGGGCACCTTCAGGAACTACAGGTTCATGAGTGGGAGGCTCACCTGCGCTGTCCACGGACCCGTCGCGGTGTCTCGCTTGCCCAGCGAGAAGACGGTCCAGAAGATCCTGAAGAACGCCTGCTATCTCGTGCAGTTCAAGCTGGCCACCGCGCTCCTGCGGTACAACATCAGGAACAACCTCAGGGTGGAAAGGCTGAACTTCGACGTGGGCTCCAGGATGGTCATGCAGGGCCTTCTCCCGTACCTGCCGGACGACCCCGGCTCGGGCAAGGGCACCTTCAGGAACTACACCCACTCCAGTCCGTCCTACCCCGGGATCACCTGCATCAGACACGGCAGGGCCCCCACGCCATAGGGCGCGACGACGACCGGACGAGTGGCCCGCGCCGCGGTTGACGCAGGCCAACCCCAGCCTCCCCCACCCTGGCCCTCCCCCGGAGGGGGAGGGTGGGGGGGGGGCCAGCCTGAGCGCAACGCGAGGGCAGTAGGGCCGGCGTCCCTGCCGGTCCTGGCCCGGCGCCAGCCGGGTCAGCCCCCGCCATCCAGTCTTGGCGGCGGAGCCCCGCCATGGTAGGGCGAACGGGAACGCGAAATGCGCCTTTCCACTCCTCGTCGTCGCTCCCCCGCCGAAGCCCGCCGGTGGCCCGCGCTCTGGGCCCCCTGCTACACTTCGCGTCACTCGTGAAGACCCGCGTCGCCTGCGCCATCCTCCGCCACGAGCGCATCCTTTGGGGGCTGCTCGCCGCGCTCACGCTGGCCAGCGTGGCGGCGCTGCCCCACCTGAAGCTGGCCTTCGGCTTCAAGAGCGTGATGCGCGAGGGCCAGGCCGACCGGGTCCGGCTCGAGGCCTACGAGCACGAGTTCGGTCTGGGCGATACGCTCCTCGTGTACCTGGACAGCCCGAAGGCCTTCTCGGCCGATGGGCTGCGGGCCGTCCGCGATCTCGAAGGACGCCTGGAGCGGCTCGACGGCGTGCAGCGGGCCTTCTCCGCGGTCGACGTCCTCGAGCCGGCGCTGAGGGACGACCACTTGCGGCTCGTGCCGATCCTGGGGCCGGAGTTGCTTGCCGATCCGGCGGCCACCCAGCGCACGTGGCAGGAGCCGCCCTTCAGCGACCGGTGGTTCGGGTATCTGTACGACCGGGGACACACCGTCTATGCCCTTGTCGTGAGGCCGCGGGCCGACCACGAGGACCCCGCCGAGACGCTGGGCCTCCTGGAGCGGATCGAGGGCGAGCTGCGACGCTTCCGCGAGACCACGGGCATCCGGTATCACCTCAACGGTCTCGCCTACCTCAACAGCGAGATGATCCGCAGCACCTTCCGGGACCAGGGGCGGCTGACGCTGCTGGGGCTTGCGCTGCTCATCGCGTGCTTCTGGGGGCTCTGGGTCTGGTCCCCAACTTCCTCACGAGCCTGACGACCTTCGGGGCCCTCATCGTCACCGGGGCGACCGACATGGTGCTGCTCCAGTCTTTCGGCTACGCCATCTGCATCGGCGTCGTCGTCGAGTACGTCATCGCCATCGTCTACCTGCCACTCGTGCTCTCTCACGTCGGCTGGACGGTGGATGGGGCGTTCTTCTACCGGCTCGACTCGGCCCTGTCGCGGCGCTGGCTGGGGCCGTGGGCGGCCGTCATCCGTCACCCGCTCAACCTGACGCTCTGGGTCGGGTTCTGCGGCCTCCTCATCGCCTACTCGGCCCAGCAGCGCATCAATGCGAACTGGCATCGCTACTTCGTGGAGGACCACGCGGTCACGCGGTCGCTCCAGTTCCTGAAGCAGCACGAGTTCCCGGTGACCACGATCGACTGCACCCTCCCGGCCGACCGGACGATGGAGCAACTGCTGGCCAGCCCCCAGGCCGTGCGCGATCTGGACGCGATCGCCGCGGCCGTCGCGAAGGTCCCCGGCGTGGTCCGCGTCGATACCTGGGCCGACCTGAAGCGGACCATCGACTCGCGCCTGGATCGGGTCCGCTTCGACCCTGCAATGGAGCCTCGATGGCGTCAGGCCCGCCGGGAGGCCTTCTATCGCCAGTACATCGAGCTGGGGGCTTTCGACGAGTACTTCTCGGCGGGCAGTCGCAAGCTGCGCCTGGCGGTGTCGACGACCCTCGAGGACGCGAACGGCCTGCTCGCGTTGAGCCGGCAGGTCGAGGCAGCGGCCAGGGCGGTCCGCACGCGTGACCTGGACGCTTCGAAGGTGTCCGTCTCGGGGAGCACGGCGTACTGGGGGGCCATCATGGGCTATGTCTCCGAGACGTTCTTCGTCAACGTCCTCTACACGATCCTCTTCATCTACGTCGTCTTCCTGTTCACGACGCGGAGCTTTGCGATCGCGACCTGCGCGATGGTGCCGAATGTCCTGCCGATCTTCGTGATGTTCTCGACGGCGCGCTTGGCCGGATACGACCTCTACGAGGGGTTCTGCGTCATCGACTCGCTGGCGATCGGCAACTCGGTCAACGACACGATCCACTACATCTTCCACGTCAACCAGTGCGTCAAACGCGGCCTGCCGCTCGACGTCGCCCTGCGCGAGGCCTTTCGGGAAGTCGGCTGCGCGATGGTCATCTCGAGCTTGCTGGTGGCCGTCGGGTTCTCGGCCTGCCTGGCGGCCGAGGGGATTCCGGTCATCCAGAGCGGAGCGTACCTTGGGCTGGCGTGCGTCGTCGCCGTGCTGATGGACGTGCTGATGCACCCGGCGATGCTGGCGCGTCTGACGCGCTGGCCGGGGGCGAGGGGCGAGTCGCAGTAAGGTCGGTCGTCGCATGACGGTTCAACATGATCTCCGGGTCTGGACAGCCACGCCGCGCTGTGCTCTTCGCCCATGATCACCCTCCAGCTCCAGGAAACCGACTCCCTGCCAGACGATCTCACGGACGACCTGAGTCCTCCGTCGATGGCCGGGATGAAGCGCTTCTTCCTGAAGGCGTTCCTCGAGGGCCGGTTGCCGGGCATCCGCACCTCGCTGCTGGTGGCCCGAGGCGAGGACGGCCGGTTCCTGGCTGCCAGCGCCTTCAGCCGGATGCGGCTCGAAATGGACTGTATCGCGCCGCCCACTCTGCAGGCCATGGCCCGGACCGGACGGCGGCTGAGCCCCGGGTTCCTGGTCCTCGACCTCGCGACCTTCGGGTTGCCGGCGAGCATGGCCGATCAGGAGACCGTCTTCGCCCCGAGTCTGGGCAGCGAGGAGCTGGTTCGCGCTCGTGAGGCGCTGGTCGGCCACTCGCTCCAGATCTTCCGGACCGAGGGCCTCTCGGCCTGCCTGTGGAAGGAGTTCGACGAAGCCGGCTGGGCCGCCTGGGCGTCCGCGCTCGTCCCCGCGGGCTTTCATCGCTTTCCGTCGGTACCCGTCTCGCTCCAGGAGGTCACCTGGTCCTCGCCGGCGGACTACCTGAGCCGGTTGCGGTCGGGCTACCGGCGCCAGATGACCGCGAACCTGGCACGGGCGTGCTCGGCGGGCCTCTCTGTCGAGACCGACCTCGACTTCTGGCCGTTCGCCGACGAGTTCCACACGTTCTACCTGCAGGTCCTGGCACACTCGAAGACGCGCCTCGAGACGTTGACGCCCGAGTTCTTCCACGGCCTGGCCGCCGAGCCGCGGATCCGCTACATCCGCGCCACGCTCGGGGGGCGCCCCGCCGGCGGTGCCCTCTGCTACGTCCATGCTCCCGAGGTGCTCGTCTTCCTCTACGTCGGGATGGACTACGCGGTCCTGCGCGAGGTCGACCTCTACTTCAACTTGCTCAAGGCGATCGCCGACCTGGCCGCCGCCAAGGGGGTGCGGGCGATTCGCTGGGGTCAGACCTCGCCCGACGCCAAGGGACGTCTGGGCGCGCGGCTGCAACCGCTCTGGTTCGCCATCCGGTTGCGGAATCCCCTGGTCCGGGCGGCGCTCCCGTGGTTGGGCCCGTTGCTCTTCCCCGAGCGCGGCCAGCTCGAGCGGCGGGTCTTCGCGGACCGGCCGGCGGAGTGAGGGTCGCCGGGGGCCAGGTCCTCTGCAATCGCAACCCGCAAATCTGGGCACCGACCAAGTCCGAACGGCAGGGCCGCACAGTTCGCCCCTACATCCCTTGGAGCCAAGTGCGGAGAACTGCGGCCAAAGTGGTCGGTGCCCAAATCTGAAGTTCAAAATCCCCGGTCAAGCCTGCGAAGGCTGTTCCAATGAGCCCCTTGAGCCCTCCATGCGAAATAGGAAGCGGTTACCAGCCCAGGGACACGCTCCCCCCACGCGCACCCTCTTGACGGACCGGTCTCGGCGCCGGATGATCGGAGTCGCCATGCCCAAGAGAAACCGCCATCGAGAAGCGATGAAGACCCTGGCCCGCTCGGGCGGTCTGCCGCCCGCGAAGATCGGGCCTGCAACCCCGAAGCCCAAGCCGGAGGGCGCTCCTCCCGCCTGGAAGACCAAGCCCGCGGGACCGCCACCCGGGCCAACCGGTACTCCGCCCGCGCGGAAGGCTGCTGACGGGTCCCCCCGTCCACGCCGGAATCCGACGCCCAAGGGCGATCCCGCCGCGGTGGCCGAGCACAAGCGTCTCAAGCGGAAGCGGTACGAGGAGAAGAACATCAAGCCCCACATTCCGGCCCTGCTCGCGGTGCTGAGAGAGAGATGGCCCGCCGCGTTCCCCGAGGATCCCTCGAAGCAACGGCCCTGGGCCGTCGGAATCCACGGCGACCTCATGAAGGCGGGCCTCAACTGCACGAGCACCGTGCTTCGCCTGGCCTTGAAGAGCATCGCCAAGACAGTCGCCTATCAGACTGCCGTGGCCCTCGGCGGGGCCCGCTACGACTTGCAGGGGAACCCGAGAGGGACCGTCGATCTCGGCGCGAGGGATGCCGCCCTGGCCAGGCTCGAGGAGTTGCAGCGGTCCAAGTAGAAGCGCCGGCTTAGACAGGCAAAGCCCCGGAGCGCAAGCGCCCGTTCCAGTCGCCCGGTCGCCCTGGCTCTTGCAGACCCATGAGGTCTTCCGGAGGGAGACTCCCCCGGTCGCCGGGCTCTCGGTCCCGAGGGGCCCCGGGCTTGGGTGCATACCCTGCGCATGGGTAGTCTGATGGCTCATCCAGAGCCGGAACCGGTGGCCGGCAACCGGTTGCCAGTAGCCAGTAGCCAGTAGCCAGTAGCCAGTAGCCGGTAGCCGGTAGCCGGTAGCCAGTAGCCGGTGATGCCGGATCGCCGGCAGGCTGCGGACGGTTGGCAAGGGGATCATCATCCAGCGGCAGTCTCGCGGTCGCGTGGTCCCATCTGCGGGCTCGTTCGGCGTCCCCTGCGAGCCAACCAGCAGCCCATCTGGAGCCCTGCAACGAGCCCTCGCTACCGGCTACCGGCCACCGACTACTTGTTCCGGCCGCACTCGGAAAACTACCCACGCGCAGAGCAAG
Organism: Candidatus Rifleibacteriota bacterium; assembly: GCA_016213865.1. The sequence goes on from JACQZL010000268.1 coordinate 21,453, forward strand.
CACCCCCCGGCTCGCTATGCTGGACAGACATTATGCCGTAGCTGCATAATGTCCCGGGGTGCCTCCATGCGGTTGCCCTTCCTCGATAGAACCCGTGAACGACGGCGGCTGGAGAGGGCGCTGACTTCCCGCCAAGCCACTTTCTGCTGCCTCTTCGGAAGACGGCGCTGCGGCAAGTCCCGTCTGCTGCGGGAGGTCTTGCCGACGGGGCGTTCGGTCTACTACGTCGGAGACCACCGGGAGGCTGTCCTGCAGCGCTACGACTTGGCTGTCGCCATCGGCAGCCTCATCCCGGGGTTCGAGAGGGCGCGGTATCCGGACTGGGCCAGCCTGCTCGAACGGTGGCACGCCCAGGCGCCGCCCGGGGCGGTCCTGGCTCTGGACGAGTTCCCGTTTCTGGTGCGCGCCAGCCCGGAGCTTCCGTCGGTGCTGCAAAAGGCCCTGGACGCCGGCGTCGAGCCCGCACCTCACGTGGTGGTCTGCGGCTCTTCTCAACGGATGATGCAGGGGTTGCTGCTCGACGCGACAGCGCCTCTCTACGGCCGGGCCCAGGAGATACTGGAAGTGGCACCCCTGGGGGCCGGCTGGATTGGCGAGGCGCTCGGCCTTCCCGACCCGCTCGATGCGGTGCAGGCTTTTGCCGTCTGGGGCGGCGTTCCTCGATACTGGGAGCTGGCCGCTGACCACCCGACTCTCTGGGAGGCCGTGAGGGAACTGGTCCTCGACCCGATGGGCGTCCTGCACCAGGAGCCCGAGCGCATCCTGCAGGACGACGCTCGCGACTGGGCCCAGGCCGCATCGGTGCTAACGCTGATCGGGCGCGGCTGTCATCGCCTGTCGGAAGTGGCCGGGCGCCTGGGCAAGCCGGCCACCTCTCTGACCCGACCCCTGGCGCGGCTCCAGGACCTGCATCTGGTGGCTCGGGAGGTCCCTTTTGGGACCCCTCCGCGGACCTCGGGCCGGTCGCTCTACCGGATCGCCGATCCCTATCTGGCTTTCTGGTTCCGTTTCGTCGAGTCGCATCGCTCGCTGCTTGGCGCAGGCCAAATCGACACCGTGGCCGAAAGGGTGCGCCAGGGATTCGACTCGCACCTGGGCCAGGTCTGGGAGTGTCTGGTCCGGGAAAGCGTCCCGCGGTCCAGGTTCGGCGGCCGGACCTGGGGCCCGGCGTCGCGTTGGTGGGGGACCGGCACCGATGGGCGGCCTCTGGAGCTCGACGTCGTTGCGGAGTCGACTGACGGAACCGCCTTGCTGGTCGGCGAAGCCAAGGTCAGTCTGCGGGGCCCCGGTGGGTCCGAGGGGCTTCGGAGGCTGCAGGCAGCCGCCGAGCGACTGCCTCTCGCCGCGCGCCACGCCGAGGTCGTTACACGGGTCTTTGCGGCTGCCGGCCCCGCTCGGGGAGACGAGCACGTCGTGACCGCGGAGACAGTCTTGCAGGCCCTGCGGTAGGCCGTCCCGCCGCCTTCACACCAGGTTGTACTTCTTGCGCAGCAGCCACTCCGCAGCGAGCAGCGCGAGGCCCAGCGCCAGGGCCCATGGGCGATCGACCCAATGGAGGCTTTCGGTCCTTTCCTCGACCTTGGGGCTGGGGTCCAGCCTCAGGCTGCCGAGGTCGCCCGTCCCCTCGGCGAAGAAACGGCCGCCGGAGAGCTCGGCCAGCTCCTTTAGAGTGTCGGGGTCGGCCAACGGGTTGGTGAAGTCCCGGAGCACGGCGTCGACCAGGAACTCGCGCGTCACTTCCTCGCCGCCGCGCAGGGTCAACGTGAGCGTGTAACGGCCCTCGGCGGGCGGCGTGAAGCTGGCCAGGAAGCCCCCCTGCACCCTCTCGGGCGAGAGGCGGCCCTGGATCGCGTCCGAGCGATACGAGAGAACGACGTCTTCGCGAGCGGCCGTCTCCAGCTTGCCGGCGAAGTCGTCGACCCGGACGTAGACCTCGTCGCCCAGGTTGTAGTGCAGGCGTGAGAGCGTCAGGCCGACGCCGGTCAGCCGCGACTCGTCGGTCAGCCACGAGACCAGGTTGGCCCAGAAACGCTCGTAGAGGTGGTCCGGGTCGTTGACCGCGTCCATCAGCGTCTTCCAGAGGTAGGTCTCGTCGGTGTCGAAGAGCACCGTCATCCCGCGTCCGAAGAGCCGGTAGCTGATCGCCGGCGTGTCCTTGGGGTAGCGCGCGAACGTGCCCAGGACCACGGTGGCGGCCGAAGGCGACAAGGCCGGCTGGGCCACGAGGATGGGCGGCAGGCTGCGCCAGGCCTGCTGGTTGGCTTGCGGGTGCTCCAGGATGCGGAAGAGCGGGCTCTTCTCGCCGGGCACGAAGGGCAGACGGGTCGAGGGCTCTTCGGAGGACAGGGGCCGCACCACCGGAAGGAGCGGCGCCAGCTCGGAGCCGAGCAGGTCCTCGAGGTTGTCACGGCCGTTGCCGAAGAGCAGCAGCACACCCTCCCGGCTCTTGACATAGTCCGCGAGGGCCGCGACCGCCTCCGGGCGGAAGGCCTGGGTCCGGAACCCGGCGATCGCCACGAGGCCATAGCTGCCGAGGTCGGCGGAGGGGAGCTCGATCGGAGTGGTGCGCGTGAAGTGCAGCGGGTCGGTCACCTCGTACCGCGGGTCGGAGCGAAGCTGCCGCTTCAGGAACGTGTAGTCCCAGCCGGGGGTCGCGGCGACGAGGAGGACTTTCCGCGGCGTGGTCTCGATCTCGACGGGGACTGTCCAGGAGTTGTTGGCCAGAGTCAACTCGCCGGTCTGGCCGGCCACCTTCACCGTGTAGAGCGTCAGCCCGCCTCCCGTGGGCCGGAAGTCGAAGGTCACGGGCCCCTGGTCGCGGGTCGAGAAGGGCTTCTGCTCGAGCCGGTGCCCGCCTTGCTCCAGGCTGACCAGGCCGTGGTCCAGCCCATGGCCCCGCAGACGGACCCGGAGCTGGCCCATGCTGTCCTTGTAGAGCCGGTCCGGCGCCTCGACGCCCGCGAGCTCGAGGTCCCGGTAAGGGAAGTCGGAGTTGCCCACGGCCAGCGTGTAGATCGGGAACGGCGAGGTGCGGGCCCACGGGAGCGGCGATTCCGCGGCGGTGCTGCGGCCGTCGCTCAGCACGAAGACGGCGCGCGTGCGCTCCCGGTCCTGCTTGTTGAGCACCTCCGCGAGCGAGGCGGCCAGGTCGGTCTCCTTGCCGGCCGGGCTCTCCGGGGCAGCGCCCGAGATCGGCTCGGCATGGCGGGAGAACCCGTACAGCTCGATGTCGAACTCGCCCTGAAGACGGCCGCGCAGCTCGGCCAGACGCTCGAGCGCCCGCTGGTAACGGGTCTTGCCGCCGGGCGTCTCGGCGAGCTGCATGCTGGCCGAAGTGTCGAGCATGACCGCGACGGAGGGCCGGTGGACTTCACGGCTGCGCCGGGTCCAGGACGGAAAGAAGAGGAGGCCCGCCACCGCGAGGACCAAGCCGAGCCGCAGGGCGGACATCCAGCGGAGGCGACGGCGCTCGTGCGTGAGGTACGAGGCGACGGTGAGGCCGACCGCGGCGGCCAGGGCCAGCGGCAGCACCAGGTATCGAAAGAGCTCGGGCATGAGGAGGAACGAAGCGCTGCACGAGGCGCCTCGCGCGGCCACGGTACCACGGCGCGGCGCCGTGCGCCACGGGCCCGCTGGCCGTGGCAAGGCGACGGACAAAGTCGTCATTCCCGCGGAGCATGTCCCCGCGAAAGCGGGGAGCGGGAATCCAGGGGTCGCATCGATCCTGGACCCCCGCTTGCGCGGGGGTGACCAAACCGGGTCGCCGAAGCCCTTTTCGAGGACTTTGCCGGGACCCTGCTGGCCGTGGGGAGCGACGCTCACTCATGGGAGAAGCGACGCAATCCCGAACCACGAAGACCCAAAGGCACCAAGGGCTGCACGAAGAGAAGCCCGATCGAATGAGGCCCTTTGTGCCGCTCTTCGGGTCCTTCGTACCTTCGTGGTTTGGTCTCCTCGTGCCTTCGCAGTGGTGCGGCTTCCCATCTGTCTGCATCGCTCCCCAGGGACAGCCAGAGGCTGCGATCTCCGGCCTGGCGAAGTAAATTGGAGCGGCGGCACGGGGACGGGCCTCGACTCCAGCCTGAGCGACTGGCCGGTCCCGGCGTCTTCGAACCATGCTCGAGGCAACCCCACTCACCCGATCCGTCGCGCGATTCTGGCATGCCACCCGGGCGCTGTACGGCTTCTTGCGCGCCCGCGAGGTGCTGGGCCTGCCGCCCATGTACCTGTGGCTCGAGCCGACCAACGCCTGCAACAGGCACTGCGAGGGCTGTCCGACGGGCGCGGGCCAGGGCCGGGCGCAGGGATACGTGACTCTGGATCTGGTGGCCAGCGTCGTCGAGCAGGCGCGCGAGTACGGGGCCATGATCTACTTCCACTTGATCGGCGAGCCGATGCTCCACCCGGACCTTCCCAGGATGATCCGCATGGCTCACGACGCCGGCCTCCCGACGGCGCTCTTCACGCACGCCACCCTGCTCGATCGCTCCAGGGGAAAGGCCCTGATCGACTCGGGCCTGGACTGGCTCGGCTTCTCATTCGACGGCTTCGAACGCGTGACCTACGAGGGCATCCGCAAGGGCGATCGCTACGAGGCAGTCCTCTCGAACATCCTGGGTTTCCTCGAGCTGCGCCGCGAACTGGGGGCCCGGGGCCCCTACTGCTATCTGACCACCGTCGACCCGACCGCGAGCAAGCTGGCCGACCTGGGGTCCGACTGGCGTCTGCTGGAAACCCGCCTGCAAAAGGCCGGTCTGGACCGCCTGGAAAGGGTGGCGCCGCACGCGTGGGCAGACGCCCTGGCCGCCGACACCCGCCCCACTCCTGCTCGGCCGAGCCGATGCCCCGCTCCGTGGGCCGGCCTCGCGATGCTCTGGAACGGCACGGTCGTTCCGTGCTGTCTGGACCTGGAGGGCGAGATGCCCGTCGGCGACCTGAAGACCCAAACGATACGAGAGGTCTGGAACGGCCAGCCCCTGCGCCAGCTACGCCAGGCCTTCGCCGCGGGCCGCTGGGAGGACCTCCCTGCTCCGTGCCGCCTGTGCCACGTACCCAGGACGCGGGCCATCTGCGGAGTTCCGATCGACACCTGGGCGGCCTCCGAGGGCCTGCAGCCCACCGGATAGCGTGGGCGGCCGGGTGCATGTCTCGTAGGTGGCCCCC
>JACQZL010000269.1 GCA_016213865.1 Candidatus Rifleibacteriota bacterium
CGCTATGCCGTCGCCGGCGAGGGTTCGTGACCCGAAAAGCGGACACTTTTCCAGGGGGGGTATGTCAGGAGTTCTGGATTCACACGGCGCGAAGGACTCGATGTCAATCGTCTGCCTGGTGACCTCGGCGGGGACGCCGCGCGTGAGCATCGTCGCGACCGCCTCCAGCACGAGCGACGTCGGGCAGGACCTGGCCGAAGGGTATTCGCTGACACGCGGGCACTCGCTGCGAGTGCAGGTGCCTCCGGTCGGCGCGACGCCGACCACGGTGACCTAGACGGCCAACCTGACGGGGGGCACGTCCGGACAATCGTGTGACTTCCTCTGGCGGCAGGTATCCGGTCCAACGGTGCTGCTCTCGTCGAACGGGAAGCTCGCAACGTCCGAGTTGTCCTCGGTGACGAGCTTCACACCGACGACCTCGCGCATCCATACGTTCGAGGTCATGGTCTTCACGCTGGATGCGAGAGGCAACCCCACGGGCGTCCTGGTCAAGCGACTGGCCCGCATCCTCGTGGACACGGAGAAATCGTCGGTCCCGGTCGCGGAGGGCCTGGCCAACCCGCAGAGTATTGCGATGACGGGCCCGACGACCGGCCGCAAGGTGACGCTGGACGGAAGCAATTCCAGGCTCGTCGGAGTACTGGCGGGCAAGGGCCTGACGCTGCTCTATTCCTGGCGGCAAGTGGCCGGGCCACGCGTCACGCTCGACAACCCGTTCGCCGTGAGGACCTTTTTCGTAGCGCCGGACTTCGGCCAGGATTCGTCGACGCTCGAGTACCTCTTCGAGCTCACTGTCGACGTCACGCCGCCGGGCGATCGCAGTGAGCCGGTTTACCTGAAGGCCGTCCAGCAGCCAGGCAGCCAGTCGGTCACGAACGTCGCTGTTCAGGTCTTCGTGAACGGGACGGCCATCTCGCCGGTCTCCTCGGCCGTCAATGGCATGGTGAACACGACGCTCACGTTCCCGACCTCGCTCACCAGAGGCCAGCAAGTCACGGTGGAACAAGTCGACGCTGCGGGCAATCGGTTGGTTCCCCCGGCGATCCTGGCGACTTACACGGTCAACGTCGTGGCCGACGGTCAGAGCCTTCTGATCGACAGTGTCGCCAGAACGATCTCCGTCCCGAGCAGCATGTTGGGTACGCCGGTGGGCGGGCTGACGCTCTCGATTACCCCTGCCCCGGCCTATTCAGGCTTTGCCGGCGGCGGTGGCGGCTGTGCGCGCGGAGCAGGCGGCGGAGCACTTCCCGACCTGCTGATACTGGCGTTGCCCTGGGTGCTCCTGCCCAGGCGCAGTCAGCGCCAGGGGAGGCGCAAGTGACTTGCCGGATGGTTCGAACGTCTCGTTATCAGCAACATTGTGATGTTCCGGAGGTACCGATGCTCTCCAACGTCGTGAAGTCAATTGGGAACCACAGTTCGCGCCCAGCTCCTGACCTCCGAGCTTGCTTCAGGCTGGTGCCGGCATTGCTGATGCTGGCAGGCGCAGTGACGCTGCCGGCGCCGGTGGCGGCCGCTCCCGTGGTCACCGCGGTGACGATGAGCCGGGGGCCCGAAGCGCTGCCGGCTGGGCCGTGGGACCTGACGGTCGACTACTCGACACCGATTGCGTCGGACGGGACGCCGACCTTCTCGTGGAGCGCGGTCAACGGGAGCACGTTCACGCTCCCCGCACCGGTCCGCGTCGGGTCGACGCGGTTCGTGTTCACTCCGATCGTCGGCACGGGCGCCAACGTGCCCTGGACGGGCGATCCCTTTACCATCACCATCACGGCGGCAAAGGACCTGGGAGGCAGCTTCCAGGCGACTCCCCTGGTGCGTCGCGGCCGCATACACCCGGCTGCCGACCCGGGACTCTACGACTGGGTGCGGCGCGCGCCCGGGCAGGCCCCGCCGGCCCGTTACTACGGCGCCATGGCGTACGACGGCCTGCGAGGCCGGGTCGTGTTGTTCGGAGGCAGCGGCAGCACGGGACTCCTCGGCGACACCTGGGAGTACGACGGGACGAACTGGCGGTCCTTTGCGCCAGACCCGGCGCCCTCGGCACGCTGGGGCCACAAGATGGCGTACGACAGCGTCCGGGGGCGAGTCGTGCTCTTCGGAGGCTCTGCCAGCTCGGGAGATCAGCAGGACACCTGGGAGTGGAACGGAACGACCTGGGCCAATGTGACCCCCGCGGGCAACAAGCCCGCGAGCCGTAAGAGCCTGGGACTGGCCTATGACAGCGCCCGAGGCCGGGTCATCCTGTTCGGAGGCAGCCAGGGCTCGACCTTCTATCAGGATACTTGGCAATGGGACGGCGCGAGCTGGACCAACGTGACTCCCGGCAGCAACAACCCCGAGGGCCGTCAGGGCATGAACCTGGTCTGGGACGGCCTGCGAGCGCGGGTCGTGTGCTACTCGGGCTGGACTGGAAGCGGCGACATCAACAACACGTGGGAGTGGGACGGAAGCAGGTGGGCCAAGGTCACCCAGGGGGCCCCCCCGCCGGAACGGGACGTCTACGGGGCTGCCTACGACCGCGTCCAGAAGCTGGTCGTTCTTGCCGGCGGCTACGACTTTTCGCCGGCAACCTGGTACCAGGATACGTGGACCTGGAACGGGACCGCCTGGACA
>JACQZL010000270.1 GCA_016213865.1 Candidatus Rifleibacteriota bacterium
GCCACGGGCGCCATCCGCAAGCTCGCCGACCCGAAGAAGGCCAGCTTGCCGATCGTCGCCCTGACGGCCCACGCCTACCGCGGCGACCAGGAGCGCTGCCTGGCCGCCGGCATGGACGCCTACATCAGCAAGCCCATCGACCGCGGCGAGCTGGTGGAGATGGTGGAGCGATTCGCGCCGAGGTGAGGGCGAGAAGGGAGCAGAGACGCGTGCCTGTGCAAGATTCCGGCAAAGTCCCCGGAAAGGACTTCGGCAACCCGGTTCGTCACCCCCGCGCAAGCGGGGGTCCAGGATCGATGCAACCCCTGGACTCCCGCTTTCGCGGGAATGACGACTTCGCCGATGCCCTGGCCCGTTGAGGGGCAGCGTGGAACCGGAGGTGCGCAGGGCGACCTGCATCCCGCGCCTCGACGGCGCCCGGGGCCTCTGGCCGGCTGTCCGTGCGGCGGGGGCAGATTCCCTTCCTCGGGAAGGCGCAAGACGACTCCCCGCCAGGGGCCGGCATGGCCCGGGATACCCGACGGGGCGCTTGGGATGCGGCTTGCCCGATTCCGGCACGCCCCTTGATTGAAGGCGGTTCGAGACCGCTCACGGCTCGGAAATCGACCTGGTGGCCCTCGGAGGGCATCCAACTCCGGATGTCCGACGGCCCCCACGCGGAGGACCCATGCGCACCATCCTCACCACCACCCAGAGCTGCCTGCTCGCCGCCATGTTCGTGTTGACCGGCTGCGGCGACTCCGGTTCCAAGCCGCCCGCCGCCCCAGTCGCCCCCGGCCCGATCAGCGTTTCCGGCGCTCCGTCCACGACCGGGACCACCAACGCCTCGAGTCCGTCGGCCCCGAATTCGACGGGCACGACCGCCTCGAACCCGTCCCAGATCATCCTCCGCCACAACGAGGAACACCCGGATCAGAAGGTCGAGAGACTCGACCAGCCCACGTTCGAGCGGCTACGCGACCTGGGGTACCTGGACGCCGTCCCCGACGACCCGGGTCAGGGACCGGGCACCTGCTTCCACTACAGGATGCACTTAGAACTCGGCCGGTTGTATCCGACGTGCAGCGTCCACGGAGCTGCCTTGCCTCTGCTCTGGTGAGCAGCCGGTCCGGGCGGCTCGTTTGGGAGCTCGAGAACAGGGAGACTGGTTGTCGACGGGCATCGCCGACGAGCCCTCCTTTCACGTGGCCCCGGCCGGCGTGGCCGTCGGAGTGTTCGACCGGGCGCCGGCGCAGGTGGTCCGGCTGTCGAGTTGTCTGCATCGCTCCCGCCAGCCAGGCGTGGCGACGATGTTCCACGAGTTCCTGCCGTAGAGTGGGAGCTGGCGGTAACAGCGGTGCCCGGACAGCGGAGGCCCCCTCCGCGAGGGCCCGCAAGCGGACAGTGAGGAGCCGACATGGCGCGATTCGTGGTCTATCTGGCCGTGGGACTGACTCTGGTCCTGCCCGTGTGGGCATCGGGACCCGGGGCGTACCTCGTCTCGTCGCGGGTGAGCCAGGACCCGGCCCAGCTCTGGGAGTACGACCTCTACCTCGTCGAGGGGACCCGTCGCCGGCAACTGACAGACCTGGCGGGCCCCGAAGGTGAGCCTGCCGTTCACGCCCGCTCGGGGAGGTTTGCCTTCGTCGCGGCCCCCCGGGGGCGGTTCCAGGTTCTGACCTCGTCCTTCGGGTCATCGACCGTGCGGAAGCACGGCGCAGGGTTCGATCACTGCGGCCATCCTTCGTTCGACCCGGAGGGGCGGCGGCTCGTCTACCCGGCAGATCCGGGCGACGGTCGCTTCGTCCTGGTCATCGAAGACCTCGAAACCGGCGGCCAGGAGAGACTCACCACCGGGCCAGGCAACAGTCTCAATCCCGAGTGGTCTCCGGACGGACGCTTCATCGTCTTCGTCTCGGACGATCCGGGAGAGGCGGAAAGCGGGTGGCGAGGCAGGCCGCTGCTGAGGCCCGGACAGGTGCTGGCGCCCCTCCCGGGCTCCCGCAGGCCGCAGACCTGGCTGTATCGCCACGACCTGCGGACCGGCCAGACGACCCGGCTGACGCGAGGGGAGGGAGCCGATCGGGACCCGGCCTTCTCTCCCGACGGGGCATCCCTGGCGTTCAGTCGCCGGCTCGGCACGTGGGAAGCTCACGTGATGGTGATGGACTTCGCCGACGGTCGGATTCGCCCATTGACCGACGAGGCCAACCTGAACCTCCAGCCCGCCTTCAGTCCGGACGGTCGGGGGCTCTACTTCACCTCCTCCCGCTCCGGAGGCTTCAAGATCTGGTTCAAGGACCTCGTCGGGGGCAGCCTCACCCGGCTGACGGAGGGAACTCCCAGCGAGCAACGCGCTTGCCCCGTGGCAAGTGCTCACCGCCAAGACACGAGGGGCACGGAGTGAGCACGGGAAAAGGAGCGAGTATGGACTTCGACAGGGGTCTCCCTTCGCGCGTATGCCGGGTCCGGTTGATGAAGGTCGAGGATGCCGGCCTTGTAGCTGACTGGATCCACGAGGGGCGGCAGCTGGGTGTCTTTCGAGGCGAGCTGCGACCCACGCCCGAGTCCCTGCTGCAGTACCACAACAAGATCAGCTAAGCGGGGTGGGAGTACGAGGCGGAAAGGCGGTTCGATCGGGCTCTCGAGCTGTCTCGACAAGTCGGAAATCGCTGGCGCGAGGCATGGATCCTGGAGCGAACCGGACATCTCCGCCACGCGCAGGGACGGACCGCCGACGGGGATCACTTTCTGGCGGAGGCGGCTTCCGTTTACCAAGCCATCGGCGCAGAGAGCCAGTTCTGCTCGTGGACTCCGGGGGGGGGCAGTCCCGGCTCGAACGGTTGGGGCGAGGTCTGGTATCGTTCGAGGCAGCGCCATTGGTCACGGGACCGGCGCGGAAGAGGTGAGAGATTGAAAAGACCGCTCCTCCCCGGGTGTGTGACGAGCTTCGAACTCTTGGCCGTCGTGGTCGCTCTTCTGCTGAGTTGCGGTCCCAGTCCGGCCCATACGGCCGTTCTCGGATCCCGTGGCGTCGTTCGCCAGGTGGCGTTTGCGCCGGGCGCGAACCTCGTTTCCGTACCTCTCGAGGTGACGACGACCGGTGCTCGGCCGTTGGCGGCCTCTGAACTGGTCAAGGCCGTTGCGGCCGGGTTCGTCGCGCGCTTCGAGCCCGATGCGACGGGGAGGCTTCAGGCCATGCCTTACCTGCCGGGTCCAACTGCCACTCCGGATTTCACCTTCGCCCCCGCCAGCGCCTACCTGGTGGTGGTGCCGGCGGCGACGACCGTCACCTTACGCGGAGAGTCGTGGGGTACCGCCTCGCTCACGCGGACGGTCGAACGTGGGCTGCGACCGCTCTCGTTGCCGCACGGGGTCCCTCCGGGTCTGACCGCCAGGTCGCTCGTTACCCAACTCGGTCTTGCACTTGCCGTCGTCAGCACCACGGACGGCACCGGCGGAAGGGGACGCTTTCGGGTGGTTCTCCCCGAGACTGCCCCACCCGCATCCCAGGACCTCCGTGTGCCGGAGGGCGCGGGATTCCTGGTGAGCTCGCAACGGCTGACGCCGGTGAGCCTGCCGTTCACCAACAGTGCGCCGGTCGCGGCAACCGGAGGCAACCGGACAGTGACCTCGAACATCCCGTTCACCCTGACCGGCGATGCCTCCTTCGATTCCGACGGCGATCCGTTGAGCTACCGCTGGAGCCAGGTTTCCGGGCCGGTCCCGCTCACGGTGACCGGCACCTCGGCCTTCGAGAGCGTCACGGCACCCGTTGCGGGGACCTACCGATATGCGCTCACGGTGACCGACGGTCTCGCCGGCAGCGGACCGTCCGAGGTCGTCGTCTCGGTCGTCGCTCCGGAGTCGGCCGGAGTGGCGAGGGTCGAGCAGACGGTGCCTGGCTCCACCGGAGGTACGGTCTCGCTCACGTCGTCGTCCATCACTCTGCCGTCGGGGCTGCTGGTCGGCGACGTGGGAGTCATGGCCAGCACCACGAGCACGGCCCTCACCACCACCGCCACCGGCCCCCGAGCCGAAAGTGCCGTCGTGTTCACCATTCCGCGGGAGCAACTGCCCACGGCCGTCCGGGCGGTGGCGAATCCGGTGAGAGTGGAGCTGCCCGTGCCGCCGGCGGCGCCGACGACAGCGGTCGCCGTACTGGTTCGCCAGCAGGTCGAGATCGACGGACAAATGGTCCCGCTGGAGTACTGGGTCGAGCCCGACTTTCCGCCTGCCGAGGCGCTGCAGGACTGCGCTGGTCCGCTCAAGACGCCGGCCAGGATGTGGCGCCTCACGAGCGCCGGCAGACTTGCCTTCGAAATCCCCGTCGCCGCGTCGACAGCGTGCTACGTGCAGGTCCTGCGCCCTCCGGCGGCAGGCGTGAGGGGGCCGGACCTCACGGCGCTCGACCTGGGACCGCTGGGCGACCGCGGCCCGGTCGTGCTCATCCACGGCTTCTACGGGCTCGAGGACGCCCCATCCGAGTCCGCCGCGGACATCGCTGCCTTCAAGGCGGGGGTCTGGGACACGTTCCGTGGGCTCCGGGAGAACTTCAGCGGGCGTTCGTGGCTGAGTTCCGGGACGCCCTACAACCCGAACGGAGCCACCGAGAACGCTCGGCTCTTCGAGAACTACCTGGCCCTGCAGTCCCGGTACAAGTTCTACCTCTATCGGTATCACACCACCGAGCGAATCCGTGCCAACGGCGAGCGCCTCGTGCACTGCCTGGAGCAAAGCGAGGTGTTCGGGACCGACGCCGCGGCGCGAGAGGCCCGCAACGGCCGCACTGTCTCGGACGTGGTGCTGATCGGCTACAGCATGGGCGGTCTGGTGGCGCGATTTGGGATGAACACCAGGCTTGCCGATGGGAGCGGCCGGCTGGGCGATCGGACCCGAATGCTGGTCACCCTGGCCACCCCGCACCACGGTTCCCTCGGGGCCAGCTCGCTGTCGGTCACCGAGGACACGGAGCGTGCGTGGTACGCCAAGCAGGCGGTGAAGAAGCGATATCCTCCGACGGTAGGCAGATACAACCTGGGCTACGACTTCTGGACCGAGGCAACTCCCGTGGTCGTCCCCGGGATGTGGGTGAACGGGATGCTCCGCAAGTTCAACGGGCTGGACCGGGCCACTCTCGAGCAACGGGACCGGTACGTGAACGCGAAGCTGTACGCGATCTTCGGAGGCGAGTCCAACGGGGACACTCCTTTGCGTCCGCTGACAGCGACCCAGTCGGCCGTCGTGGACCAGCCGTACGGCACGGCTGCCGACGAACCTTGCGAGTGCGGCAACTTCCTCGGCGCGTTGCGATGCCACGAGGTGTTTCACGTGAGGCGCCTGCTGCCGTTCATCCTCTCGGACAATGTCCTCACCGAGCTGGGCCGCCGGGCCCAGAACCTGTTCGTCTGCGAACGGGCAGGACCGGGAGAGCAGCTTTTCGGCGACCTCCATGGCAACGATTCGCTCGTGAGCTACGACAGCGGCACGGCCCGCGGACTGCTTCCCGAAAGCTCTCGGCTGACCGATGCCTTTCTCGGGCCTCGAGGCGACGGCGTCGAGGACCGTCTGGCGGTCTTCAATGGAGCGGATCACGAGGAGATCTACCAGGACCCGCGCGTCATCGACGCCCTTCACGCGCTTCTCGATCGACAGCGCTCCACCGCCGGTTTCGAGAACCAGGCGCCTGGCACCCCGTCGATGGCGGCTCCCGCTCCGGGCGAGGGCGGCGTCTCGGTAACTCCGACGTTGCGTGCCGGGCCCTTCACGGACGCGGACGGAGACCTGCACCAGAGCACGGTCTGGGAGATCTACGACGCGAGCCCACTGTCGACTGCAGCCCTGGTATGGAGCGCCACGAGCAGCGGTGCCGGCCGTCTGCAACTGGGCGTGAGCTCCTTCACCGGGACCTTCTCGGGCAGTCGGGCTGGCAGGCCGGCCCTGGCCGCGGGGATCCCCTACTTTTGCCGCGTCCGGTTCGTCGACAGCCGCGGCGGGGCGAGCGAGTTCAGTTCGCCCACACGCTTCGTGACGGCCTCGGACGGCGGGAACACCTCCGGAACGATCCCGCCGGGGATGGCGTCCCTGGGCCGAAACGCACAAGGCCTCGACGAGTATCGCAACGAGAAGGACGGCTCGATTCTGATCGAGGTGCCGGCCGGCAGCTTCGAGATGGGCTCCACGACCACGGAGGTCAACGGCGGGCTCGCGGCTTCCAGCGAGACCCCACGTCATACCGTGCAGCTCTCGCGCTACTGCATCGGAAAGTACGAGGTCACCAACGCGCAATATCGCAACTTCCTGGCCGCCACGGCCGAGTTGACCGGTCCGACGAACCACCAGGGCCATCATCCCGACGAGGGTCAGTCGAAGAACCACCCCCCGAGCTCCTGGGATAGCAGCTCGTATCGGTTTTACAGCCCGGAGCCGGACTCTCCCGTGCTCTACGTGGACTGGTTCGATGCCTACGCCTACTGCGTCTGGGCCGGCCTGCAACTGCCGACCGAGGCGCAGTGGGAACGGGCCGCGCGCGGGA
>JACQZL010000291.1 GCA_016213865.1 Candidatus Rifleibacteriota bacterium
CCATCCAGGATCCGATGTTCACGCGCAGCCACCTGTGGCTGCCGGCGGTGACGGGCAAGCTGGGTCTGCGCAATCAGCCGGGCCAGGGCTTGAGCGCGGAACTGGACCTGGCCTCGGACAGCCTCACCGTGAAGTCGGTGTCGGAGGCGCCTCTGGCGGTTGTCTCGGGTGTCGTGGTCGGGCTCGACCTGGCGTGGCCCCGGATCAAGGTTCGCTCGGTGCGCGGCCGCCTGGGCGGAGGCGTGTTCGACGTGAAGGGCTCCCTCGAAGGCCTGATGCCCCATCTCGAGGTGCAGGCGAGTAACCTGAACCTCGGGCCGTTGCTGGGCCAGGCGGGCCTGGCCGGAGCCCGTCCCTGGCTGGGACAGCTCACCGTCGAGTCCTTCAACGGCAACTTCGCGTTCGAGGAATTCCGCTGCGCTCCCGGCGTCTTCCGGATCGCCCGGGATTCGGTGCTGACGCTCAATGGCGCCATGCGACCGGGCCGCGACGGCTACGAGCCCGCTGGAGTCTCCGGCAACGCCGAGGTGCTGGCTCCCATCTTCGCCCAGGTGACCGGAGTGGCCAACCCGGCCTCGCTTGGTGGCAAGATGTCGGTCCGATTCACCGCCGAGACGACCGGGTTCACAGCCGAGATCCGGACCCAGGATCTGGTGCTGGCGGGGATTCCGGAACTGCGTTTCCGGGCCCTGGCCGCCGCCGTCCGCGGGTTGATGCTCCGGAACGGGCCAGCGCCGGTGACGCCCTGGTCGGCCAATCTGAGGGCCGGCGAGTTCACCCTTTTCTGGCCGCAGTTGCTCAAGGGGATGGGTATCCCTCTGGAGGGGCCCGTTCCGATGGCTTCCGGCGAGGCGCTGCTCACCAGCGATCTGCAAGGCCTGCACCTGTGGAACCTGCGCCTCGTGAGCCCGAAGATCGTCCTCTCGGGACGGCTCGACATCGGCTCCGCCCGGACTCTCTCGGGCGAACTCACGGGCCAGGCGTTCGCCGCGCCCGGCATGCCGCTCCCGCCTGTGCGCGCCGCCGTTTCCGGGACGCTCGACGCCCCCGTGGTCGTGCCCCGATGATCACGCTCAAATCGATTCGTAACATCCCTCGAATCGGGGACATCACCGGCGTGCTGGTGCGCCACGGTCTCGAGCACTTCGCCGAACACCTGGGGCTGCCGATCTACCAGAAGCTTCGTACGCTCATCGCGGGCCCCGCTTCGCCGGAGCTACAACTGTCGCTTCCGGTGCGACTGCGGAGCGTGTTCCAGGATCTCGGCCCCACCTTCATCAAGTTCGGGCAGATCCTCTCGACGCGCCACGACCTCATCCCCGAGGAGTTCATCCTCGAGTTCTCGCAACTGCAGGACTGCGTGCCGGCCATGCCCTACGAGCGGGTCCGGACGGTCGTCGAAGCCGAGCTGCACCAGCCGCCCGAGAAGCTCTTCGAGTCTTTCGAGCAGCAGGCCTTCGCCGCCGCTTCGATCGGGCAGGTGCACCGGGCGCGCTTGCACGACGGCACCGACGTCGTGGTGAAGGTGCAGCGAGAAGGCATCGACGAGATCATCCGTTCGGACCTCGACATCCTGTTCTATCTGGCTCACCGCCTGGAGCAGTCGGAGCTGGTGGATGTCTCGACGTTCGACCCGGTCGGCATCTGCGAGGAGTTCGCGCGCTCGATCGTCCAGGAACTCGACTACGTCCGGGAGGCCCAGAACATCCTGACCTTCGGGCGGAACTTCGCGACGGTGCCGAACGTGAAGATCCCGGCGGTCTATCTCGACTACTGCACGCACCGCGTGCTCTGCATGGAATTCGTGCGGGGTGTGCGCGGCAATCGCATCGACCGTAGCACGGTCAACGGTCGTGCGCTCGCCGAGATCGGCGCGCGGGCGGTGCTCCAGCAGGTGTTCAAGGACGGCTGCTTCCACGCCGATCCGCACCCGGGCAACATCCTGGTCCAGGATGGCGGCACCATCTGTTTCCTCGACTTCGGGATGGTCGGGCGGCTGTCGCTGAAGATGAAGGACAACATCTCGCGGCTGCTGATCTCGCTCATCAATCGCGACTACGACGCGCTCGCGCGCGAGCTGGTCTACATCGGCGAGCCGGCACAGGAGATCGACCTGGACCGCTTCAGCATGTCGCTGATGGACACGCTGGATCCGTACTACGGCGTGGCGCTCAGGCAGATCGATCTGGGCCTGATGATCCGGAGCATCACGAGCCTGCTGATGCGGCACCAGCTCAAGCTGCCGGCCAACTACGCCATGATGCTCAAGGCGCTCATCAGCATCGAGAGCATGGCCAAGTCGATGGACCCTGACTTCGACCTGATGAAGGAGGCCCGGCCCTTCGTCGAGGAGCTGGTCATCGACCGCTGGAAGCCGCAGCGCCTGATGAAGGACGCCCACCTGGGGCTGCTCGACTTCACGTTCTTCATGAAGCGCACGCCCCAGCAGCTGGCGCGCGTGTTGAACAAGATGCAGCACGGCAACTTCAGCATCGAGTTCGTCCACCGTGGGCTGGATCCGCTCTCCAGCACGCTGGACAAGCTCTCGAACCGGCTGTCGTTCGCGCTGGTCATGGCCGCGCTCATCATCGGCTCGTCGACGATCATGACCACCAACATCCAGCCCATGCTGTTCGGCTATCCAGGCCTGGGCGTCGTGGGCTATCTGGCTGCCGGCTTCCTCGGCTTCTGGCTGGCCATCGGCATCTTGCGCAGCGGCCGGCTGTGACAGAGGCTTGGGGCCGGAGGCTCGAGGCTCCGAATTGCAGGCCATGGCCTCAGCGGCACTCTTTGGGACTCTTGCTCGATGGCGGGAACAAGACTCACTCCGGACATCGGGGGGGCCAGGGGAGAACTTCTCCCCTGGCTAGGGTTCGGGAGCAGCGCTCCCGTCAAGGCCATGTTCCGCGAAAAACCCGGCCACCCCTCACGGGGCGGCCGGGCGTCTCGAAATCCCGATTGCCTGTCAGGCGGCGAGCCTGCTCTCGAGCTTGTCCAGCGCGATCATCAGGTCCTTGACCTGGCGAGTGACCGTCAGGTCCTGGATGAACTCGGCGTTCAGCATGCGGCGGGCGTCTCTCAAGGCCGGGCCGAACTCGCGGAGTTCGGTGACGGGCATGCCGCTCAGCTGAGCGAACAGCGCGTCGATCGCCTTGAAGTTCTGCTCGTCGATGGCCAGGCGGATCCGGTTGACCAGAGCCTGGGCCTTCTGCTCGGCCTGGAGCGCCGCGTCGATGATCCTGTCTTGCAGGCGGCGGGCACTGAAATCGTTCTCGATGGCCAGAGCGGTCTCGACGGCCCGGCCTGCCCCGTCGAACGGCAGCGTCGAAACGAAGCCGTCGAGGATGCGGGGAAGCTTGCGCAGGACGTAATCGAACCGATCGATCGTCATTCCGGTCTCTTCGCGGAACAGCGGGTTTCCGCCGAGATAGGCCGTTCCCTTGGCATCGCCGTACTGGTTCAGCTCGTGGCTGGCCAGA
>JACQZL010000271.1 GCA_016213865.1 Candidatus Rifleibacteriota bacterium
CGGCCGACATGCCCGGATCGGCCCGTACCTCGAGCGCCCTGTCGTAGGCAGCCAGGGCCTGGTCCAAGCCACCGGCGCGAACGTGGTCGCGGGCGACCTCGAGCCGGATCGTGCAGAGCCGGCCGGCCAACCTCTCCCGCAGCGCCTTGGTCTGGCCGGCCTTCGTGTGAAAAGCCGGCTCGTCAGGCAATTCGAGATTCTCGATGCCCTCCAGATCCGCGAGTGCGTCCTGCAGCCGCTTCTCGTCAGTGGTCCCCATGACCTCGCGAGCTGTTTGCCTATGTCTCTCGAGCGCGGAAAGGAGCTTCTGCTCGAGGGGTCGGTGTTCCGCCTCCAGTTCGGAGCGAAACCTCTCGGGCTCTCCCCTGGAATCACTGAGGGCCCGATGATAGTCGCGAAGGAGCGTCGAGAGCGCATCAGGATCGTCCGATGCCGGTGTTCTCTTCAACTCCGCCTGCTTCTCTCTGGCCCTATCGCTTACAGCGAGCCCGAACACGCGACCGGCGGCCGAGTCGGGGGCCATCAGGGCGTAGCCGAAGAGACCTCCGGCGACAGCAAGTGCCGAGCCGACCGTCCAGAGCGGGACCACAAGAGGCGGCCTGAGCTTCCGTGGGCGCGGCCCCGGGTGGGGCACCTGGACCGTCGCGGGCATGGTCGCTCCCGGCCGAAACGGGCGAGTCGCGCCGAGACGGTCGGCGTCCGCATGCGGGTCCGCACCACCGGTACCACCGTGGCCGGGCCAGGCCCCGGTACTTCGGTCATCCGGGTCCGCGGTTCGCTCGGCCGCCTGGGTCGCCCGCTTTCGAGCGTGACCGACGGGCACGGTCTCGTTGGCCAGATTGCCAGATTCACCGGGTGCGGGGTCGCGCCCATGCGCGTCTCCAGTGGCCGCATCCTGCGTTTGCTTGAGATGCCACGCGGGAGCTTGGGCCTTCGGGTGGGGCTGCCCGACGGGTCGCGTGAGCGTGCCATCCCTCGATGATGCGGCCTCCTCTGGCGTACCGCGTCCGGAAGCGCTGGAGCTTCCCGTGCGATTACGTGCCACGGCTCACCTCCCTTGCACCGCCAGCGTGTAGGTCAATCGCCCGCGGACCGGGCAACTCGCGGCTGGATGGGTCGGACATCGTTCGCTCACCGGCCCTCGTCGCTGGCAAGCCAGCTCGCCCGCAGCTCGCGAGCCCGTTCGGGTCCGAGGGCCTCTTCGAACCAGCTCTCGGCCGTCAGGTGCACGACCAGTCGTTGATAGCCTGCCGGATCGATACCCATTGGCACAATCCCGGCCCGACGACAGACCCCAAAGAGCATCTCGGTCGCACGGCAGGTTCCGAGAGCGGCTCTCAGGTCAGCGTGGACCCGGTCGAAGTGACCGGATGCGGTCCGGGCCGCGGAAGAACCGCCGCTCCGCCAGACCGGCAGATCGCCTGGGGGTGACAGGCCCGGCCTTCCGGTCACGGCAGCCAGGGCACCATCGGTTTCGGACGGTGACCTGGGCTCGCGAAGAGGGTCTGCCGGGACCGTCGCATCGACAACCTGGAGGGCCCTCGTGGAGACGTCGTCCTTGAGCTTTCGAAGGCCGTCGTGAAGGCTGACGAGGGCCTCCTGAAGCCCCGCCAGCCCCGGCCCGGGCGAGGCCTCGAGGATTCGGCGGCGCACGTCGGCGTTCAGCCGTCCGCGGGCCAGCTCCGAGGCCAGACCCGTCAGGAGCTCCAGCGTCCGTTCCGCCTCACGGTTGGTCGGGTCACTCGATGCCATACGTTCCTCCTCCGGTCTTTCGGACCGAGCTCCCGAGCTCTAGTCAGGGGCCGCCCCCCACGTTCTTGGAGGGTGGTCCGGGCCCCGACAATGACAACCCACTCGGTCCGGCTTGCAGCGTAGCGCAGGGCACGGCCGTTGGCCAGACCCGACACTCTCGAGGGGAGCGACGCAGGAAACTGGGGGACTGCTTCACTGCGTTGGGCCTTTCAAGACGGTAGCGCGGGCCCTCGTGGCCCGCTCGGGTCGAGTCGCCGCTCCACAAGCGGGGGACAAGCCCCCGCGCTACAGCCGATGAAGACAACTGCCCGTCGTGTCGCCATGATCCAGCGTCGGTCCCCGCTCGAGCATCCGGCGTCCGGCGCAATCGATCGTGCGCCGGACCTTGCCGTCTCTGCGGAGCTCGAGCAAGGACTGATAGACTCCTCCGCGGGAGCGGAGACAGCAACCCCGGTGAAGGAGGAGACCATGCGGACCCGATGGGCAAGCTTCTGGTGGCGAGCGGCGCTCACCTCGGTCCTGTTGGCGAGCCTGGGGAGTCGCCTCTTCGGCGCCTCGAACCGAGCCCTGCTCATCGGAATCAGTCGGTACGAGGACCCGCGTTTGCGGCTGCAGTATGCTCACCGCGATGCCCAAGAACTGGGCAAGGTCCTGGAGAGGAGCGGGTACGAGACCTCAGTCCTGGTCGATGAACAGGCCACGAGGGCCCAAATCTACCTGGCCGTGGCAGCGCTGAGGGGAAGATGCCAGCCCGACGATACCGTCCTTTTCTTCTTCTCCGGCCACGGGATGGCTTGCCCGGGCGGCAAATTGGTCTTGCTGCCCGCCGACGCGAAGCAGGGTGTTCCGGACGGTGGAGGCCTGGCCGTCACGGACGTCATGAGCCTCGTGTGCGCCATGCCGGGGAAGGTCAAGCTCGGCTTCATCGACGCCTGCCACGCGGGGAACTCGGCCAACCCCCGAGAGCTGCTGGAGGTGCTGCAGAACCTCGGAGGTGCCCGATTCGCGGAAGGGGCGATCGACGCCCCGGAATCCAGCTCACTCTGTCTCGCCATGTCGTGTCAATCCCGCGAGGTTTCTTACGAGCATCAGAGGCTGCAAATGGGCGTCTTCACCAGTTGTCTGATCGAGGCCTTGCGGGGTCGCGGGGAGTGGTTCCCGGAGAAGGCCCTCACTTTCGACCGGGTTTTCGATTACCTGGCCGAGGAGGTACCTCGCCGAGCCCACGAGCTGATCTCGGCGGAGTGCAGCCAGACCCCCAGAAAGCTCGTCTCTGCGTCAAAGGACCCGGTGGTCATCACCCTGGTGGCCGAGGATACCGACCGGCTGGCAGCCGTGTGGGACAGCGCCCGGGGGGTCTTGAGGCAACTGGGACTGCTCGAGACCGGCAAGGAGGGGACGCCCGGGGCGGTCCGGGACCTCCTGCGCAAACACCCGTGGACCCGACCGATGCTGGACAGTGCCCGGCGATTCGCCAACGAGCAGTGGACCAGCAAGCAGGCCGGCCGGCTCTCGGTCCAGGGCTCCAAGGTGAGCTCGGCCGTGGCGTCCGACGCAACTGGGTCGACGGCGAAAAGCCTGCCGGCAAGCAAGCTGTCCTCGAGTTCGCCATCCTCCACCGGGCGCTGAGGCACCGGTCAGACCGAGTGCCCCCCGCGCCCTGTCTGCCACGGCTCGCTGGGACCGGTCTCCGTGGCGGCCCGCATCGGACCTGGACGGAGCTCGTCGCGTGAACGGCCGTCAGGAGCCGACGACTTGCTTGAGCCCGCGGCGCAGTCGGGTCCAGAAGGACGGGTCACGGCCCGTGGAAGGAGGTCGGTTCAGGGCCCTCTCGACGAGTGACCTGGAGAAGGCCGCCACCGCGGAGTCGGGCGAACCGAGTGAGTAGGGCACACCCGAAGACGCGGCGAGGAGAGTCGCGTCCTCATCGTACGGGACCTCGTGCACCCTGTGCTCGACCACTCCGTTCTGCCGCAGCCAGTTGTCGAGCCCCAACTTGGGATCGACCACGAGACCCGACTTGAGCACCGAGAGCCGCTCCTTCGGGTACTTCATGGCGCTGAGGACCTGGAACAGCCCCATCGTGGCCTTCAGGCTGGGCCAGTCCTGGTTCAAGACGACGAAGAGCTGCTCGCTGAACTCGAGGCTCATCGCGGTGGCTCGCTCGCAGAGGCGCCCCGGAGGCAAGTCGAAGATGACGAAGTCGTGGGCGCTAATGATGAAATCCAGGAGCCCGCCCAGGGTCCGGATCGCGGCCGCATCGAGGTTCACGGGCGTGTTCGGACTCGGCAGGACCCGCAACTGGAGAGTGGGGTTGCCGTCGGCCTGATAGGTGTCCACGGCGTGGTCCGGCTTCAGCTCGAGAAGGCCGCGGCGCACAATGTGCTCTTCGATGCTGCCGAGCTGCTCGAGGTTCTGCAGGAGCTTGATGGCGGGTTGCTCCACCGGCTGGAGGCACTCGGGCTTCAGATACAGGCAGACGTCACCCTGGAACAGGTCCATGTCGACGAGACAGACCTGGTAACCGAACCGTGCCAGCTCGACGGCCGCGTTGACGGCCTGGTTCGTGGTCCCCGCCGTGCCACGGGGGCCGTAGAAGCTCCAGACTGAGGCCAGCCCCTTCGGTTCGGGTCGAGAGGTGCCCGCGGCCGGCCGCATCGCGTGCAGCTTTCGGACGATATCAGGCAGCTCGCGCCCATCGCCGAGCTGCGCCTTGTCCAGGTACTTGCGCACCCCGATCTCGATCGCCTCCTGCATGAACTGGAGGGACTGCTCGCTGGTCAGGATGGCGACCACGGTGTTCGGAAAGCGGCTGGTGATCCGGGCGGCAGCCTCCAGCCCGTTGAGGACAGGCATCCGGATGTCCAGGAAGATGACATCGGGATGGAGGCTGTTGACCAACCGGATCGCCTCGCGTCCATTGGTGCCTTGCCCCACGAGTTGGATATCAGGTTCGGAGCGCAACCGGCGCTCGAACATCTGCAGGATATAGTCATCGTCATCGACGACAGCAACTCGGATCTTGTCGGCCATGCAGCCCTCCAATCGACGCTGTCCAAGGGGACTGCCGACAGTGCTAACATGGCGGTTCGAGCAAGTCAATTCTCGTGGGGACGTCGGGTGCACGTCCTTGGATCGATTCGACCGCGCGTGAGCGCCTTTTTCTGGACACTACCGGATCCCGGAGGGAGACCCATGGCGGAGCGTGAGATACCGGGAAGGCCTCCAGGCCCCATGCCGTCCCAGAAGAGCTTGGTGGTCGACCAGCCCCTGGTCCAGGGTGCGAGCGGATTGGACGGCAACGCCGGTCTCGAGAAGCCCGCTGCCGCCTCCTCGCTGTTCACGCAGCGACACTTCGGCTCCGAGCACCAGTTCGCCCAGTTCCTCCTCGAGCATTTCCAGCAGATGCTGATTCGAGACGCCGATCTGGGCCAGGGGAGCTCGCCTTCGAACCGCGAGCGGCTCCGGGGCTTCCTGCGCCAGCGCGTGGCAGCGCTTCGCGAATCCTCCGAGTTCAGCCGTTACCCGGGAGCACCTTCCGAGGTCGCCAAGGCCCAGCAGCACCCCGAGCTCTTCATCGAGCGAGTCCTGAGCGAAACGGTGGGCTACGGGGCCATCGATCACCTGATCAAGGACCCGTCGGTACGCGAGATCATGGTCAACGGTCCCGATCTGATCTTCGTCGAACGTGGCCGGGAAGTCGTCCAGGAAGGTGTTCGCTTCAAGGACGCCGACCAACTCATGACGATCATCCAGCGGATGCTGGACCCGCTGGGGAAGAGGGTCGACTTCGTGTCGCCGATGGTCGACGCTCGGTTGCCGGACGGCTCGCGGATCAACGTGATCATCCCGCCGCTCTCCCTTCGTGGGCCGGCTCTGACCATCAGGAAGTTCCCGGACAAGCCGATCACCGCACCGGATCTCATTGCCTGGGGGTCGGCGACGGTCCAGGTCATGGAGATCCTGGAAGCGTGCGTCCGCGGGAGGCTCAACATCATCGTGAGCGGAGGCACGGGTTCGGGAAAGACCACGCTCCTCAACGTCCTGAGCCAGTTCATCCCGAAGCGGGATCGAGTGGTCGTCATCGAGGACACGGCGGAGCTGCAAATCGGACTTCCGAACTGCCTTCAACTGGAAGCCCGCTCGGCCAACATCGAAGGCGCCGGAAGGATCACCATCCGGGACCTGGTGCGCAACGCCCTCCGCATGAGGCCCGATCGCATCGTCATCGGTGAGTGCCGCGGCGGCGAGGCGCTCGACATGCTGCAGGCCATGAACACGGGTCACGACGGCAGCATGACGACGGCCCACGCAAACACACCCCGAGACCTCATCTCCCGTCTCGAGATCATGGTCCTGATGGCCGGGATGCAACTCCCGCTGCAGGCCATCCACAGGCAGATCGCCGGGGCCGTCAACCTGATCCTGCAGCAAGAACGCCTCGAGGACGGGTCCCGCCGCATCACTCGGATCACCGAGGTCATCCCGTCGGCCACCGAGATCGTCGAACTGGTCGACCTGTTCGTGTTTCGTCAGCAGGGCCTCGACTCCAGCGGCCGCGTGCAAGGCGAGCTCCTCCCCGCGGGGAAGCAACCTCAGTTCCTGGCACGCCTTGCCGCTCAGGGTCTGCATCTGCCCGACGGCACTTTCCCTTGACCCGCCCGCGCGCCCCGATGAGCCGGCCGGCCCAGGGCCCCACTAGCCTCCGCGAGCACCCTTGCGCGCGCTCTGCCACCGCTCGAAGGTCTCCCGGTCGGCAGGCAGCGTGAACGCGAAGGTCGTTCCGGCCCCTGGCCGGCTCTCACACCAGATGCAGCCTCCGTGGGCCTCCACGGCCAGGCGACAGAAGTAGAGCCCCGCGGCAGAGATTCGAATCGTCCCGCTTGGACAGTGTTTGACCGCGTTTCCGATCAGGTTACCCAGGACCCGCCCGACCATGTCGCAGTCGCCGCAGGCCCCGACGAACTCGCCGAGTCCGAGCGCTACCCGCCGCCTGGACGCCGCGGCCTCGTACGGACGCATGGCCTCGCCCGCCAATTCTCGCAGCACGAGTTGCTCCCCACGCACTTCCAGCCACGACTCTTCCATCTTCGCGATGTCCAGGAGTCCCACCAGCGTCTTCACGAGGACCCCGCACGCGTCGACCGCCTGCCGGGCGTCCTTCTGGCTCTGTTCGTCGAGGTTGCTGTTCTGAGCCAGCAGCTCGTTCGTCCAGAGCACGGCCATGGCGAGGTTCTTCACATCGTGCACGATCAGTTCGGAGAGCTTCTTCTGCAACCTCGCGAAGCACTCGCGGTTCCATTGGGAGACCGAGAGCGCCGACAACTCCCCGAGCACGAGCTCCAGGAGGCGGGTCTCCGCTGCCTTGAAAGGTGAGCTCGTCCGGAACAGTCCGAGGGCACCGAGGACGTGAGGCGCGGGACCAAGCGGCTGTACCCAGTCGTGGACGCGGGCCGTGGGCGTGCCCGGGCTGTCATCCGAACGGTTCCACTTGACCAGGAGCTTGCCCGCGTCGGGCGCATCCGGGGAGACTCGCCGGAGCCGGGTCAGGAGCTCCTCGTCGGGGAGCGCCATCGGTCCCGCAACCGACACCAGGGAGGTCCCCTCGAACCTCATCATCAGCGCTCCAAAATCGTGGGCCACAAGTTGAGAGAGCAGCCCCAGGGTCATCTCCGCGAATTCCTTGAGCGATGCCGCACGCGCCCCGAGCCCCGCCACTTCTCGCTTGAGAGTGAGCTGCCTGAGCACCTGGTCCATGAGCTCGGCCATCCGGCTCCCCGCCAACTGCCGTGCCAACTGCGGCGAGAGCTTGGGGCGAGGAGGGCTCTCCGCGCGGCCGTCCAGCCCGGCCAGGATCTCCCGGGTCACGCTGAGGACCTCGTCGAAGCTCTCGCTCTTGATCAAGTACCTGTCGGCACCGGCCTGGGCCCCCCAGAAGCGGTCCAATGGCTCGCCGAGGGTCGTCAAC
Organism: Candidatus Rifleibacteriota bacterium; assembly: GCA_016213865.1. The sequence continues at coordinate 7,721 of JACQZL010000271.1, forward strand.
AACACCACGGGCACCTGAGCCAGATCGGGCGTGTTCTTGATGAAACGGCACAGGTGATAGCCGTTGAGCTCCGGCATCATCACATCTGAGATGACCAGGTCCGGGTGTTCGAGAAACAGGGTCCTCAGGCCCTGCATGCCGTCGGCCGCTTCCACCACCTCCAGTCCATCCGCCACCAGGGCCTTCTTCAGGGCGAGCCGCTGGGGTTCCGTATCTTCGACCACGAGGACTTTCCTGGTTGCCATGTCTCTTACCTCATTTAGCTTAGCGGTGCGCCTTCAGCGGCCACGACCGGCACCACGAGGCGATCCGAGGGAACCCGGGCGGCCCCGAGGCGCAGCAGTTCGTGGACGTTCAGGACGACCAGAGGTCCGGCATCCCCCTGGTCTGCAGCCCCCAACACCGGCGCCTCGCCGGTGAACCGAGCCCCGAGTGACTGGACGACTTCTCGACCATACGAGAGGACTGCATCCACTTCGATGGCCACAGTCCTGTCCGAGCAGGATACCAGGAGATGCGGGCGGTCTGCGCAGGTCCGCGCCGCGCCTGCTTCGACGTCGCTCGAAGTCTCCGGAGCCAGGAGGTCCGTCAGACGCAAGCACGGAAAGCCGTCCGCAGTCTGGGCTTCGCCTGCCTCGACGACCCGGAAAGAACCCCTTCCGGCCACCGCCGAGACGAGACCGGCAGCCATCCCGAACGTGTTGGCGCCGGCCCTGACTTTGAGGATAGGCGTCGTCATGAGCCTCAGCGGGACTTCCAGTCTGAAGGTCAGCCCTCGCGCCGGCGAGTTCTCGACCTGCAAGCTGCCCGCCAGGCCTTCAATCGTGCGTCGCACGGCATCCAGGCCTACCCCGCGTCCCGAGAGCCGATCGGCAGTCTCCTTGGACGAGAAGCCGGGGGCGAAGATGATATCGAGCAGGCGTTCCTCGCTCGCGTCCCTGGCCTCGGACTCCGAGAGCAGGCCCCGCTGAACGGCCTTCGCCGCCACTCGCGCGAGATCAACGCCCCGCCCGTCGTCCTGGACCGACACCACCAGGCCCTTGCCCGAGCGCTCGAAAGCAAGCCTGACGCGTCCGCGGATCGGTTTCCCGGCCGCCGTTCTCTCGGCGGGGGGCTCGAGCCCGTGCGCCACACTGTTTCTCACGAGATGGTCCAGAGCAGTGGCGACCGTCTCGGCCAGTCCTTTCTCGACCTCCAGGTCGGCCCCCTCGACGATCAACTCGGCCTCGAGGCCGCACGACTGGGCGGCCTGTCGGAAGGAGGAACGCATCCCGGAAAGGCAACTGCGCATGGTCACCAGCCTGGCCCGACCCACGCACCTGGCAAGCGTCTCTACCCTGAGGTCCAGCTCCTCGGCCAGTTCCTCGGCCTCACTGGCATGACGGAACGACTGCCGGATCGTCTCGGCGGTCGGCCCCGCTCCAGAGCTGACTCTGGAGGCGTCGCAACCCGCAAGAGAGAGTCTCGCCCCTTCCAGGAGGCACTGCGAAAGGCGGGTTCTGCAGCGCAGGAGCTCCTGGGTGGCCTCGAGCAGCCGGTCCAGGGCAGCAGAATCCACAGAGACGGCCGCCACTCGAGGCATCTGTCCGCCGTCCTTGGTCGGGCACTTGACCTCGCTGACTGCGGCGCTCAACTTCCCGAGTCCGTCCAGCAACTCCTTCAGCTCTGCTTCGCCGGGAGGGCGTTCCTCGGCCAAGAGTGGCTTGAGGCCGTCCTCGAACCTGTGAGCCAGCTCGGCCGCGCCCGCGCAGCCTTGGCGCATCGCTGCTCCCTTGATCGAGTGAGCAATGCGGGCGCCCGTGTTCAGCAGATCGACCATGGTCTCGCACAAGCCAGGATCTGCCATTGCGGGCAGGGCGCAGAGGGTCTCTTCGAGAAGGTCGAGCTGCTCTTTGGCCCAGGTGACGAAGCCCGCCGTCGAGTCCCGCGTCACAACGTCTCCTCGGCCTCTCTGAGCGAGCTCTGGACCGTCCGGACGGCGTCGACCACGGCCTTGAGCGCCTCATGGGACCCCTGGAACTCGTGGGCCAAGGCGTCGAGCTGCCGGAGCGTCTCGTTCACCGTCTCCGTCTGAGTCGCCAGGTGGTCCGAAACGGCCTGCATTCGCCGGTCGGTCTCTTCGGCCCGATCCGTCATCTCGACAATCACTTCCCTGGCCTGATTCACCAGACCGGTGCAGGAGTTGGAGCGCGAAAGACCGGCGCCGATGGCCTGGGTGGTCTTGGCGTTGGCAGCTTGAATCTGCTCGGCGGTCAGGCCAGCCTGCGCAGCCCGCTTGCTGCTGAGATCGGAGAGCAATCGGATGTCGGCCGCCAGTTTCTCGAGGTTCGGATTCTCGTCCGAAAGCTGCGACGCCTGAAGCGAGGCATTGAACGAGGCCACGTCCATGCGTTCGGAGAAGCCTGCCAGCTCCGAGATGAGCGTATTCAGACCCGCCAGACGGCCGTCCAGTTCGTGCGACGCCGAGGAGATGTCCGCCATCTCGCGCTCGACCTGGGCGGTCTCCTGGACGTTCCGTTCGAGCGCACTTACTCCACGTCGCGAAAGGCCGAGTGACTGCTGACACATCTTCGCAATCTCGGCGGCTTCACCGCGGACGTCAGAGGCGGCCCGGTGCAGCCGCGTCACTGCTCCGGTCAAGGAGGCGACCGCGTTGGCTTGCCTTCGGGTGGCGCTCTGAAGCTCCTCCCAGCTAGCCCCCATGTCCGCAACCAGAAGACGCAGGTCCTGGAAGTACGTCGCCCCGCTCCCGGCCACGCGCCGGATCACGACGTGGCCCAACGCTCCGCCGAGCGCCAACGCCGCGGCAGCCGCTGCGATCGACCACCAGAGAGTCCGCCGTCCGGCGGCCACCACCGTGTCGACTTCCCGGGCGCTCTCCGTCAGGACCAAGGAGAGCAACTCACCCCACCTGTCGTGGACCTCGTCCACTCTGCCCGCCAGGGCTGCTTGCTGCGAGGATTCGGGAGTCACCTCGAGAAGCGCCTCCAGGCTCTGTTGATATCGCCGAAGTGAGTCGCCAGTCAATGGCCAGTCCGCGACCAGCGCCCAGAGGCGCTCGGTCTCGAGCCGAAGCTGCTCGCGCAACAAGCGGTGCGCCTCGTCGGCCCCCCTGGGAGCACGCGCGGCCACTTCGCCCAAGGAAAGCTGGTAGACCGCGGTCAGACGTCGCAAAGACCGCAGTTGCTCTGCCGCGCGCAGCTTGAGCGCCGCCTTGGCCATATGTCCTGCCACACCCTCGAGGCCGACTGCCATGACAGTCGCGAGCATCAGCAGAAGCGCCAGGATCAAGCCATAACCGAACCAGATTCGAGCCCGTAGTCCGTGTCGAGGTTTCGGGTGCGGCATGGGTACTCCCCGGTGGTGCGTCAGGGCGGACCGCTCACCACTCGGGTCGAGTATACAGGCCCCGGTGCTGTCAGGACCAGTCGCTCGAGGGCGGGGGGAGCGACGCAGGGAACTGGCGAGCCGCATCGCTGCATGCGTAGTCCAAGGAGTTGTAGCGCGGGGGCTTGTCCCCCGCTCGGGTCGAGTCGCCGTTCCACAAGCGGGGGACAAGCCCCCGCGCTACTCCTCCAACGCGGCGACAGTAGGCCTAGAAATACAGCAGCCCGCTGACCGCCACGCGCCCCTGCGTGTCGACGCGGACTTCGAGGATCTCGTGCGAGACCAGCGCCGGCAGGGCCAGCAGGCTCTCCAGCGTCGACCAGGCTTCGGGCAGCCCCTTCACGACGGCCTCGAACCGGATGCGGGCCGAGTCGGACTGGAGCAGGTCGTACTGCAAGAGGAACGGCGGCGGCGCCACGGGGTCGAGCACCTGATGGACGGCCGCCTCCAGCGATTCGCGGGTGGGGCGATCGGCGCGGGTGGGGCGGATCCGGCAGAGCAGCTTGCCGTGATAGGTTCCCAGCGTACTGGCTCCCGCGGAAGAGAGCTTGCCGCTGAGCAGGCCCAGCAACGGCTGCTTGCGCTCCGGCTCGCCGACGGCATCGACGAGCAGTCGGGCGCTGGGGGCCGCGAGCGTCACGGTGAAGGGCAGGCTTCCCATGCCCGCGAGGGAGGGAAGCGATTGGACCCGGCGCAGTTGAAGCTGCGTCAGCTTGGCGTCCGGCAGGCCGGAAAAGCGCTCGCGCAGGCGCGCGACGGCCGTCTGCGTTTCGGGGGCGGACTCCAGCTCCGCGTCCCGCAGGGTCGGGGTCTCGACCGTCACGGGGAAGTCGATGTTCCAGGTCCGGTCGTCCCGGTTTCGGTGGTTATCCGACGTCCCCTCGGCCAGAGCCAGGACCTGGCCGAACCGGTAGAGCCGTTCGGGAGTGCGGATCTCGACGCGGCCGTTCGGCTGGCCGGGCGACACGGTCTTCTCGACGCTGACCGACAGACTGTTGAAGCGGGCGCCCTGCTCGCCGGTGACGGCCAGCAGACGGCCGAGCCACCCGCAGAGGTCGCGATCGGTCCGTTCGACCGGGCCCGCGGCGAGGAGAGCGGTCAGGGACAACCAGAGCAGGAGCGAGCTCATCGTCTTCATGGCGGCCTCGATTGTAGCAGGAAGGCGTATTCTGGAGTCGGGATCGCGTGCTATCATCGCGCGAGTCTGGCGCGCCGGCACCCTCGCCGGAGGTGAGCGGCGCTGCCAACATGCGACCGGCCGCGCCGGAAGGATGTTCCCCGATTGTTGCTCCTGAACCTGACTGCCGCGGTCGGCGCGGCCCTGACGGGCGTCTGGCTCCAAGCGACCGCGGGCGCGAGCGCGGTGGCGGCCGGCGCGATCGTGGCGCTGGCCGTCTGGGCGGTCAAGGAGTGGCGGCGCCGCCGGGGCGCGGCGGGCTCCGACTGGCTGACTCCGGCCGTGGCGGCCGTCGCGGCCGTCGGGCTGCTGTGGACGGTCCAGGGGGGGGCCTGGCGGACCGGGCTCGCACTTCCCAGGGCCCTGCACTACGGGACTCTGGCCCACATGCTGGGAACCGCAAAGGAGTTCTCGGCGCTGCGGCCGCCGCGCCAGGCACTCTACAACCTGGCGATGGTCGGCGCCCTCTGGGCCCTCTGCAGCCGCGGTCTGCTGGGCGCGATGGGCCTCCAGGCCGACGCGCTGCCCTCCCTGGGCTGCTGCTGCCTCCAAGGTACTTTCATCGGACTGCTGATCGGCGTGCCGGCCGCCTTGCCGGCTGAAGGGACTCGAGAATGCCCACCCCCGAAAACCTGATGGAGAAACTGACGTCACTGTGCAAGCGCCGCGGGTTCATCTTCCCGTCCAGCGAGATCTACGGCGGCCTCAATGGATTCTGGGACTACGGCCCGCTGGGCGCCGAGATGAAGCGCAATATCAAGGACGCCTGGTGGAAGTCGATGGTCCACGACCGCGACGACATCGTCGGCATCGACAGCTCGATCGTCGCGCACCCGCGCGTGTGGGAGGCCTCGGGCCATGTCGAGAGCTTCGCCGACCCGATGGTCGACTGCAAGCGCTGCAAGGCGCGCTTTCGGGCGGACAAGCTCGACGAGTACCGCGCCGACACGGGCAAGAAGACCTTCGAGACCGGTTGCCCCGCCTGCGGCGGCGAGCTGACCGAGGCCCGCAAGTTCAACCTGATGTTCAAGACCTTCGTCGGGCCGGTCGAGGACGCCGCCTCCGTGGCCTTCCTGCGTCCCGAGACCTGCCAGTCGATCTTCGTCAACTTCAAGCAGGTCCAGACCGTCTCGCGTCGCAAGGTCCCGTTCGGGATCGCCCAGATGGGCAAGTCCTTCCGCAACGAGGTCACCCCGCGCAACTTCATCTTCCGTTCGCGCGAATTCGAGCAGATGGAGATGGAGTTCTTCTGCGATCCCAAGGACGACCAGCGGTGGTTCGATCACTGGGTCCAGGAGCGCTTCAACTGGTACGTCGGCCTGGGCATCCGCAAGGAGAAGCTGCGCCTGCGCCAGCAGACGCCCGACGAGCTGGCCCACTACGCCAAGGCCGCCTTCGACGTCGAGTACGAGTTTCCCTTCGGCTGGCAGGAGCTGGAGGGCATCGCTCACCGCGGCAGCTACGACCTCGAGCAGCACTCCAGGTGCAGCGGCAAGGACCTGTCGTACTTCGACGACGAAAGCAAGCAGCACTTCGTCCCCGTCGTGATCGAGCCTTCGGCCGGCGTCGACCGGACGCTGCTGACGATGCTCGTCGATGCCTTCGATGAGGAGAAGCTCGAGAACGAGGAGGAGCGGGTCGTCCTGCACCTGCACCCCAAGATCGCACCCATTCAGGTCGGCGTCTTCCCGCTGTCCAAGAAGCTGGCCGAGCCCGTCGCGGCACTGGAGAAGCGGCTCCGCAACGAGTTCCGCACCTTCTACGACGACGCCGGGGCGATCGGCCGTCGCTACCGCCGCCAGGACGAGATCGGAACGCCCTACTGCGTGACGTACGATTTCGAATCCCAGAACGACAACGCGGTCACCGTGCGGGAACGCGACTCGATGAAACAAGAGCGCATCCCGATAGAGAAGCTGGCGGAGCTGCTGCGGGAGAAGTTTGCGTGAAGAGAGGTGGCTGGGTGGTTGGGTGGTTGGATGGTTGGGTGGGTGCGGGGCTTCGCGGGCTCGAGCCCCGAGCCCCGAGCCCCAAGCCGGCGACCGTCTCCAGCGGCTTCAGTATCGTCGAGCTGACCGTCGCCGTGATGATGATCGCGATCCTGGCCCTGGGCGCCTTCATCTCGTACACGCAGTACATGGACGACGCGAAGGTCGTCGCCACGAAACGCGACCTGCGGCTCGTGCGAGAGGCGATCCGCCTGTTCAACCAGGACCACTTCCAGGCCCCCTACGCGGCCAACGAGACGACGATCCTGAAGGGCCGGTACCTCCCGTCCATCCCATCGACGGCTGGATGGCCGACTACATCGTCGACCCGTTCCTGGGCCGCATCGTCAGCCGGGGCCCGAACGGCGTGCTGGAGACGCCGATCGTCGGCTTCGCCGAGAGCGTCGCCAGCTCTCCGTCGGATGATCTGCTCGAAATCTACGAGCCGCAGGGGACGATCGGATGCCTGGTGTCGGAAACGGCGCGCGCGGTGACGCTCGACGGCGCGCCGAGCAACTACGACGTGCTCACCGGCGTCGACTGCTTCGCGCTCACACCGGACAGGGAAACCGCTCTGGTCGTGCAGTCATCCACGCTGAGGCGCGTGCGCAAGATGATCTCGGAGCAGGTCGTCGAGAACCTCGGCGCGACACCGGCGGGGTCAGAGTTCTCGGAGCTGGCCGTCTCGCCGGACGGACGGCGCTACGCAGCCACCGCCGAGGACGGCGCGACCCTCTGGATCGGCCCCGCAACGGCGGACCCGGGATCAGCGGCCTACAAGCTGTACACGGCCACGGACGAGACGATGTCGGGGCCGGCGTGGGGCCGCGACGGCCAGGAACTGGCCGTCTGCACGAGCAAGGGCAACGTGTGGCGGCTCGCGGTCGCCGCCGGAGCGCAACCGGTCGTCCTGGCGGCAGACGCCAGCACGGACGGGACGAAGAACACACCGTCCTGGAGCGCCGACGGAAAGTGGATCGCCTATGCTTCCAAGAACGCGGGCACCCTCGGCTTGACCTCGCCGGTGAAAGCCCCCGACACCGCCGGGATAGCCGTGAGGACCGTGAAGGTCGACTTCGCCGGCAGCAACGTCGGTCCGGTCGCGTGGTCGCCGTCGCGCCAGAAGCTGGCGTTCCTGGCCAACGGCGAGCTGTGGCTGGTCGAGGCCGCCAACCCCACGCGGCGGCTCCAGCTCACCTCGACGACCATCCCCAAGTTCACCAGCGGCAAGGGCCTGTGCTGGAGGTAGGTCATGCTGCGCCGGCTGGCCATCAACGACTTCGCGCTGATCGACAAGCTCAGCCTCGAGTTCGAGCCGGGCCTCAACCTCTTCACGGGTGAGACCGGCGCCGGCAAGACCATCATCCTCAATGCGCTGGAGCTGATCCTGGGAGGCCGGGCCCGGGGCGAGATGATCCGCTCGGATTGCGAGCAGGCCTATGTCGAGGCCTTCTTCGAGGTCAGCGGCAACCCGCGCGTCGACCTGTGCCTGACCGACCACGGCCTGGTTCCTGACCCCGACGGGCTGCTGATCGCCCGAGAGGTCTCGCGCGCCGGCAAGAACCGCTGCTTCGTCAACGGCCGTCAAACGGTGCTGTCGTGCCTCAAGGAGCTGGGGGACCTGCTGGTCGACCTCCACGGCCAGCACGAACACCAGCGGCTGCTTTCGACGGCCCACCACAGCGAGATCCTCGACGCGTTCGGCGACGCCGAGTTCCAGGCGTTCCGCGCCGCGGCGGTCCAGAAGATCGAGCGCCTGCGGGAGGCCCAGCGGCGCCTCTCCGAGCTGGACCGGGCCGAGCGCGAGCGCGCGCTGGAGCTGGACACGTTGCAGTTCCAGACGTCCGAGCTCGACGAGGCCGCCGTCCGCGCGGGCGAGGACGTCGAGCTGGAGCGGGACTGGCGCCTCCTGGCCCGCGCCGAGGAGATCCGGCGGGACTTCGATCAGCTGGACCAGGCCCTGAGCGGTGACGAGGGGCCCCAGGTGCTGCGCCTGCTGGCGCGGTTCCGCGCGCAACTGGCCGAGGTCGCCGCCGCCCGGCCTGCCCTGGCGGAGACGGCCGGCAACCTGGACGAGGCCTACTTCCTTCTGGAGAGCGTCCGGGACGGCGTGACGACCTTCCTCATGGACTTCGCCACGCGGCCCGAGCGACTGGCCGAGATCGAGGAGCGGCTGACGGCCCTGAACAAGCTCAAGCGCAAGTACGGGCCGACGCTGGACGACGTGCTGGCCGCCCGCCGCCAGTTCGAGGCGCGCCTGGCCGAGCTTCGAGGCGACACCACCAGCCGCGAGGAGCTGGCCGCCCTGGAGTCGAGCCTGCGCGGCGAGCTCCAGCGCGAGCTTCCCGAGCTGTCGCGCCGCCGCCGGCGCCTGGCCGACCTCCTCGAGAAACGAGTGACCGCGGACCTGGCGGACCTGGCGATGCGCGGAGCGGTCTTCCGCGTCCAGCTCGAACGGGAGACCTGCCCTCCGCCCGGAGACGTCGTGATCCAGGGGACGCCCTGCCGGCTGTACCGGGACGGCCTGGAGCGGGCCGAGTTCTTCGTCTCGACCAACCCCGGAGAGCCTCAATTGCCGCTGGTGAAGGTCGCCTCGGGGGGCGAGCTGTCGCGAGTGACGCTGGCGATCAAAAGTGCGCTGGCGGTGCTCGAGGCGGTTCCCATCATGGTCTTCGACGAGATAGACTCGGGGATCGGAGGCGAGACGGCGACGAACGTCGCGGCCAAGCTCCTGGAGGTGTCTCGGCGGTGCCAGTGTCTGTGCATCACACACCTGCCCCAGATCGCGTCCCGCGGCCAGGTCCACTTTGCGGTGCGGAAGCGTCCCCGCAAGGACCGCACGGTGGTCTCCGTGGAGCGGCTCGACGGCCCTTCGCGCGAAGCCGAGATTGCCAGGATGCTCGGAGGAAAGGGCGACGCCAGTCTGCAACTCGCCAGGCGGATGCTCACGACCGGTTGACCCGGAAGGAGGATCTCGATGAAGCGAAGCCACCGCGACGCCAAGGGAACCAAGCCCGTCCTCTCGATGAGAGGCCAC
>JACQZL010000272.1 GCA_016213865.1 Candidatus Rifleibacteriota bacterium
CGTCGGCGGGCGCCAGCGTGGCCGAGACCCGAGCCGGCACGACGGCCAGCAGGGCCAGGAGTAAGTACCATCCGAGGCGGCCAGTCCGGTTCAGGCGTCCATCCCACGCTGGCTTGCTCGACATCCCGCGACCTCCCGGTGCTGTCTCCGAATCAACCGGTTCAGGGCTGGCAGACTTGGTCAGCCGTATTGGACTGCTTCGCGCACACCACCCTCGACGCCTGCCGTCTGCGTCGAGGCTCCGAGTGCCGTACGCCTTGATCAACGCTAGCAGAAGTCGATTCTCGGTCGAAATGAGAAAAAGTCTCAGTACAACCCAAGACTTTGTTCCGGGATGCAGGCGAGGTCCCCTTCATCCTCGCGCCGCACCGTCGCCGACCTGACCGCGGGGGCCGTCAGGGGCTGAGCCCCGGAGAGCAGGTCCGTCCCGTCTGAACGGCAGGATGCGTGTTTTGCCGGTTGTGGTCACATAAGTGACCTTTCGGCACGCAGGCGAACCGGCAATCCTGCGGGCCTGTTGAACACGCTCCCGGGGTTCTAGGGTGGATCTCGGAAGGTCGCCGTGATAGTCAGGGTGCCGATTCCTTCCCTCTCTGTGCCTGGGCCTCTGGGTTTCAGCGGCAAGCCGAAGTCGTCCCCCCCTACGGAACATGCGCCCCCCCCCGAAGCCGGCACGCTTGACACCACGTTGAGGATGGGGCGCTCTCTCTTTCGGCGTCTCGAACGTAAGCGTTAGGTCCGACCGCGCAGTCGACCGCGTGGCGAGGATCGCTCTTCCCCCTGGCCCGAAAGGTGGAGCAGGTGCCCAGATCCGACCTCGGAAATCAGCCGCCACCGCCAATGACGACCCTGGTCGTGGGGGTTTCGCTTCGCTTCCGCAGGGAAGGCCTCTGCCGGTTGCTGCAACACCGCAACCTGCGCATCCTCGCGACCACGTGCTCGCCGCAGGAGCTCGTGCAGGCGGTCAGAGACACGCGGCCCTGCGTGGCGCTGGCCGACGGATCGAAGGCTCCCGGTCCTTGGCTGGCGGCCGTCTGCGAGGTCCTGCGTCCGTCGCTCGGGACAGTGGTCTTCGCGATGATCGAGCCCTACCGGATTGCCCTGCTTCCGAGGCTGCTGCGAGCGGGAGCCAGGGGCTTCCTGACCTCGCATGCCGAGCGTTGTTGCCTGCTGGCCGGACTGCGTCACCTGATGGCGGGCGACTACTATTTCTCTCAGTGCATCGTCCGACAACTCGTGCCGATGCTGCTCGTGGCCGATGCGAAACTCGAGAGCTCGGGGCCGGAGGCGCGGCTCTCCGCACGCGAGAAGCAAGTGCTGGACCTGCTCGAGAAAGGTCACCACGTCAAGTCGATCGCCCAGGTCATGGGACTCCATCCCAAGACGGTGTACGCGCATCAGGCCAACATCCTACGCAAGCTGGAGGTGCCCGACGTCCGGGGGTTGCTGGCCAGGAGCATGGGCGATTCGGAGCTGAAACCGTCCTCTTGACCGACGGGGTGCCATGGCCTGACCCGGGAGCCGTTCCGAAGGAAGCCCACCGGCCTCGAGCTCAGTTGCCGCGAGCGGTCCGCGAGGGCGGTCTCGAGTTCCATTTCTCGTTTCTCGGCACCGCTCCTGTCCCGAGAAGTACCATGGTCTTTTACGACCCATGGTCGTATGATCCGGCACATGGACCGCACCGCCAGCTCACCGACCGCCGGGATTCCGGTTGGGCCGGCCGGACGTGACGCAGCAAGGAGGGACCGTGAACGGTGGAAGTGGGCGCTATCGATTGGATGAAAAGGGCCGGTTCGAGGTCGACAACTACAACTGGGCCAAGCCGTTCTCCAGTTACCTGCCGGGTATCGCCGGGCTCTGGGGAATCCCGATGTGGGTCTTCTACGTCAACCGCGGGCAGGCCGTTTCGAGCGCCGGCGTCCGGGACAAGGACCATCAGCTCATCGAGTTCCAGTCGTTCACGAATGCCTGCCAGGCAGTGAGCACCCAGGGTTTTCGGACCTTCCTGCGGACCGCCGACGGGCGGGTGTACGAGCCGTTCCGGCGCACCACGGAACGGGGCGTGCGCCAGAGCCTGGTCGTGACGGCCGGGGAGGTGGGCCTTCGCGAGCAGCACGCGCGACTGGGACTGGCCCTCGAGGTGGATTACTTCACCTTGCCCCATTCCATCCTGCCGGGCCTGGTGCGACTGGTGACCCTCCGGAACCTGACCGCCCACTCCCGGCGTCACGAGCTCGTCGACGGGTTGCCGCGACTCTTGCCCTTCGGGATGGACCAGCGTCTCATCAAGTCCGTGGCGCGTCACTTCGAGTCGATGATGGGCGTCTTCGAGCACGGCGGCGTGCCTCTCTACCGTCTCAAACAGACGCCGGCCGACACGGAGCGCATCTCACGACTCGAAGGGGGCAACTTCTACGCCGCCTTCGACGAGACGGGCAGCCTGCTGCGAAGGGCGGTCATCCACGACGCGGACGCGGTCTTCGGGAGCACCCTGGACCGGGACCAACCCTGGGTCTTCGCCGCCGGCGGCGTGGAGGCCGTCAGGCGCTGCCGGCAGGTCGCCGAGAACCGCACGCCCTGCGCCCTGCTGGCGCACCGCGTCACGCTGCGCCGCGGGGAGACGGCCCGGTTTGCCGCGATCGTGGGGACCGCCACGTCCGAGCAGCAGCTCACCGACTTCCTGCGAACGGCCTCGCGGCCGGGGTTCCTCGCCGCCAAGCGGGCCGAGAACCAGCACCTCGTCGACGACCTTCGCGCGCTCTCCTTCACGGCGGGTGGACAGCCTGCCTTCGACGCCTACGCCGGCCAGAACTTCCTCGACAACGTGATCCGGGGCGGGCTCCCTCTGTCCTTCGACACCGCGCGCGGCCCCAGTGCCTTCTACGTCTATTCCAGGCAGAACGGCGACCCCGAGCGCGACTACCACTACTTCGTGCTCGAGTCGACGTACCTCTCGCAGGGCACGGGGCATTACCGCAGCGTGCTCCAGAACCGCCGCTGCGATTCGTGGTTCTTCCCCGAGATCGGTGACGCCAACCTCGTCACCTTCCTCAACCTGCTCCAGACCGACGGCTACAACCCGCTCGAGGTCAACGGCCTGACGTACGCGGCCGTGGACTTGCCCGGCGTGCGCCGCTGGCTGGCACGCGTGACGGACCGTGACGCCGCGCGCGACGACCTGCTCGAACTGGTGCGGCGTCCCTTCACCCCGGGCCAGCTCGTGGCCAAGCTCGACAATCTGCCGGCCGAGCGGGACCGTCTCTCGGTCCTCAAAGAGTTCCTGAGCTTCTGCCAGGAGAACGACCCGGGGGGCCTCCACGAGGGTTACTGGATCGATCACTGGCATTACAACCTGGACCTGCTCGACACGTTCCTGGCGATCTTCCCCGATCGGCTGCGAGCGCTGCTGGCGGAGCGCACCGACTACACGTTCTACGACAACCCCGACGTCGTGCTCCCGCGGGCGGAGAAGTTCCAGCTCGTCCGCGGCGTCGTCCGCCAGTACGGGGCGGTCTTCCGGGACCCCGAGAAGCAGAAGCTCCTGGCTGGCCGCGAGTCCGACCCGGCGAGAGTGAGGACCCTGCACGGCAAGGGCCGGATCTACCGCACCAACCTCCTCGTCAAGCTGCTGGTCCTCGCCGCGAATCGCCTGGCAGTGCTCGACCCCACGGGAGTCGGCCTCGAGATGGAGGCCGACAAGCCGGGTTGGGCCGACGCGATGAACGGCTTGCCCGGCCTCAACGGCTCGTCGCTCTGCGAGACCCTGGAGTTGCTGAGGCTCTGTCGGTTCCTCGAAGAGAGCTTGCGCCGCCCCGACTTTTCCCCCGACCTGGAGGTCCCCGTCTTCGAGGAGCTCGCCGTCTTCCTTCGAGGGCTGCACGAGGCTCTCGGGCGGCGTCTTAGGTCCGGGCGCGCGAACGCGCCTCTCGCTTTCTGGGAGGAGAGCCACACCCTGCTCGAAAAGTATCGGGCCGATACCCGGCTGGGTCTTTCGGGACGGGAAGAGCCGATGCAGGTCCGGGCTCTCCTCTCCTTCCTGCAGGATTCGGTCCGCTTGCTCGACGGCATCTTCCACGGCCGGTCGCGCCGCCGGGTCCTCGACGCTCGAGGGATTCCCCATACCTACTTCATCAACGAGGTCGTGAAGTGGCAACCCCTCACCGAGGTCCGCGACGGCAAGCGCGTGCCCAGGCTGAGCCGGCTGGGAAACCCCCTGGTGCGGCCGGTGGCCTTCCGGCAGCGTCCCGTCACGTCGTTCCTCGAGGGGCCCGTACACTACCTCAAGGTCCGGCGAGACGAGGCCGCTGAGGTCTACGACCGGGTCCGCGCAAGCGGCCTCTTCGACAAGAAGCTGCGCATGTATCGCTGCTGCGAGCCTCTGGATGCCGAGCCCTTCGAGATCGGTCGGATCACGGCCTACCCGCGTGGCTGGATCGAGAACGAGGCGGTGTACCTGCACATGGAGTACAAGTACCTGCTCGAGGTGCTGCGCAGCGGGCTGTACGACCCGTTCTTCCGCGACCTCAAGACGATGCTCGTCTGCTTCCTGGACCCGGCCGTCTACGGGCGCAGCATCCTGGAGGGCGCGTCGTTCATCGCGAGCAGCGCCAACGCCGATCCCAAGCTGCACGGGCAGGCCTTTCAACCCAGACAGAGCGGCATCACCTGCGAGATGGTCCACATCTGGACCGTGATGGTCGCCGGCCAGCGGCCCTTCTTCCTCGACGGCGGGGGCCGGCTCGCGCTCGGGCTGCGTCCCGTGTTGAAGGGCTCGTTCTTCACCCGGGCCCGCGGCACCCACGACGGGGTCGAGCTTCCGGCGGGCGCCTTCGCCTTCCGGTTCCTCGGCAAGGTCCTCGTCGTCTATCACAACTCGCGCCGGCGTGACACGTTCGGGCCGCAAGGAGTGCAGCCGGTCCGCCATCGGCTGACGTATGTCGACGGCCGTACGGTCGAGGTGCCGGGAGAAGCCCTGGAACAGGACGCTGCCCTGGATGTACGCGAGGGACGCGTGGCCCGCATCGATGTGACCCTGGAACGGCCTCCGCGGGACGCCCGCCCGGCTCGTGCAGCAGACGGCTGCACCAGAAGGTAGAAGTCGCCCCCCTTCCCGCCAGCCGGAGGCCGGTGGGCCCGGCAGTCCATCCCATCACCCCACTCCAACGCGTCCCCTCCGGGGGAGGACTTGATGGGAGAGCGAGGTCACCCGAAACGCGCGCAGCCTGCGAAGACCCGTCGATGTGCGGGTCAGAAACTGGCGGCCGCCGGGCCCGGGTCGTGCGCGAGTCGGCGTTCCTGTTCGCGCTGGTGGACGCGCAGCAGGTCCCCACGGGTCAGCACTCCCAGCAACCCGGTGCCGTCGAGCGTCGCGGTCACGACGAGGAGCTCGACATCCCGATTTGCCAGGAGGGCCGCCGCCTGCTCGAGAGGGACGTCCGCGGGGATCAGGTGCGCAGCGGTCAGCATGAAGTCCCTGACCGGCAAGGACTGTAGCTCGGCCACGTCGTCGAGCGGGAGCCTCCGCAGCCAATCGAAGCTCAGAACCCCGGCGACCTTCCCGCTCCGCGAGAGGACCGGGAAGAACCGATGGTGACTCTCCGTGAGCCTCGCGCGAGCCTCTGCCAGCGGGGTCACCTCCGGCACGGTCTCGACCTCGCGGGTCATGACGCTCTCGACCGCAAGACCCTCGAAGGGCCTGAACGGGAACTCGTCCCAGTGGGCGGGCGACTCGTGCCGGTACTCGAACTGCTTGCGGTACAGGCGGGCCCGGCCGCACAGGAGGAAGGTGAGGACGCAAACCCACATGGAGGGCGCGAGCAGCCTGTAATTGCCGGTCATCTCGCTGACCATGATGATGGTCGAGATGGGGGCCCGGGCGATGCCCGCGAAGAAGCCGGCCATGCCCACGATGACGAAGGCCGCCGGGTTCGTGACGAGCGACGGCCAGACGTCGAGGAAGAACATCCCCACGGCCCCGCCCAGGCAGCCGCCCACGACCATCGAGGGGCCGAAGAGCCCTCCCGAGCCGCCCGAACCGATGCTGAAGGCCGTGGTGGCGACCCTGGCGAGGGCCAGCAGCAGCAGCGTGGCAGCCGACCGGTGTCCGAGCAGGGCCTCCTGCACCTCGCCGTAACCCGTGAACGCCGCGCCAGGCAGGAAGAAGGCCACGCACCCCGTCAGTAGGCCTCCGAAAGCCACCTTTGCCCACGCGGGGCCGGGCAGGCGGCGGAAGAGCCGATGGGTCCCGTAGAACCCGTGCACAAAGAGGTACCCCGCAAGAGTCAAGGCGAGTGCCAGCACGGTGTACGGCACCAGCTCGAGGGCGTTCTGGAACCCCACGTCGGGTACGCGGAACAGCGGTTCCCACCCCATGGCCGAGGAGTAGAGGGTGTACGCGATGATCGACGCGATCAGCGAGGAGACGATCACCTCGGGCTCGAGTTGCGCCGAGCTGTAGAGGATCTCGGCAGCGAAGAGGGCCCCGGCCAGCGGCGCCCGGAAGATGGCCCCGACGCCGGCCCCCATCCCGGCAGCCATCAACGTGCGACGCTCGTGGTCCGTGAGCGCGACGAGCCGCCCGAGCCAGGATGCGGCCCCCGCCGAGATCTGGGCGATGGGCCCCTCTCGGCCCCCGGAGCCTCCGGTCCCGATCGTGATGGCAGCGCTCACTGCCTTGACCAGCGGCACCCGGTCCCGGAGACGGCCCGCCTTGCAGTGGTAGGCCTCGATGGCCGAGTCGGTCCCGTGGCCCGCGGCCTCCGGTGCCAGCTTCTGCACGAGAAAGCCGCTCACCACGCCGCCGAGCGCGGGAACGACGAGGAAGAGCCACGGGGTCAACGGTCGGGTCTCGACTTGAAAGACCTGGGCCTCTCCGAGGGCCTCCGGCGCCGAGTATCCGATCACCGCTTTCTGGCAGACGACGATCCCGAGGTGCAACAGGAGATAGAAACCGATGGCCCCCAGGCCGGCACAGACTCCGATGAGAGATGCCAGCAGGACTTGCCGGGTGGTTTGACCGATCGCCGAAAGGGTCACCTTGCAGCCTCCGCGCCCGCGATTCCCGGCCGCAGGAAGGGCAGGGAGGAGCTCGTAGAAAAACCGTTGGTCTCTTACGACCAGGGGTCACATCATACGGTGCCCCGGCCGTCTCGTCAACCTCGCGAGCCCGGGGGAGTGTACGTCTCCGTAGGTGGCCCCCCCCCTTGCGGGAGATACACAGAGACGCAGAGACACAGAGATGGAAGGCCCAGAGGGATCTTGCTCTGCCTCGCTCGCAGGCGCTGCGACTCCTCGAGTCTCCCTCGTCTTGTCATCCGATGGACATCGCCACTCACGGTCCCTCTTTCTATGAGGCTCCGTGTCGAAAAGTCAAGCCAGGGCAGTCCCAGCAGGCGTGGGACCACCTGCTTGACACGCACCCAGCCCGGGGCGGAGCGGCGCCCTCACCGGGGTAGGGCGATGGGCCAATCGGCTACAATCATGCGGTACTCCGCCCACGCCGGCCGCCTCGAGCGACGCTGCCCGCCACACCCTCGCAGGCCGGCAAGGCCAGGCGACCGGTCCGTCCCGGTCGGTGCTCCCGGAGTACCACCCGCATGAGCTTCCAACCGATGCTGTCGCAAGCAGTCTCCAAGGCGGCCGCCCTGGCCGCGTGTGATGCCTTGCAGCGCGATTGCCACTCCTCGGTACGGTTCCGCACGGACCCGGCCTTGCCCGTCTGAAAGCAGAGACCCCCGGAGTCCCCCCATGAGCGTTGATGCATCCTTGCCAGATCCAGGCCCGCCGCCACGGCAGGTCCCGACCCCGGTCCAGATATCGCTCTTGTTCGGCGGACTGTTGAACTTGTTCGGCTGGCTCTTCTTGCTGGTCGGCCTCGTCTTCGTCTCCATCTTCGCCGTGCAAGCGGATGGCTGGTCGCTCTGGCTGGCAGGTGCGGAGACAGACCTGGTCGACGGGACTGTCACGGCCGCCAACGGCACCGGTTGGCGGGAGGGCGGCAAGGGCAAACGTGCAGTCCCTGTGAAACGGTTCGCCTTCGAGTTCGCCGACAGTACCGGCACGCGCAGGTCCGGGATCTCCTTCGCCGCACGGCTCGACGTCAGACCCGGCCAGCCGGTGAAGGTCGAGGTCCCACGCGAGCGGCCGGAGCGGGCCTGCATCGCCGGGATGCGGCGCGCGGTGCTGCCGTCCGCCGCTCTGCTGGTGCTGCTGGCGCCTCTCGTCGCGGCCGGCCTGACTCTGGCCGGGCTCCGGGGCGGCCGCCGTGCGTGCCGGCTGCTGGCTTTCGGGCATGCGACGACCTGCGTCCTTGTCGAGAAGGCACCCACGAGGTCGCGCATCAACAACCGTCCGGTCCTGCGGCTGATCTTCGAGTTCGACGCCCGGGACGGCCGGAGACGCCGCGTCGCGGCGCTCACGCACCGGCCCGAACTGCTCGAGAGCGAGGGACGCGGGCTGGTGTTCTACGACCCCTGGGCAGCCGACAATGCCGTGGTGCTCCAGGGTTTGCCTGGTCACCCGCAGTGGGCGGCCGACCGGAGCTTCCGGCTCGGCTCGCCTGCGCACCCGTGGCAAGTCGCCATCCTCCCGGTGCTGAACCTGCTGGGCTACGGAACCTTGGCGCTCTACCTGAAACTGGCCTGACGACTCCCTCACTCACCAGCATCCTCAGCAGCGAAGCCTCCCATCTGTCTGCATTGCTCCCGGGAGAGTCCTCGGCCTTGCGGCCCCAGGAGGCCGGCTGGCATACTCGCCGTTCGATGGGAAGGCGGAAACGGGAGGAGTCCAGGAGGCTCACAGCCACCAGCGGCGAGCGGCGGGGGGCCGGCGAGGCGTGCTCCGAGCCCGGCCGACACCCTGGCCCGTCCGCGTTCCTTGCCGTGCTGGTGTTGCTCGGCGTGGGGGCGGTCTACGCCCGCACCGCCTGCGCCACGCTCGTCTCCTACAGCGACTCGGCGGAGCTGGTCACGGCCTCCTACACCCTGGGCGTGCCCCATGCTCCCGGCTACCCCCTGTGCATGATGCTGGGCAAGCTGTGGGCCTGTCTGCTGCCGGGGGACGTCACCCACCGCTACAGCCTGCTCTGCGGGTTGCTGGGGAGCCTCACAGCCTCGGTGGTGTTCCTGTTGGTACTGCGACTGACCGCCTCCGCTGGCGCCGCGTTCGGCGCCGCCTTCACTCTGGCGTTCTCCTATCACTTCTGGCTCTAC
The DNA here is from genome assembly GCA_016213865.1 of Candidatus Rifleibacteriota bacterium. The sequence goes on from JACQZL010000272.1 coordinate 9,210, forward strand.
GGCCTTGTCCCGGAGGTGTCGGTCCTGCATGCCCTCTTCGTGGCTCTCGTGCTGGGCGCGGCTCTGGCGAAGGGCCCCGGGGCCCCCCTGTCGTCCGGGCGGCTGGGCCTGCTCGCGTTCCTCTACGGCCTGAGCCTGACGCACCATCACATCATGGTCCTCGCCGCGCCGGCCCTGGCCGTCTACCTCTGGAGCCTGCCCCGGGAGAGCGTCCCGTCCCCACGGAGCTGGCTCCGGGCCGGCGGCTGCTTCCTCGCGGGGCTCCTCCCCTACCTGTACGTCCCCCTGGCCGCCGCGGCCGGCCCCGCGATCGACAGCTTCCGCGGCGGGGGGATGCTGGCTCTTCTGGCCTTCATCGCCCGCCGGAGCTACGGAACGCTCCAGCTCACGCCGCAGTTCGCCGACTTCTCGGCCGACATTGCCTGGCAGCTCCTGCGGTTCTATGCTCAATGCCTGCTCGACAGCTTCGGCGCCGCCGGGCTGCTGCTGGGCCTGGCGGGGACGCTATGGCTGTGGCGCATGGCCCGTCGGGAGCTCGTGCTGCTCGGGCTGTTCCTCGTGCTCACGGGCCCGTTCTTCACGGTGCTGACGCGGGCGGTACCGGCGGCGATCTCGACGAAGGCCATGCTGGAGAAGTACGTCGTCGGCTCGTTCGTGGTCTTCGCGATACTGGTGGGTTGCGGGCTGGCCGGATTGCTCGGTGCGCTGGCAGGCCCGGCCGCGCGCCGCTCCCGGGCACGGGCCGCCGCGGCGCGGCTGGGCGCCGTGGCCGCTGCCGTGGTCCTGCCGGGCTGGCTGGCCTTCGGCAACGCAGCCTCGGTCGACAAGAGCGACTTCCGGATTTCCAGGATGTATGCCGAGGATCTCTTCAGGTGCGTCCCGTCCGGCGCCCTCTTGCTGGTCAAGGGCGACAGCAGCCTCTTTGGCAGCCTCTACCTGCAACTCGTGGAAGGCCGGAGGCCCGACGTCCGGGTTCTGAACGTGAGCGAGACGGACGTGCCGCGTCTTCTGGCTAGCGAGTTCGGCAGGAGGCCCGTGTGTGAGGTGGGAATCCCCGGGGGTATGCTTGCCGGCTTCGGGCTGGCGGACAACCCGTTCGGCCTGGCCCCTCGGGGTCTGACGTTCCAGGTGGTCGCGCCCGGGGCGGCCACCGAAGACGACGAATCCCTGTGGAATTCGTTCGCCTACCAGGGCCGTCCCGATACCGGCGAGGTCCGGGATCTGTACGCCAAGGAAACGCTGTGGTTCTATGCCGCGGCGCGATTCAACAAGGCGGTGACGCTGGAGCGGGCGGGCCGGGTCCGGGAGGCCTGTGAGCAGCTCCGCAAGGCCCTCGTCATCGATCCGGACTTCCCGGAAGCCCGGGCCTTCCTCCAGCGGTTGCCGGCACCGGGCGACTCGTAGAGCGTTTCCAAATCAACATGAGGCATGACGCTTCCCCGTCCTCTGCGCCGTCATCGAAGCTACCCGGGGGCCACTCTCGGTCGGATTGAGAAGAAGTCTCGGTTTCGTTCTCGGTGGCGTACAGGCCCGGGATGCCAGGGAGCCTCCCGCTGTCGTGGAGCCGGGGGGAAAGGGGGTGCGAACCGCTCCACTTCAGACCGCGGATGCGGAGTCGGCGAGCGCCTGCAGGAGGCGGCGCACGGCTCGGTGGTGGCGGAGATTGTAGTGAGCCTTCGAAGGACGGGAGCCGACGTGTAACGATACGGCACCCCGCGGCAACGCGGCGAACAGGTTCTCGTCGGTCTCGTCGTCGCCCGCTGCAATGACGAACGCCCCGGGCGCGGCCCCGCAGACCGCCGCCGTCACGGTGCCCTTGTGGACGCCGCGCGGCTGCAGTTCCACGACCTTGTTCCCCGCCAGCACCGCCACGGGTGCGTTGCCGAGGGCGTGCGCGAGGTCGAGCTTCAGCTCTCGCGCCTGCCGCTCGCCAGACTCGGGGTCGCACCTGCGGTAGTGCCAGGCCAGGGAGGCTGTCTTCTGCTCGATGAAGGAGCCGGGAGTGCACGAGACGAACTGCTCGAGGACCGAGAGCGCCCGGGCCTGCCAGGAGGACTCGACGGTCGCGGCAAGCCGCCAGTCTCCGCCGCACAGGCGGGACCAGAGGCCGTGCTCGGCGTGCAGCCCGAGCGGGAGCGCTCCGAGCCAGTCCTCGAGGTTCTGGCGCGGACGGCCGCTTACGACGTGGACTTCGAAGCGAGGCGCGGCGGCAAGCGCGCGCAGCAACTCGATCAGGGCCGCGTCGGGACGCGCCAGCTCCGGCCGCGCCGCGAAGGGGACCAGGGTCCCGTCGTAGTCGAGCAGCAACAGGACGTGTTCGGCGGCCGCGGCCCGCTGGAGGAGCGCTCGCTTCTCGTTGCGCCCCAGGGAGCGCGGCAGGTTGGAGGCGAGGGCTTCGTCGACCCGGGACGATGCGGGCATGGGTTTGGAGTCGATTGATTGACGGCCCATCCGGGGTTCTTCACCTGCCGCGGCAGCTCTCGATTATACACGGTAGGTGCGCTGCTCGTGGTCCCACGCTTGGTGGGAACGCCCTGGCTTGACTCTTCAACACACAGAGCCACAGAGGAAGAGAGACCGTGAGTGGTCCAGGTACGCTGCATCAGCCTGGCGATCTGAGCCGAGGCTCTCGGGAAGAGCCATGAGGGTCCGATAGTGGTGAAGCTCCCGGACAGGGCGAAAGCCGGACGCGTACAACCGAACGGTACACAGTTACAGTACGGCGTTGTAGCCAATGCCCAGGCTCCAGTCGACATTCTGCACGCTGGTGGCCACCTCCAGATCGCGATCCACCAGGTCGAGAAGTTGCGCTACCTGGACGGCTGTCGTTTCGTGAGCGACCAGCCGGCCGTTCTCACTCCACTGCTTCAAGCTCACGAGGACCTCCGATGATGAAGTGCTTCGGCCTGGACAGCACCTGCATGATGAAGGGGTCTCCCTGGGCACGCCGGTTCTCGAATTCGGCAGGCTCCATCACGACGGCGTTGACCTCGCGGCCAATCCTGTCCGAGCTTCCCATCAGACGACGAGAGACCTCTCGGAGCCCGAGCCGACCGATCACCATCAAGTCGAGATCGCTCGAGGCCCGCTCTTCGCGGCTCGCCATCGAACCAAAGACGAAGGCAACCCGAATAGCGGCCCCAGCCAGTGCTTCTCGAAGGACGTCCCCCAGACCAGCAGTCTTCAGCACGACACTCCGAAGGTCCGCGTACAGCGGATGGTCGTGGTTGGCAGTGTAGTAGAGCCGGTTCCCGTCCCGTCTGGCCAACACCAGGTCCATGGCCGCGAGCTTCCTGAGTTCCTCTCGCACTGCCCCCACGGTGAGACCAGCCCCACGTTCGATGGCACGAACGTGGAGTTCAGTCCGGTTCAGTCCGAACAGGAGACGCAAGACGGCGGCCCGAGTCCTGGACAGGAAGAGTTGGTCGAGTGAGGCCATGTCGTACAGCTACAGTATACACTTGAATAGTCAAGATGCTCAATGTGGGTGAGAACTCACCGGGGGCATCCCTGGATCATGGGGGACTCGGTGGTGGCCGGTCTCCAGACCGGCACCGACCAAATCCGAGAGCCTGGGCCGCACAGTCCGCGCCGTAGGGGCGGGGTTCGCCCCCGCCCAAAAGCCTGGCCCAGAGCGGGCGGGGACAAGTCCCATGGCCCTGCCCGCCTCGGCCGGACCTCAGCCTCCGCCCCGGCGGCTTCTCCGCCAGAGGAGACCGACCGGCACGAGCGCGAGCAGCAGGAGCGTCGGCAGGCCGGCCCTCCAGCCCGCGGCCGGCACAAGGGCGCACCCCCCGCCGCCTCGGCGGCTCCAGCCGGCTGTCTCCTGGGGTTGCGCGGCCTGCTGGGCCACGGCCAGGTAGACCGGCTCGCTGCGGTCTCC
>JACQZL010000273.1 GCA_016213865.1 Candidatus Rifleibacteriota bacterium
GGAGCCGCCAGGAAAAAGCGCGGCGCCCGCGGATCGAGCTGGAGCGGGAAGTCCGGAAACCGGGGCGCGTTGCCGAAGTCGTCGATTGCCGAGAGCCGGAGCGTCGCCCGGGCGTCCTCGCAGGCCGAGTTGTCCGGCAGAGACGTCGAGAAGCCGAAGTTGTTCCCCAGGCTGTTGCTCGAGGAGACGAGCGCCGCGGGGAAGCACCCTGACGAGGCCGTGCCCGACAGGCGGAACTGCAGCGTCGGCTGATTGCCCGGCGCCGGCGGGTCGACGAAGGTCGCGGTGAGCGCCAGCCCTCCTGCAGGAAGGACGTTGAGCGGGCCGGTCGCCAGCGAGATGGGCACTGCCGGCGTGAGGGTGACCGGCACCCGGAGGTAGCTGAGCTGCACCGCCGACGAGGTCGGACGGATCTCGAAGGTGGCGGTCGGTGAGACGGCCATCGGGTTTCCCGCCAGGTCGAACAGCGACTGGGCCGGCCGGACCGAGATCGTCCCGGCCGTCGCGAGGTCGGTGCCCGTGGTGGAGCCCACACGCAGCGAAACAGAGTACGTCCTCGTGGGGTTCCCCGGGACCGGCGTCACCAGGCTCAGCGTCTTCGTGAGGGGAGGGGACGGGCTGCGGAACAGAATGGCTCGGACCACGCCGCTGAGTGCCTCGCTGGCGTCGAGCGACAGGGTATGGACGCCCACGCCCAGGCGGCTCGAGGCAAGTGTGCCGTTCCGGAGGACCCTGAACTGCCCGGTCGGCGCTTCGGTGTCGAGGGTGAAGGTGTCGGGAGTCCCTCCCGCCGCGGTCGCCGTCACCGGGGCCGGCTCCTCGGAGACGGAGAGAGCACCCGGCACCAGCAGCCGGTAGGTGCCCCGGGCACCCGGTGCGACTGTGTAGCTGGAGGCCACGAAGGTCGTCACCAGGGCCGTCGTCGGGGGCACTCGTGCCAGCGCCCCCGTGGCAGTCGGAGGTTGACCGGCCGGCGACGATACGACGACCTGAAAGGTGGGGGTCGAGATGATGGGTTCGCGGAACGTCACCGTCAGGGCATGCGGTCCGACACCGAGGGTGCCCGGGGCCGGGAAGCCCCCCGGTGGGCCGAACCCAAACGTCGGGGCCGCGGGCACGACCGTCGCCGTCAGGTCCAGGGGCTTGAGGGCCGCGGCGGCCTCGGAGGTGGTCAGACTGAGCGGGCTGGAGAAGCGGAGCTGACCCGCCTGAAAAGTGAAGCCCAGGCGGCGCACCTGCAGTTCGAGCGCGTCGCTGGCGGCAGGCGCCGTCGTCAGGCCGCCAAAGACGGCCGAGTAGGTCCCCAGCGGGGCGACGGGGGAGGAGTTGGCCGCGGCTGTTCCGATAATGCTGCCGCTGCGGCGCAGGGTGAGGGCCAGCGAGACGTTGCCGAGCCCGGCGCCGCGGCCGTTATGAACGACCCCCGTGACGCGGAGCGCGGGTTGGGCCTGCACTGGCACGTTTCCGAGCAGTACGACGATCAGGGCGACGAAAATGCACAGGAACGGTCTATTCATGAGCGGCTGTTCACTCGACGAGCGCGATGCGGATTGGGGCGAGAAGGGTTTTGCTGCCAACTCCTCGCTGGCGTCCGTGTTGTCGATAAGTGTAACAGGATGGCTCCCGCCGCTCGGGACCGTTCCCGAACCCTGCCTGCCGGGTTCTCCACTCGGGAGGCGGTGAAGCGCTTCTTGCAACACCACTGCCACAATCCGCTCGTGAGAAAGTCCAGGGCCAACTGGTGCTGGCTGTTTTTTTCATTCCTCATGGTGGTGCCGATGACTGGCTGCGGGGACGTGAAGTTCAGCGGCCCCGTGCTGCCGCCGGCGGCACGAGCGCTGGCGCTTCGCCTGGCAATCTCGGAAACGGCCACGACCGCTGCCGCCGACGAAGCCGGCAGTGGTGCCCTCGCGTCGCTGGCTGGCCCGGTCGGCCTGGCGGTCGGCCCCGATGGCTCTCTGTACGTTGCCGAGCAGTGGCGGTCCTCGGTGAGACGGCTCTCTCCGCTGGGAGCGTTGACCACAGTGGCCGGGACCGGCGAGCCGTTGTCGGCGGTGACGGACCAGGTGGCTGCGACCCGCTCCGGGATCGAGTTGCCCCGGGCTGTGGCCGTCGACCTGGACGGCAACCTCTACATCTGCGAGGTCTCGACGGCGTTGGCTGCCACGACCGTGGACGTGGACAGTACCTGGCACGGCTCGAGCCACGGCGACTTCGCGGGGCGCATCCGTCGAGTCGACGTGCGCACCGGGACGATCACCACGCTGTGCGGCGCGGGCACGCTGACGCACGACAACGTGCGCGCGGCGTCCTCGAGCCTCCTCGACCCCCAGGGCATCGCCGTCGATTCGAGCGGGAACGTCTACGTCGCCGAAGCCGGCCGCAATCGCGTCCGGGTGCTGGTCCGCGTCGATTCACCCGACCCGGCCGGGCAATACCTGATTCGAACCGTGCTCGGTCCGCAGGGACCCACGGCAGCCCCTGGCGTGCGCACCACCTCGACCGACGACTTCCCGGCCTGGACGACCGGCAACCCGCAAAGCGGTCCCGGAACCTCTCTGCGCATTGCCACTCCGATGGACGTGGCGCTCGACGGCGCCGGGAACCGCTATGTGGCCGAGAGCAACGGGCGCCTTCTCCGGGTGGACGCGGCCGAGCAAGCCTCGGTCGTCGTCGCCAACGCGCAGAAGGCGCTGCCTGTCAGGACGATCATGGTCTCCTCCGGCAAGCTCCTGGTCGGAGGGGCAGGGACGCTCTCCGAGGTGGACCTGACGACGTTTGCGACCCGGACGTTGACCGGCGGTACGGAGGGGTTCGCAGGCGACGGCCAGGCGGCCTCTCGGGGCCGCTTCGGGCGGATCACGGACCTCGTCGCGGCCTTCGGGAAGATCCTGATTGCCGACGCCGGAAACGATAGAGTCCGCGCTCTGGATCCGGTCGCGGGTACGGTGGCGACTCAGGTTGGCCAGCTCCGCAGTGAGACGCTGCCCTTGGCCAGGGCCCGCCTCGGGCACCTGGGCCCGATGTCGCTCGCGGCCGCGGGGGCCTTCGACGTCTTCCTCGGAGACACGGGCCTGCTGCGCCGGCTCAGGGACCCGGGCACGGGCCTCTCGGTGGAGACGGTCGCCGGCGACGGCTCGGGTGGCGACACGGGCGACGGCCTGGCAGGGACGCTGGCGCGTGTGGGGGCCGCGTCAGCCGTTGTGGCGGTGCCCTCGGACTTTGCCCCCGGGCTCTTCCGCGGGGACGTGGTCTTCGCCGATGCCGCCGCCAACCGAGTGCGGGTGTGGCGGCGCTCCACCGGAACGGTGGCGGCGTACGCCGGCAGCGGCGCGGTGGGACAGGGAGGCGACGGTGGCGTCGCGACCCTCTTCACCGTCGCCGGTGGAGGGAGCGACGATGGCAGGGCGGCGACCGCCGCGAGCCTCGCCTACCCGAGATCGGCGATCTACGACGGCGCCGGGAACCTCTACGTGGGCGACTCGAAGAACCGGGCCATCCGAAAGGTCAACCGCTTCGGCGTCATCAGCACCGTCATCGCGACCTCGTCAGGGGTGGGGACCGCCGAATCGGGGGTCCCGCCGTTCAGCGCGACTCCGCCCGGCGAGGTGAGTCAGCTCGCGGTCGATTCGCCGTCCACGCAACTGGCCGTGCTGGATCGCCAGGGCAAGCTGAGTCTGTACCTCCTCGACACCCTGGGCAGCGCCTCGTCTGCCACCACCCTGGCCTCGAGTCAGCCCGTGGGCGGAACGGGCGAGTTCGTCGGCGCCATTGCCACCGACGCCGCGGACCGCCTCTATGTGGCGCTTCTCACTCCCACCGCGTCCGGCCTCAGTCTGCGGGTCGCTCGGACGGGGGGCAGCTCGCTGATTGGCAGCACGATCGTGGTGAGCGCGGCCGAGGTGCCGTCCGCGTTCTCCCGGGTGACCGCGATGTCGGTCGAGCCCGACGGGCGGCGCATCTGGCTGACCGACGGCAAGCAGCTCGCCTACAAGGACCTGGGCGCGCAGTAGCGATGCACGGCCAGGGCGGTAGGGCCGGCGTCCCTGCCGGCTCTTACCCGGCGCCAGCCGGGTAAGTCGCCGTCGCGTGACCGGGCGCCCCAAGAGCGGCTGGAAGCCGCTTCTGCCTTCCCGGGCTGATGTGTCCCGAGAGCCTTGGCTCGTTCGTTCGGTGCCGGCCGGTCCGAGTCTTCGCGCCACCCCGCGCGAGGTTTTCCACTCCCCAATAAGTGGTCAAAAGTCGCTTCGCGCAGTTTTTTTGGGTGGACGTCGGTCGCGCCCCGGAGGGACACTGCGAGGCAGTCTTCACAGTCTCGTCTGGACCCCCCGGCGAGGCCGTGGCTCCAACCGTGAGGCACCGTGTTCGAGGTCCCGTCCAGACAACCGGAGAGTGAGAACAGTGAGAACCATGTCGAGGCTCCTGTCGTTGCTGATCGTCCTCGCGGCAGTCGCCGCCGGGACCGGGTGCGGCCGCAGGATGGAGACTGCGGGCCACGAGAGACCCTTACCCGTCGTCGGAGGAGTCGACACCGAGGTCGTGGCTCTGCAGGCGGTGGCCGAGTCGTTCGAGGCCGTCGGGACCGTGCGCTCGCGCAAGCAGACCGTGGTCTCGGCGCGGATCGTCGCCCCCGTGATGGCCGTCCACGTGCGCGAGGGAGATCGCGTCAAGGCGGGACAGCTCCTGATCGAACTGGACGACCGTGACGTGAAGTCGCAGTTGGTGAGGGCGGAGGCGGGCCTGCTGGAGGCCCAGGAGGCGATGGGCGAGGCCGACGCGGCCATCGTGGCTGCCCACAAGACGGTGACTGCCGCGGAGGCCCAGAAGGAGCTGGTTTCGCTGACCTTCAAGCGGCACGAGGCCCTGCTCGACAAGCGGTCCGTGACCCGCCAGGAGTACGACGAGGCGCGTGCCAAGCTGGTGGCCGCCGGGGCGGAAGTCGAGCGTGCGACCGCCGTTCACGCGTCGCTCCTGGCCAAGAAGCGACAGGCGCAGGCGAAGGCGGCCCAGGCCGAGGCCGGCGTCGCCAACGCCAAGCTGCTGGCGGGCTATGCGAGCCTGTTGGCGCCCATCGACGGGCTCGTCTCCTCCCGCTCGGCCGAGGTGGGCAATCTGGCGGCACCCGGCATCGGTCTGGTCACGGTCGATTCCGAGCAGTATCGGCTCGAGGCGCAGGTGCAGGAGTCCGAGTTTGGTCGCGTCACCCTCGCAGACCGCGTGACGGTGGTGCTCGACGCGCTGGGCAAGCAACTCGAGGGGCCCGTCGTCGAGATCGTGCCGTCGTCCGATCCCGCCTCTCGAACGTCCATCGTCAAGATCGACCTCGGGGCCCAGACGGGCATGCGGCCGGGCTTGTTCGGCAAGGCGCGTTTTGCGGGCGGCCGCACTCAGACGTTGACGGTGCCACGGTCGGCCGTGGTGGAGCGGGGCCAGATCGAGGCGGTCTTCGCTCTCGATGCGGGGGGCGTCGCGCGCCTCCGGCTGATCAAGACCGGTAAGACCCGGGGCGATCGGGTCGAGGTGCTGGCCGGTCTCGACCCGGGTGAGACGATCGCGGTCAAGGGTGTCGAGAAGCTGACCGATCCGTGCCGGATCGAGGGCACGGCGACGACCGGAGGGCGCCGATGAAGGCCGAGCATGGCGTGATGGAGGCGCTCGTGCGCGTCTTCGTCGACTCGAAGTTGACTCCCCTCGCGGTCCTCGGCACCGTCCTCTTGGGACTCTTCGCCATCGTCGTCACTCCCAGGGAGGAAGAGCCGCAGATCACCGTCCCGATGATGGACGTCTTCGTCGAGATGCCGGGCGCGAGCGCGGCCGAGATCGAGCAACGCGTCGCCATCCCGATGGAGAAGAAGCTGGCCGAGATCCCGGGCGTCGAGTACGTCTACAGCACGTCCATGCCCGGAGCCGTCCTGGCGATTGTCCGCTTCTACGTCGGCGAGGACGAGGAACGCTCGATCGTCAAGGTCTACAACAAGCTCTACTCGAACTTCGACCTCATCCCGTCGGGCGCCTCGACTCCGCTGATCAAGCCGAGATCGATCGACGACGTGCCCATCCTCGCTCTGACCCTCTGGGGCGAGCGCTACGATCCGTATCAACTACGGAGGATCGCCGCCGAGCTGGACGACCAGCTCAAGGACATCCCGGAGGTTGCGCAGACGGCCATGATCGGCGGTCAGCGCCGTCAGTTCCGCGTGCTGCTGGATCGACACCGGATGGCGGCCTTCCACGTCGACCCCAGGGCCGTCCTCCGCGCGCTCCGAACCGCCAACAAGGAGCTGGCGGCCGGCACCCTCGTCCGCGACGGGACCGAGTTCCTCGTCAACGTCGGCGAGTTCCTGGAGGACGCCGACGGGGTGCGCGGCCTGGTCGTCGGGGCCTTCTCCGGCCGGCCGGTCTACCTGCGCGACGTCGCGACCGTGAAGGACGGTCCCCAGGAACCCGCGGACTATGTCTTCTTCGCTCCGGGAGCCGCTGCCGCCTCGAAGGGCATCGAGGCCTCGTCACGGCCTTACCCGGCTGTCACGCTTTCCGTGGCCAAGCGCAAGGGGGCCAATGCGGTCGAGGTCGCCGAGAAGGTCCTCGAGAAGGCCGCTGCCCTGCGCGGCAAGCTCATCCCGTCGGACGTCCAGCTCACCCAGACGCGCAACTACGGCGAGACGGCCCGCCAGAAGTCGGACGAGCTGCTGGAGCACCTGGGGATCGCCATCGTGTCGGTCACCTTGCTGATCGCGCTGTTCCTGGGTCTGCGCGCGTCGCTCGTGGTGTTGATCGCGGTGCCGACCACCCTGGCCCTGACTCTGCTCATCTACTACCTCTATGGCTACACCATCAACCGGGTGACGCTCTTCGCGCTGATCTTCTCGATCGGCATCCTCGTCGACGACCCGATTGTCGACGTCGAAAACGTCGTCCGCCACTTCCATCTGCCGCGCAACAAGGGCCGGCCTCTTCTGGAGGTCACGGTCGAGGCGGTCAACGAGGTCCGCAGCCCCCTCATCCTCGCGACCTTCGCGGTGGTCTTCGCCATCTTGCCCATGGCCTTCGTGCGTGGGCTGATGGGGCCTTACATGCGACCTATCCCGATCGGTGCCTCGACGGCGATGCTCTTCTCGATGGCGGTCGCTTTCGTGGTCACTCCGTGGGCGGCCTACCACCTGCTGGGTGAAGGCGGCGGTCACGGAGAGGCCCACGCGGAGGGGGCCACCGATCGCCTCTACCGGCGGGTGATGAAGCCGCTCCTCTTGAACCCATGGGTTCGAACCGTCTTCCTCGCCTCGGTGGGGCTTCTCCTGTTGGGTGCGGTCTCGCTCGTCGCCTTCCGGGCCGTCCAGGTCAAGATGCTGCCCTTTGACAACAAGTCGGAGTTCCAGGTCGTCCTGGACATGCCCGAGGGCACACCTCTGGAGACGACCGCCCGCGTCGCCCGGGAGATGGGCGAGTACCTGGGCCGCGTGCCCGAGGTAACCGACTACCAGGTCTACGTGGGCACGTCGGCGCCCGTCAGTTTCAATGGTCTGGTGCGTCACTACTACCTCCGGCGCTCCTCGAACGTCGCGGACGTGCAGGTCAACCTGCGCCCCAAGGGCGAGCGCTCGGCCCAGAGCCACGAGCTCGCCAAGCGCGTCCGGCCCGAGCTGCAGAAGATCGCCTCGCGATTCCCCGGGGCCCGCGTGAAGGTCTCCGAGGTACCACCCGGGCCACCGGTGCTGCAGACCCTGGTGGCCGAGATCTACGGGCCCGACTACCGCCAGCAATTGGAGCTGGCCGGCCAGGTCATGGAGGTCTTCGAACGGACTCCCGGGGTCGTGGACGTCGACTGGTACGTCGAGGCTCCGCAGCCAAAGCTCAACTTCCGAGTGGCCAGAGACAAGGCGGCCCTGACGGGCGTCAACGTCCAGGAACTGGTGGAGGCGCTGGAGACGGCCGTGGCGGGTACCAGCGCGGGCCTGGTCCACATGCCCCACGAAAAGGAGGATGTGCCGCTCTGGGTCCAGTTGGCCCGGGAACAGCGAAGCGACCCGAACGACCTGCGCGAACTGGCCGTCGCCAGCGCCTCGGGTCGGATGGTGCCGCTCTCGGAACTGGCGCAGATGCGCACGACGACGGAGGTCCCTTACATCTACCGCAAGAACCTCAAGCGGGTCGTCTACGTGACCGGAGACGTCGCCGGAGAGGTCGAGAGCCCCGTCTACGCCATACTGGCTCTGGAGCGAGAGCTGGACAAGTTGAAGCTGCCCGGGGGCCACGAACTGGAGCGCTTCGCGGCCAGCCAGCCGTTCATGACCGAGAAGCTCTCGATGAAATGGGACGGCGAATGGCACATCACCTACGAGGTCTTCCGCGACCTCGGTCTGGCCTTCGCCGCCGTGATGGTCCTGATGTACATGCTGGTCGTCGCCTGGTTCCAGTCCTTCAAGACGCCGCTGGTCATCCTGACGCCGATCCCGCTCTCGCTGATCGGCATCCTGCCAGCGCACTGGCTGATGGGCGCCTTCTTCACCGCCACGTCGATGATCGGCTTCATTGCCGGCGCGGGGATCGTGGTCCGCAACTCGATCATCCTCGTCGACTTCATCCAGTTGCGGCGCCAGGAAGGGATGCCCCTGGCCGAAGCCGTCGTCGACGCGGGGGCGGTCCGCTTCCGGCCCATGCTGTTGACAGCCTCGGCCGTGGTCGTCGGGTCTGGCGTCATCCTGTTCGACCCCATCTTCCAGGGGCTGGCGATCTCGCTCATCGCGGGCGAAGTCGCCTCGACACTCCTGTCCCGGATGGCCGTGCCGGTGCTCTACTACCTGAGCGAGCGCAAGAGCTAGCGTTCGCGGTTCGCAATCGAATCGGTGGTTGCGGGTCCCCGCGCGTCCCCCGGGATCTCTCGAGCTCGCCGAATCCTCCGGAGCCGGCGAGGCTCTCACCAGGTGAGTGGACGTCGACCTCGAGAGCTCAGGTGGGCCGGGCGGCGTCCGAGAGGAGAGTTATCGTGAAAATCGAAAGGGCCCTGAGGCTCATCGCAGGTACGTTCGTCATGGCCAGCACCGCGCTGACTGTCGTCCACAGCCCCTACTGGCTCGGGTTCACGGCCTTTGTCGGGCTGAACCTGTTTCAGTCGGCCTTCACCAACTGGTGCCCGATGGTCTGGCTGCTCGAGCGGGCAGGGATGGAGCGCTGTCCGTCGGCCTAGAGCCAACTCATCGGAGGTCAGGCGACGGACGCGACGGAATTGCCATCAGCAGGTCCGAGTAGGAGGTCTGCAGCAGCTCCGATTCATGGAGGCCGAGGGCCGCCAACAGCTCGCGAACCTCCAGATGGCAGGCGGCCTCGTCGTGCTCGGCGTCCACGAGTGCCTCGAACTCGATGAAACTGCCGAGTCGCTCCACGCGGTCCAAGTGGATGCGGACGTTATCGAGCCAGAGAAGCTCCCGGAGCTTGCGAACGGTTACCAGGAGAGGCCGGTCTCCGACCAAACGGGCCAGTTCGTCCTGGTTCTGGACAGGCACGATCTCGTAGTCGCTCGTACGGATGGCGGCGGATTCGGGCCTGCGGTAGCGAACGAGCTCCCCTGGCCGGCCGGAGACCAGGCGCAGTTTGAGACGCTCTTCGCCCGTCGCGCTGACCTCGAAGTAGTGGTCGGTCTGATCGAGCAGTCCGTCGGAGCGCGCTCCCAGCGCCAGCACGACTCGGCGCGCGCCATCGGGGTCGCTCAATCGTGCCTTGATCTCGATGTTCCTGCGCATCATGCCTCCAGCTCGGCCCGTCCGGCCATTACCAGTACTGCTCCTCCTCGCGATCGGCGTTCGCGCCCGCGTGAAGTGGCTGCATGTCTCGTAGGTGGTCCCACGCCTGTTTGGGAAGGCCCTGGCTTGACTCCTCGACACAGAGACACGGAGCCGCAGAGCCGCAGAGAAAGAGAGACCGTGAGTGGCGACGTCCATCGGATGACAAGACGAGGGAGACTCGAGGGGTCGCGGCGCCTGCGAGCGAGGCAGAGGAAGCTCCCCCTGTGCCTCTGTGTCTCTGCGTCTCTGGGTTTCTCCTGCAAGGGGGGGCCACCCACGGGACACGCACCCGCGTGAGTCCCGCGCTTTGAGCTCCGCAACTTTCGTGGTAGTATGCCAGGTGTCGGGCACCGGGAAGAGCACCTTTTTAGGAGTCGAGCCGTGAGAACATCCCATCTCTTGACAGCGCTTCTGGCCTTCGTCCTGTCGTGTGATTCGCTGCTTGCCCAGAGCATCGGCGAGGTCATGTTCAAACGCGGTGTCAGCAAGACCCTGCTCGTGCTGTTCCAGCAGATGGACGAGGTGAGCAAGCAGTACGCGACGGGCGGCTCCCAGGAGCGCTCGAGGGACGAACTGGCCGCCTACAGTTCGGCCCTCTCCAGGCCGATCCGCGAGGCCTCCCCGGAGCTGGGAGCCGCGCTCTCGATGCTGCCCGTCGCGTCGGTGAACAGCCCGGAGATGAAGGACCACGCGTTCCGGCTCCTGACGGCCTTCCACGGCGTGAAGGACAATGGCGGGGAGTCGGCCATCAGCAACTGCCTCGAGTTCCAGATCTCGGCGCGAGCCTACCTCAAGGCCCTCGACCTGCTGCCGCAGCCCAAGCCCCCGACGTTTGGCCGCACGGAGTGGCGCTGGTCGCCGACGTACGAAGGCCTGAACCAGCAGTGATGCGGTAGCTCCGGGGCCCAGGCCCTCACGCCCTCACCGCCGGCGGTAGGATCGGCTGCGTGATCGTCTCCGCCAGTTACAAGACCGACATCCCGGCGCTCTACGGCGAGTGGTTCCGGAACCGGCTCAAGGCCGGGTTCTGTCGGGTCCGGAACCCGTACGGCGGCCAGGTCTCGACAGTGTCGCTGACGGGGCCCGAGGTCGATGGCTTCGTCTTCTGGACGCGGAACCTCACGCCCTTCGCGGAGGCTCTCGAGGAGGTGGCGGCGACCGGCGTACCGTTCGTGGTGACGCAGACGATGACGGGGTATCCCCGGGCGCTCGAGACGTCCGTACCTCCGCCGGAGCGGTCCGTTCGCCTGCTGAGCCGGGTCCGCGCCCGCTACGGCCCGGCGGTGGTCGTCTGGCGGTACGACCCGATCGTCTTTTCGAGCTTGACCACCGCGGCCTGGCACCTGGCCAACTTCGGTCGCCTGGCAGCGGCGATGGAAGGCGTCACGGACGAGGTCGTCGTCAGCTTCGCCCAGGTCTATCAGAAGACTCGGCGCAACCTGGACGGAGCGGCCTCCAGGTTGCCCTTCGTGTGGTGGGACCCGCCCGACGACGAGAAGCGTTCGCTGCTGGTGGACCTGGCCGCCGTGGCGCGAGAGCACGGACTGCGACTGTCGCTCTGCGCCCAGCGCTGGCTGCTGTTGCCGGGCGTGGCTGACGCCTCGTGCATCGACCCGCGCCGGCTCTCGGCCGTCGCGGGCCGGACGATCGAGGCCGAGGCGAAGCCACACCGCAAGGAGTGCGGATGCTTCCGCTCGAAGGACATCGGGGCCTACGACACCTGCACCCTGGGGTGCTCGTACTGCTACGCAGTCCAGAGCCGGGCCGTGGGGCTCGCCCACAGGCGCGCACACGATCCCGGGGGAGAGTTCCTCTTCCCGCCGGCACCCGCAACCGGACCATGAAAACCGCCGCTTCCGCGGCGCCAACGCGGGCACCGATCGGACGTCATTCCCGCGAAGGCGGGAATCCAGGAGTCCTGATGGCTACAGAATTTCTGGACCCCCGCTTTCGCGGGGGTGACGGAGTCGACTGTCCGGAAAGTGGCCTCGAGTTGGCACGCGCCCGAATTCGCACCTGGGAAGCGGCGGGAAGTGTCCCCCGGGCCTGCCGCTGTCAGTCCTGCGGCTCGTAGCGGTACGGCAGGTAGTCCGGATACCACATGGCGTTCTCGACCCGATCGGCGACCTGCTCCGGTGGGCAGGCGTCGGCACACCCGGTGCTGACCGCTTCCTTGGCGACCGCGACCGCGACCTTGCGAGAGATCTCGCGGATGCGAGAAACCGGCGGGTAGAGGGAGCCCTCGGCGATGTCACCGTCGGTGACGGCCCCGGCGAGCGCCTCGGCGGCGGCGCGGAACATGCCGTCCGAGACGTGGCGTGCCTGAGTAGAGACACAGGCCAGGCCGACGCCGGGGAAGATGAACGCGTTGTTAGCTTGGCCGATCCGGTACTTCTTGCCGTTCTGGACCACCGGCTCGAACGGGCTGCCGGTGGCCACGAAGCAGCCGCCGCCCGTCCAGGCGTAGGCCTGAGCAGGGGTGCACTCGGCCTTGGAGGTCGGGTTGGAAAGCGGCAGGATGACGGGCTGCTTGCAGTGGCGGGCCATCTCGCGGATCACCTCTTCGGTGAACGTGCCAGGCGTCCCGGAAGTGCCGCACAGGATGGTGGGATGGGTGTGACACACCACCTCGTGGAGGGAGATCGCCTTGCGGTCCCTGACTTGCCACTTGGCCACTTCGCCGGCGTCGCGGGCCCAGCGTTCCTTGTGCTCGGCGAGCTTGCGGTCGCCGTGCAGGACCAGGCCCTTGCTGTCGACGAACCAGAGCTTGCGCCTGGTTTCGTCGTCCGGCGTGCCTTCGCGCACCATGAGGTCAACGATCTGGGCTGCGATTCCACTGGCGGCTTCGCCGGCACCCAGGAAGACGATCGTCTGATCGGACATGCGCTCTCGCTTGGCGCGAGCAGCCGCGATGAGCCCGGCCAGCGCGACGGCCCCGGTGCCCTGGATGTCGTCATTGAAGGTGCAGAGCTTGTCCCGGTAGGTGTTGAGCAGGCGGAAGGCGTTCGTGTTGGCGAAGTCCTCCCACTGGAGCAGGACCTTCGGCCATCGTTTCCGGACGGCCTTCACGAAAGCCTCGACCAGTCGGTCGTACTCGGCGCCGCGCAGGCGGGGTCTGCGGACGCCCAGGTACATCGGGTCCTCGAGGAGGGCCCGGTTGTCGGTGCCGACGTCGAGGCTGATGGGCAGTGTCCGGCCGGGATGAAGGCCCGCCGCGGAGGTGTAGATCGTGAGCTTGCCGATGGGGATTCCCATGCCGCCGGCGCCCTGGTCGCCCAGCCCGAGGATGCGCTCGTTGTCCGTCACCACGATGACGTGTATGTCGCCCCGATCCACGTTCTCGAGGATCGTGTCGATGCGGTCGACGTCGTCGGGAGTGATGTAGACGCCCCGGGCCCGGCGATAGATGTGGCTGAACTTCTGGCACGCTTCGCCCACGACCGGCGTGTAGACGATGGGCAAGAGCTCTTCGATGTTCTCGAGGAGGAAGCGATAGAACAGCGTCTCGTTGCGGTCCTGGAGCGAGCCCAGATAGATGAACTTGTCCAGGGCGGCTGTCTTGGTCACGAAATGGCCACGGACGCGGGTGAGTTGCTCGTGGATCGTGGAGACTTTCGGAGGGAGGATGCCCAGCAGGCCCAGCTCTTGCCTTTCTTGCTCGGTAAAGGCCGAGCCCTTGTTGAGAATGGGGTTCTCCCTGATGCGGACACCCCGGCGGGAGACCGCCACGTAGCGCTCTCCGGTCTTCTTGTCGACCATCGTGCGGTAATACTCCATCTTGCCAGTCTCCTTTCCTGACGTCCGCGAATCACGGCCACGCCATCAACGAACCAATCGAGCGCCTCACCCACGCCTGGCCCATCGGCGGCGTGGGGCGGACACGGCAGAGGTCCCTGCGTCGGCAGGCCTCGTGCGAAGTCCCCCATTATACTCGCTGAATGGCCTCTGGTGAAGGTCTTTTTGCTCGTAGGGTGCGCTCGCAGCTCATGGGTGAACTGGTGGTGGCGGGTGCCCGTGCATCCTGAGCAGCGGCCGTCAGGCCGCGTGTCGAAGGACAGACCCGC